>DASUFZ010000253.1:0-2433 GCA_036274295.1 Myxococcota bacterium
GCGAGCAGACCCTGGAGGAAGACCGGGTTCCGCATCAGGTCGCCCGGCGGGTCGAGCAGATTCAAGGTCCGCACGAAGACGCGCAGGAGCGGGAGATCCTCGCGCAGCGCCGGCGTCAGCCCTTCCTTGAGCAGCGAGCGCACGAAGGCCTTGGGGTTCTGCGAGCCGTCCGGATTCGCGGTCTGGAACGGATCCTCGCCGCGCTGCTGCGCCTCGGCGACGTCGATGGCATCGGCGTCCTGCAAGAGCTGGAGGTCGTACCAGGGCACGATGTTGCGCTCGACCCGCTCGTGATGCGCGAGCGCGAGTGCGCGCAGATCGTCCCCGTGCGCATCGATGCAGTCCGCCAGATCGAAGGCGCTCGTCCAGGCGAGCGAGCAGCCGCGGCCGACGATCGGATTCGTGTGGATCAAGGAGTCGCCGACGGCGTGGAAGCCGAGCGCGAGCGGCTCGCCGTTCTCGACGAGCCAGCGCCGCGTGTTGTCGAGCTTCGCCATGCCGTTGACGTCGCTGACGGGCGTCGAGACGCCGGGCGCCGTCCATGCGGCCGCCAGCGGCACCGCTGCGACGGCAGCCTCGAAGGCCGGCAGCCGCAGCACGCGCCGCATGTCTGCGTCCGTCGGCGACGCCGCCAACGTGATCGAGAAGACGCGCGAGTCGCCCGCGAAGATGCCGACCTTCAGGTAGCCGAGGTCGACACCGACGATGCCGCCCTCGAGCTCCGGCGGCGCGGCGCCGTCGAGCAGGCGGTAGAAGCGCGACGTGTAGAAGATCCCGCACGGGCTCGATGCCTCGCGCACCGGCGCCGTTCCGAGCGCCGGCAGCCAGCTGCGGAGCTTCGAGCGGCGGCCGGAGCAATCGACGACGAGATCGCCGGAGACGAGCTCCTCGCGGCCGTCCGGCAGCTTCGCCCATGCGCCCGTCACGCGCGGCGGGCCAGCGCCCTCGCGGACGGCCTCGAGCCGGGTCACCTCGACGCCGTCGCGGAACTCGACGCGGCCCGTCTCCAGCACGTGTCGGCGCAGCACCCACTCGAAGGTGATGCGGCGGCACGCCAGGAAGACGATGTCCTCGTCGCCGGGCTCGAGCACCGGATCGGCGAAGAGCTCGCGCACCCGGTCGGTGAAGCGCAGCTCCTCCGCGCCGCAGGCCAGCAGCTTCTCGAGCAGCTCCGGCGCGTGGTCGCGGATCAGGTTGCGCAGGCGCGCGAGCAACGCGTGCGAGTGTCGCGCCTGCGGCGAGCCGCGCCGCTCCCAGCGCGCGAAGGCCTCGTGGTGGCTCGCGGGCAGCGGCGACGCGTCGGCCTCGAGCAGGGTGACGCGGTGGCCGCGGCCCGAGAGCGCCAGGGCGACCCCGAGGCCCGCGACCGAGCCCCCGATCACGACGATCCGCCGGGACGTCACCGTCAGCGGGGACGCGCGGCGCGGCGCGGACGCGCGAGCGGACCGCTCGCTTTTCGGTCGCCATCCGGGCCGAGCCCCGAGAAGACGATCTGGAGGAACTGGCGGTTGATCTCGGCCGGCGGCAGCTCGCCCTGGCGGAACACCTTGCCGCTGATGATCGCGCCGGCCGTCGCGAAGAAGGAAGCGGCCGCGAGGCGCGGGTGGATGCTGCGCGCGAAGTCGCCGCTCTGCTGCCCGCGCTCGATGATCTCGGCGACGAGCACCGTCAGCGCGTTGTCTTCCTGCATGGCAGCGGCCTGCGCCTCGGGGCTGACGAAGAACTCGGCGAGCATCGCCGTCATGATCTCGGCCTGCGCGACCAGCTCGACGCTGATGCGCTCGACGAGCGCGCGCAGCTCGTCGCGCGCCGAGGCGCGCGGCTCGCGCAGCGCGGCGCGGAAGTCCTCGGCGACGCGCTGGTTGAACTCGGCGAGCAGCGCGGCCTTGCTCGGGAAGTGCAGGAAGAAGGTCCCGCGGCCGACGTCGGCGGCCTCGCAGATCTGGGCGAGGGTCACGGCGTCGAAGCCGTCCCGCGCGAAGAGCCGCATGGCCGCCTCGTAGATCTCGCGGCGCGTGCGCTCGCGTTTGCGGTCTCGCCGCGAGAGGGCCGGTGCGGGGGACGGAGCGCTCATGCGGCCGGCATCCTATTCCATAACTGTACTTGTGTCCAACTTTGGAATGAAATAGGCTAGGCCCCCACCCTGCTTCTATTGGGAGTGCCCTTGAGCGACGCCGCGATCCGACATCGCCAGGTGCAGGTCGGCGAGATCTCGATGCACGTGGCCGAGGCGGGCGCGGGTCCGCTCGTGCTCCTCTGCCACGGCTTCCCCGAGTGCTGGTACTCGTGGCGACACCAGCTCACGGCGCTCGCGGCGGCGGGCTACCACGCCGTCGCGCCCGACATGCGCGGCTACGGCCGCACCAGCGCGCCCGCGCCGATCGACGCCTACACCATGATGCACCTGGTCGGCGACATGACCGGTCTCGTGTC
>DASUFZ010000254.1:0-16399 GCA_036274295.1 Myxococcota bacterium
CGCAGCAGCTGCTCCAGCACCCGCAGGCTCTCGCGCTCCTCCGGCTGCACCTCGCCGTCGGCGGCGATGACGCCGTCGATGGCGGCGAGGAACACCTTGCGGTGCTCGGCGGGGATGTCGGTCGGGTCGACGGACTCGGGCGGCGGCGGCACCTCGAGCCAGCCCGTCACCTGGCGCTCCTCGGCCTCGTCGAGGCCGAGGCGGCGCACGAGGCGCAACGCAAAGGCGCGCTCCTCGGGGTGGACCTCGAGGTCCGCCCAGGCGAAGGCGCACACGAACTTCAGCAGGCGCAGGCGGTCCGCGCGTTCGAGCTCGGAAAGACGCATGTCAGTGACTCCGTGGCGGCGAGGCGCCGGCAGCGGCGACGAGGCGCGGCAGCAGCTCGGAGATCGAGCCGCGCAGCACCGCGTCGGCGATGTCGTCCATCTCGGTCGGACCGCCGTTCAGGATGGCGATACGCGCGCCGCTCTGGCGCGCGAGCGGGACCACGCCCGCGACGGGATACACGGCCAGGGTCGAGCCCACCGCGAGCAGCAGGTCGCACTGCTGCGCGACCTGCTCGCAGCGCGCGAGATCCTGCGCCACGAGGCCCTGGCCGAACGAGATCGTGGCGGATTTCAGGATGCCGCTGCACGAGCGGCACGGCGGATCCTCCTCGCCCGCGCGCACGCGCGCGAGCGCGCGCTCCATCGGCGCGCGCTCGCCGCACGACATGCACACCACTTCCTGCAACGTCCCGTGGATCTCGATGATGCGCTCGCGCGACGTGCCGGCCGCGAGGTGCAGGCCGTCGACGTTCTGCGTGATCAGCGCGTGGAGCTTGCCGCGCCGCTCGAGCTCGACGAGCGCGAGGTGGCCCGGGTTCGGCGCGGCCTTGCGCGCCTCGAGATCGAGGCGCGTCTTCCAGGCGAGCTTCCGCACATCGCGGCTCGCCATGTAGTGCTGGATCGTCGCCATCTTCTCGGCCTCGGGATTCTTCGTCCACAGGCCCTGCGGACCGCGGAAGTCCGGGATGCCCGAATCGGTCGAGATGCCGGCGCCGGTCAGCACGACGATGTGCTCGGCCGCGTCGATCCAGCCGCGCACCTCGTCCACGAGCTCGTCCGCGTCGTGCATGGGGCGGCATTGTGACCGGCCGGGCGTGGTAGGGTCCAGCCCCCGTGTCGACCCGCGCCCTGCTCCTGCTCGTCGGCCTGATCGGGGGCGCGGAGCTCCTCGTGCGCGGGCACCTCGCCGACAGCGCGCTCGCATTCCACGCCGGCGCGTGGCTGTTGGCCGTGAGCCTCGTCGTCGCGACGCGCGGGCGCGCGGCCTGGCTGCGCTACGGCGCCGCCGCGCTCGCCGCGGTGTGCGCCCTGCTCTCCCTGGCGGAGCTGCTGCCCGGCCGGCCCGCGAGCCCTACGCAGGCGAGCCCGCTCTTCGACGTCGCCGGCGGCGATCCCGAAGCGATGCGGCTCTGGTGGGAGGAGCGCGCCGAGGCGCGCAAGATCCTGCGCGGCGAGACGCAGCTCGTGCCGGGCCAGCGCTTCAGCCTCTTCGAGAGCGAGATCGAGCTCGACGAGCTGGGACTCCGCCGCGCGGAGCCGCCGCGCGAAGGCGCCTGGCGCATCGTCGTGGTCGGCAACTCCGCCACCTTCGGCGCGACGCAGAACGGCGACGACCGGCCGTGGCCCGACCTGCTCGAGCGCGAGATCGCGACGGCCTACGCGTGCGAGCGTCCCGTCGACGTGCGCAACGCGGGTCTGCCGGGGCGCACGCTCCAGAGCGTCGGCGGCGGCTACGACGCGCAGATCGCGCCGCTCGCGCCGGATCTCATCGTCGTCTACCCGGGCATCGACGCGCTCGACGGCCTGCTGCCGAAGGACGACGGCCTGAAGGCCACCGAGTCGGACGCGCGCGCGTCGCGCTGGCTGGCGGCGCTCGAGCGGCCGCTGCGCGAGCGCATCGAGGCGCGGCGCCTGCGCGCCGCAGAGGAGATCGCGCCGGACCCCGAGCTGCTGCGCCGCTCGCCGGCGGCGCGCGGCTATCGCAGCCTGCTCGTGGCCGCGCGCGCCCACGGCGTCGACGTCGCGCTGGTGCCGATCGCGCTGGCCGTCGACGCCGATTCGCCCGCACGCGCGATCCGCTTCCACGAGGCCGTCTGGCCGGAGACGCGCTGGCTCGTGGTCGCGAACCACAACCACGCGCGCCTGCTGCCGCTCCTCGGTGTCGCCTACCGCGCCGAGGTGCTCGACCCGCCCGCGGATCTCGACGGCGCCTGGCAGGACGGCTTCGTCGATCTCTTCGACTTCACGCAGACGGGCAGCGAGCGCCTGGCGCATCACGTCGCCACGGCGCTCGCGCCGATCCTCGCGCGCGGCGCCGGCTGCAAGCCGCGCTAATGCAAAGACCGCGCGCGCTGTCCGGCGATCCGCGCGACGGTCGCGATCAGGTCACCCGGCTCGACCGGCTTGTCGACGTGCACCTGGAAGCCTGACGAGAGCGCCCTCGCGCGATCCTCGCTGCGCCCGTAGGCGGTCAGCGCGACGGCGGGCACCCGGCCTCCCTCCTCGATGCGGCGCGCGCGCACCTTGCGGATCAGCGTGTAGCCGTCCTCGCCGGGCATCGCGATGTCCGACACCAGGATGTCGGGAAGCCAGCGATCCATGGTCGTGAGGGCCTGGCTCGCGCCCACGCACATGCGCACCTGCGCGCCCGCGCGCTCGAGGATCTCCGCAACGATCTCGCAGGTGTCGGGGTTGTCGTCGACCACCAGCACTCTCAGTCCCGGGAAGGCCGGGAGCGGCGCGGCCGACGGCGCGTCGACGACGGGGCGATGGACGCCGGAGAAGAGCGGCAAGGTCACCGTGAACGTGGCGCCGCGTCCTTCGCCCTCGCTCTCGGCTCTCACCCAGCCGCCGTGCAGCTCGACCAGCGAGCGGACCACCGTGAGCCCGAGCCCGAGTCCGCCCTGCGACCGGGTGGTGGAGCTGTCGGCCTGCCAGAAGCGCTCGAAGAGCCGCGGCAACAGCTCGCGGCGGATGCCACAGCCGTTGTCGCGGACCTCGAGGTGGAGGTGGCCGCCGACGCGCGCGAGCCCGATCTCCACGCGGCCGCCCTGCGGCGTGAACTTGATCGCGTTGGAGAGGAGATTCCACACGACCTGCTGGAGCCGGTCGGCGTCGCCCGCGATCAGGCCGGCGGCCGGGTCGATGTCGATCTCGAGGGCGACGTTCCTCGCGTCGGCCATGGTGCGCACCGCGTCGAGCGCGGCCAGGATGACCGGACCGAGCGCGATCGGCACCGCGTTCAGCCGGAGCTTGCCCGTCATCGCGCGCGACACATCGAGGAGATCCTCGACGATCCGCGCCTGGAGCTGGGCGTGGTGCTCGATCACGTCGAGCCCGTGCGCGCGCGTCGGCGCGTCGAGCTTCCCCTCCTGGAGGAGCCGGGCCCAGCCGAGGATCGGCGTGAGCGGCGACTTCAGCTCGTGCGACAGCACGGCGAGGAACTCGTCCTTGGCGCGATTCGCCGCGGCCAGCTCGTCGGCGAGGGCCGTCAGGTCGCGGCTCTGGCTCGAGAGAGCGCGCTGGAGGACGTCGCGCGCGCGCTTCGAGGTGACGAAGCTCGCGACCCGCGCGCGCAGCTCCTCGGCGACGAAGGGCTTCGTAATGAAGTCCTGCGCGCCCTCCCGCAGCAGGCGGATGCGCAGCGCGTCGTCCGCCTTCGCGGTCAGCACGACGATCGGCGTGCCGTCGAGCTCCGGATGCGTGCGCAGCTCGCGCACGAGCACGTCGCCGCCCATCACCGGCAGCATCACGTCGCAGAGCACGAGATCCGGCCGCAGCTCGAGCGCCTTCTCGAGCCCCTGGCGGCCATCGAACGCGGTCGCGACGCGGTAGTCGGACGCGAGACAATCGGCGAGGAACCGGCTCATCTCGGGATGGTCCTCGACGACGAGCACCAGCCCCTGGCTGCCGCCGCGCTCGTGGAGCGCCGGCGCCGGCTCGCTGCGCGAGCGCAGCTCCTTCACCGTCTGCCGCGCCACCTCGTCGAGCAGGGCGCGGTCGGCGGGCCGCGTTCCGGGCACTCGAACCGCCGCGTCCGGCGCGCACGGCAGCCTCACCTCGAACCGGGCGCCGCCGTCGGCGCTCTCGCCGACCTCGACGCGTCCGCCGTGGAGCGAGATCAGCTCGCGCGCGATGGCGAGTCCGAGACCCGTCCCGCCCGAGCGCGCCGTGGCTTCGCCCGTGCGGAAGCGCTCGAAGATCGCCTCGCGCATTGCGAGCGGAACGCCCGGACCGCTGTCGTCGACGGAGAGCAACATCTCATCGGGAAGCGCGCGCAGCGCCACGCGCACGCGCCCGCCGTCCGGCACGAACTTCATCGCATTCGAGAGCAGGTTCAGCAGCACGCGCTCGATCTTCGGGGAGTCGGCCGCCAGCGGGAGCGCGTCCGGCGTCTCGACCGAGAGCCGGACCTCGCGCTCGCGCGCCACGACCTCGAAGAGCGAGGCCGTCCGCCGCACCGCTTCGACGAGGTCCATCTGCGCGAGGGACAGCTCCATCCGGCCTGCGTCGAGCTGCGCGACCTCGAGGAGATCGTTCACGTGCTTCTGCAACGCCTGCGCATTCCGCAGGGCGGTCTCGAGATCGCCCCGCAGCTCGCGCGTCGCCCCCGAGCCGAGGATCCGCCGGATCGGTCCGAGGATGAGCGTGAGCGGCGTGCGCAGCTCGTGGCTCACGTTGGCGAGGAACAGCGTCTTGGATCGGCTCGCCGCCTCCGCCTCGTCCTTCGCCTTCGACAGGCCGGAGATCAGCTCGAGATTCTCGAAGCGCAGCGCCAGCGAGCCGACGAGCAGGCGCCGGATGTCCGTGGCGAGGAACATCGCCGCCACCCAGAAGACGAGCAGCAGGAGTCCCGTCGCGACACTCGATAAGGTCGCGGCCGCGAGCAGCACCGCGATCATGGGCAGGTAGATCGCGCTCAGATAGGCGACGAACGCCCCGCGCACCGGCGCGAGCGCGGCCATGCCCCCGACGCCCGAGCCTCCGAGGACGAAGAGCAGGAACAGCTGAAAGGGCGTCGACACGTGCGGATGGAGCAGGATCGAGGCCGAGCCCCACCCCACCCCGGCGAGCCCGTAGCCGACGGCCAGCGCCCGCCGCCACCGCGAGATCTCCTCGGGGGCCTGCCGGAGCCGCCGCCAGCGCCAGACGACGTAGAACGCCGGAGCCGTGAGGAGCCCCATCGCGACCAGCCAGGCCAGGAGCGCAGCTCTCGGTGCGGCACTCCACAAGACGAACAGCATCGCCGCGACGGTCAGGGCTCCGGTGACGAAGCCGGTGGGCGCCTGCCGGACGAGGTGCTGGACGAGCTCCGTCTCGATCAGCCGATCGAGCTGCCGCGGAAGCCGAGCCTGGGAGGCGGGATCGGTCGTCGACAATGCGGGCGCCCTGCCGTCGCGCTCCCGTGTCTACCACCGATCGGGCCGATCTGGCCAGCGAATTGTCCGCCGCAGCTGCTAGCGTGCGCCGCGCCATGCCCCGCAAGGCCCCTCGCACGGCCCGACCCGCCCTCGCGCTCCTGCTGCTCGCTGCCCTCGCCTGCGAGCGCGGCGTGCCACCCGAGACGCGCATCATCCCGAGCGCGCTGCCCGAGGCTTCGCGCGAGTCCGCGCGGCGCCTGCCCCTCGACGGCGCGCACAACGCGCGCGATCTCGGCGGCTACACCGGCGCCGACGGCCGGCGCGTGCGCTGGGGCCAGGTCTACCGCTCGGACGCGCTCGGCGACCTCAGCGACGACGACGTCACCTATCTCTCGCGCCTCGGCGTGCAGCAGGTCGTCGACTTTCGCTCGGATCTCGAACGCGAGCGCGAGCCCGACCGCCTGCCCGTGCGTCCGGCGCCGCGCGTGGTGCTGCGGCCGATCTTCGGCGAGGCGCTCGACCCGCAGACCCTGCGCGATCGCATCCTCTCCGGCGGCGCGCACGCGGACGAGATGGCCGCCATGCTCGTCGAGGGCAACCGCGCCTTCGTCACCGAGTTCGCGCCGGTCTACTCCGGCTTCCTGCACGATCTCGCGGATCCGCAGAACCTGCCGGTGCTCTTCCACTGCACGGCGGGCAAGGACCGCGCGGGCTTCGCCGCCGCGTCGCTGCTGATGGCGCTCGGCGTCCCGCGCGAGGCGATCATGCAGGACTACCTGCTGACCAACGGCTTCAGCGAGGCGTCCACCAGCCGCATGCTGAACGTGCTGCGCGTGGTGTCGCTCTTCCGCACCGATCCCGACGACGTGCGCCCGCTCTTCGAGGCCCGCCCGGCGTACCTGCAAGCCGCCTTCGACACGATCGACGCGCGCTACGGCAGCGACGCCGCGTACGTGCGCGACGGCCTCGGCATGGACGACGCGACGCTCGGCCGCCTGCGCGCGAATCTGCTGGAGTCGAACTAACGACGCGGCCCGCCCGACTTGCCCGGCCAGCGCGAGCTGCCGATCGTGTCGACGAACGGCCAGAACGCGTCGGGATCGAGCTTGCCCTCGAGCGTGATATCGCGCGCGGTCGGGATCGCCCACGAGAGATACGACGTCGCGGGGCCGGTGATCGGCAGCAGGGTCGCGATGGGATCCCACGGGCTCTCGAGCAGCTTCAGCTCGCCCTGGATCGCCTCGCGGTAGACCGGCTTGTAGTCGGCCTTCACCATCACCACGTGGGGCGGGAAGTCGTAGCTCTTCTCGGCGCCGCCGACGGCGCGCGAGACCTTGATCCACCACTCGTGCTCGAGCTGCGTGGCCGGCAGCGGCGCCGGACCCGTCGTCTTGCCCTTGAACTCGAGGAACGTGTAGCCGTGGTGCGAGCAGCGCGCGCTCACCGCGGGTCCCATCCGGTAGTACTCGATCTCCGCCAGGTACTTCGGCTGCCCGTTCATGTCCTTGCTGATGTAGACGGCCGACTCCTGGTCGATGCCGTACGCCAGCGCGTAGAAGCCGGGCGTGCCGCGGTAGTCGGCGTCGACGCTGATCACGATCCCGTACTCGGGCTCGTCGGGGACCGGGAAGCAGTAGATCGACAGGTGCACGTTCGACTGCTTGCCCGGCGCAATGCCCGGCGGCAGCAGCGCAGCGAGCTTCTTCGGATCCGTCGGGTAGTCGATCTTCAGGAACGGCCAGCCGAGGATGTCGCCCGGGTTGGTCTTCAGGTTGTTGGTATCGAAGGCCATGTTCATCCCTCCTGGTGGAACTCGCTTCGCCGAGGGCCGATGCGCTGCACCAGCGGCGCCAGCTTCTCGGTATCGAACTCGTAGAACTCGGCGGCGTTGCCGCCGAGCATCGCGGCGATCTCCGCATCGGGCAGCCCGAGGAACACGTCGCGCATCATCGCGCGGGTCTGCGGCCAGGTGCCTTCCGGGTGCGGGTAATCGGTGCCCCACATGATCGCCCTGAGCCCGATCTCGTGGCGCAGCTCGGCCTCGCGCCGCGACATCGCCGAGCTGCCGACGCGCACGTTGCGGCGGAAGTACTCGGAGGGCTTCATCGCCAGGTGCTTGCGGTAGCCGGTGCCGAGCTTCGCGGAGAAGTGATGCGCGCTGAAGCGGTGATCCATCAAGGTCAGCAGCTCGGGCACCCAGATGGTGCTGCCCTCGGTGATCACGAGCTTGAGCTTCGGGTGACGCTCGAAGACGCCCGCCCAGATCATGAAGACGAGCGGCCGCGTGAGCCACCACGCGACCTCGGTCACGTAGATGCCGAGCGCGCCGGGCAGCTCGACGGCCGGCGGGCTGTTGCCCGCGTTCGCGGCCTGCGCGCCGAAGAGCGCGGCGCCGAAGTACTCCTGCATCGGCGCGGCGCCCGAGTGGAAGTGCACGACCATCCCGAGGTCGGCGCACGCGGCCCAGAGCGGCTCGTACTTCGGGTGGTGGTAGGGATCCTGTCCCGTCCACATGTGCGGCAGCATGATCCCGCGGAGCCCGCGCTCGCGTGCGAGCTCGACCTCCGCAACCGCCGTGTCGACGCCCCAGAACGGTGTCACCAGCGCCAGGCCGAAGCGGCGCTCGGGCGCCATCGCCACGAACTCCGCCATCCAGCGGTTGTGGGCGCGCGCGCCCGCCCACTGGAGCTCGGGCACGGCGCCCAGCGGCACCAGCCCGAGGTCGCCGCCGAAGGGTGGCGAGTTCTCCTCGGTGAGACCGTCGACGAACAGGATCTCCGCGGCGACGCCGTCGGCGTCGAGGATCTCGTTGCGGCGGTCGCTGTCCCACGCGCCGGCCAGGCCGTACTTGTTGCCCGCGGCCCACTTCAGGCTCTCGCGCCGCATCTCCAGCATCTCGCCCGCCTGCGCCAGCGCGGCCATGCGCGCCGCGTGCTGGACGTCGAACTCCGCGCGGTACTGCGGATCGAGGTACTCGCGGTAGACCTGCGGGCGCGGACCGGCGTGGCCGTCGGAGGAGATGACGAGGTAGCGGTCCACTCAGCGTTCCCCCGTCGCCGCCACGGCGCCGGCGAGGAAGCGCCCCGCGCTCGCGGCGCGCTCGCGCAGCGGATAGCCGTCGACGTGCACCCACGAGAGGAACATCGAGTTCCAGCTTCCCACCACGATTTCGGTGAGCGTCTCGAGATCGACGTCGTCGCGCACCTCGCCCGTCGCGAGGCCGTCCTCGAGGATCCGGCGGAAGGCGATGCGGATGCGGCGGTCGTCGGCTCCCGGCGTCTGCGGAACCATCAGCGCCGCCATCGCGGCGGTCAGCTCGCGCACGCGCGGGCCCTTGTGCTCCATGCGCGCGGCCGACGCCTCGAACAGCGCGATCAGGTGGTCCGCGAACGGGCCCGGGCTCTTGCGCACGCCTTCCATGTTCTCGAAGAGATCGAGCAGCGCGACGTCGGTGATCTCGCGCAGCAGGTCGAGCTTCGAGGGGAAGTGGTTGAAGAAGGTCCCGTAGGCGATGTCGGCGCGGCGCACGACGTCGTTGACCGTGGTGGCCTCGTAGCCCTGCTCCTCGAACAGCCAGCGCGCGGCCTCGACGATGCGCTCGCGCACCGCCATGCGGTGTCGCTCGCGCCGCGAGGGCAACGGCTTGCGCTCCACGCTCAGGCCTCGCCCCGGATCTGCGCGAGCGTCGGCCCGATCTCGTCGGCGATCTTTTGGAGCGCGCCCTGGTCGAAGCCGTACACGCGCGCGGCGTTGCCGCCGAGGATCGCGCGCACCTCGTCCTCGGGATAGGTCGAGAAGGTCTCGTGCAGCGCCTTCAGGGTGTTCGGCCAGGTCCCCTCGAGGTGCGGGTAGTCCGAGCCCCACATCAGCTTGTCGACGCCGAGGGCATGGCGGAAGCGGCCCTCGTGGAACGGCAGGAACGACGCGCCGAGGTAGCACTGGCGCTGGAAGTAGCCGCTCGGCGAGAGCGACAGCTCCCGGGTGAAGTGCTTGAAGATCGGGTTGTCGGCCTTGAACTCGAGCACGCGCAGCTTCTCGGCCATCCAGCCGACACCCGTCTCGGTCAGGATGTACGCGAGCCGCGGGTGGCGCTCGAAGGCGCCCGACCAGATCAGCGCCGCGAACGGGCGCTGCGCGAACATGTCCACCTCGGTGATGTACATCGCGGTGGCGGTGGCGACGTCGCCGTAGTCGGGCGACCAGCCGGAGTGCGAATGGAGCGGCATCTCCAGCTCCTCGCACGCGGCCCACAGCGGCTCGTAGCGCGGGTGGTGATAGAAGGGATGGGCCCCCGTGTGGGTCGGCAGCAGCACGCCGCCCCACAGGCCCAGCTCCTTCGCGGCGCGCACCTCGCGCACCGTGGCGTCGATGTCCTCGACGTCGATCAGCGCCACGCCGGCGTGTCGCGCGGGATCCGCGCCGCAGAAGTCCGCGAGCCAGCGGTTGTAGGCCTGGCAGCCGGCGAGGCTCTGCTCCGGCGTGACGGGGTAGCGGTACTGCATCAGCCCCGCGCCGAAGGGCGCCATCTGCGGAAAGATCACCTCGCCCGCGATGCCATCGGCGTCGAGCTCGCGCGTGCGGACGCCCATGTCGAACTCGCCGCGACGCGGCGCGAACGGGCTCGAGGCGTCGTGCAGCATGCGCGCGATCTCGTCGTCGCGGACGCGCAGGTTCGGGTTCGAGAAGGCGCGCATGCGCGCGCCGCCCTCGCCGACCTTCTCCGCGTAGGCCTCCACGGCCTCCTGATCGAAGAAGGTGCCCGCGCGCGACATCATCTCGCGCGCGTACGCCAGCCACCACGCGTTCGCCTCCGCGTGGAGGCGCTTCGGCATGTACTCGTTGTAGGTCGCGGGCAGCGCGCCCGCGTGGCAATCGGCGCTGATCAGGAGGAGCTTCGACACGCGGCTCTCCCCGGGGCTCAGGTGAGTCCCATGTGCTGGAGCTCGATCGGGCACTGGCCGCTCGCCAGCTTCGCCGCGCGGTCGCGCAAGGTGGCCTCCATCGACTTGCGGTCGATCATGATCACGAAGTCCTCGTTGCGGATGCCGTCGAGCGCGAACTGCGCGAGCTGGTCGAGATCCTGTACCGGCAGGTCGAAGCCGGCCTTCTTCGCGCCGGCCATGAAGGCCTCGAAGGTCGTCTCGCGCGCCGGATCCACCTGCTGCTTGCGCGCGAGCGCCGCGGGGCGGTTGCGCTTGGTGGTCCAGATGCCCGTCGCCAGCATGCCGCCCGAGGGATAGAAGATCGCGGCCCGAAGCTTCGTGTTGCGGCCGATCAGCTGCGCGGCGAGGCACTCGGTCAGGATCGACACGGCCGCCTTGCTCGACGCGTACACCACCTGCTGCGCGAGCGGCGAGATGCCGCCGTCGCCGGAGGAGGTGTTCATGACGAAGCCCTCTTCGCCCGACGCGAGCATGCGCGGCACGAACGCCTGGATGCCGTGCGCGATGCCGCGCACGTTCACGCCGAACACCCACTCCCAGTCCGACGGCTCCGTCTCCCACACGTCGAGGTTGGGCACCGACACGCCGGCGTTGTTGCAGAGCAGGTGACACGCGCCGTGCAGCGAGTAGACGCGGTCCGCGAGCGCCTGCACCGACTTCGGATCCGACACGTCGGTGACGACGCCGCCGACGCGTCCGCCGAGCTCCTTCACCGCCTTGTCGAGCGCGGGCGCCTCGACGTCGGCGATCACCACCTTCATGCCTTCGCCGAGGAAGGCCTTGGCCAGCGCCTTGCCGATGCCGCTGGCGCCACCCGTCACGACCGCCACCCGATCCCGGAACACCTTCATCGCAGACCTCCGGCTCGCAGACGGACCCACCCTATGCCGGCCTTTCGTGGACTTCAATCAAAAAATGATCGAAGTACAAATTCGTGGGTTCAGCCGCCTGCGCGCGAATCTGCCGGAGCAGCGCCCGGCGTCGGCGTCGCGCCCTCGATCACGACGGGAACGCCCTCGCGCATGCGCGCGAGCTCCTGCGCGAGGGCGTTCGCGCGCCGCTCGGCCAGCACCGAGAGCCGCACCTGCTCGCGCACCGTCTCGAAGGGCGCCTGGCCGGCAGAGGTCCGCTCCTCGATGTAGACGAGATGCTGTCCGTAGGCGGAGGGCACGGGGCCCTGCCAGGAGCCCGGCGGCAGCGCGGCAAGCGCCTCGGCGAACTCGCGTCCGAAGCGCGCCGCCAGCTCGGCGTCGGCCTGCGGCGGCTGCGCGAACGGATGCAGGAACGGCTCGCCGCGAGCGGCGGCGTCCGCGGGCGCGACGTTCTCCGCGCGAAGCTGCGCGAGCGCGGCGCGCGCCTGCGCCTCGTGGCCCCGCGCGAAGTAGAGCTGCGCGAAGCGCGTGCGCGCGGGGAGCTGGTAGCGCGCGGCGTCAGCGTCGTAGCGCTGGCGCAGCTCCGCCTCGCTCGGCTCGGCGCTTTGCGCGGCGCCTTCCAGCTCGAGGCGCATGCGCTGCACCAGACGGCGACGCACGAGCGGATCGCTGCGATCGAGGCCGAGCGACAACGCCTCGGCATAGAGCGATGCGTCGTCGCGATCCGGATCCGCGCCCGCGAAGCGGAGGTTCTGGACCAGGCGCTGCACGACCACGGGATCGTTGCGGTCGAGTCCGAGCGCGCGCGCGCGCCGGTAGAGCAGCTCGTCGTCGACCTCGGCCTGCACGAGCGCGGCCAGCGCGGCGGGGTCCTGCGCGGCGCCGAAGCGCAGCGACTCCTGGCGTAGCGCCTCCAGCCGCGCGCCCGTGACGACCACCGGCTCGGGCGTCGGCGGCGCGCGCAGGAAGAGGCGGTCCGCGCTGAAGAGCAGCGCCCCGAGCAGGGAGAAACGCAGCAAGGCCCGCCACATGGCGCGCCAGGGTACCCGCTCGATAGAAGAGAGATAGGAAGACGAAATTGACACGATTGGACTATTTCGTCTAATTTGCGCCGCCGTGGCTGCTCCCCGCCTCGACGCCTCGCCCCGTCCCTCGCGCAGCGAGCAGCGGCGCACGCGCATCCTCGAGGTCGCCGCGCACTGCTTCGCCAAGAACGGCTTCGCGCGCACGCGCATCGACGACGTCGCCGCCGCGGCCGGCGTCTCGCGCGCGCTCGTCTACAACCACTTCGGCTCGAAGGAAGAGCTCGCGCGCGAAGTGCAGGACCACATGCTCGAGGAGTGGTCCGCGACGGTCGACCGCGCGCTCGCCGAGGCGCCCTCCTGCGGCGAGGCGCTCGAGGCCTGGCTGCGCGTGAACCTGGCCGACACGCGACGGCGTCCGCTGCTGCTGGCGATGGCCGCGGCCGACGCCGCGCAGATGCGCCTCGGCTTCGAGGAGTCCGCGCGGCGCGCCATGGCCGAGTGGCGCGACAAGCTCGTCGCGCTGCTGCGCCAGGGCGTCGCGCAGGGCGAGTTCCGCGCCGACCTCGACGTCGAGACGACGGCCGAGGTGCTGCGCGCGATGCAGGTCGGCCTGATCCAGCACCTGCTCTCGTCGAGCCCCTACGTCGACGTCTCCGGCGAGCGTCACCTGCGCGCCGCGGCCGGGCTGCTGGTCGCGGGCCTGCGGCGCACACCGGCCTAGGAGGAATCGTGGCGTCACCGCTCCGCACTCCGCACGAACGCGCCCCCGTGCCCCACCTCGGCACCGCGCCCATTCCGAAGGAGCGCTACACGACGCGCGAGTACGCCGCGCTCGAGTGGGAGCGCATGTGGACTCGCGTGTGGCTGCTCGCGGGCCGCGAATCGGACGCGCCGGAGCCGGGCGACTACTTCACCTTCGAGATCGGCACGGAGTCGGTGCTGATCGTGCGCCAGCGCGACGGCTCGCTGGCCGCGCGGTACAACGTCTGCACGCACCGCGGCAATCGCCTGCGCGAGCCCGGCCGCGGCCACGCCGGCCGCTTCGCCTGCCTCTTCCACGGCTGGCAGTTCGACATCGACGGCAAGCTCGTCGCGCCGCTCGATCCGCAGAGCTTTCCGCAGGGCTGCGAAGGCCTCGACCTGCGGCCCGTGCGCTGCGAGACCTGGGCCGGCTTCGTCTTCCTGAACCTGGATCCGAAGGCGGAGCCGCTGCGCGAGTACCTCGGCGTCATCCCCTCGCACCTCGATCCGTACCACTTCGAGGACTGGCAGGTCGCCTTCGACGCGACCATCGAGATCGAGTGCAACTGGAAGACCTCCGTCGACGCCTTCAACGAGGCCTACCACCTCTCGGCCACGCACACCTGGACCCTCGAATTCAGCGACGACGTCCTCACGCAGTACGACTGCTACGACCGCCACACGCGCATGATCTTCCCCGAGGTGCAGGCTTCGCAGCGGCACGCGGGCGCGGGCACGGTGACGCCGGGGATCCGCGATCTCTTCCTGAAGCGCGTCGGCGTCGACGTCGCGTCGTTCCGCGGCGGCGCGGCCGAGGCGCGCACCGCCTTCGCCGACGCGATCCGCAAGCTCGGGCCGGCGCTCGGCTGCGACTTCTCGGAGCTCTCCGAGTCGCAGATGTGCGACGACTTCCACTACACGGTCTTCCCGAACCTCACCTTCAACACCCACTCGCTCTTCACCTGGGTGTTCACGCACCGCCCGCACCCCGACGACCCGAACAAGATGTTCTTCGACTTCGTGTCGCTGGTGCGCGCGCCGGCTGAGCTGCCGCGCCCCGAGAAGCTCCAGCTCAACGCGGCCCGCGGCGATCGCTTCGCCGGGCGCTGCGAGGGCGGCGAGCTGATGGACGAGGATCTCTACAACCTGCCGCGCATCCAGGCGGGCATGCGCTCGGCGGCCTTCCGCGCGCTCCACCTCGGCGACCAGGAGATCCGCATCCGCCACTTCCACAAGACGCTCGAGGGGTACGTCGGGCAATGAGCCCCGTCGTCGACGTCTCCGATCTCGCCGAGGGGCGCATGCGCGCGCTCTCGCTCGAGGGCAGGAACGTCGTCGTGTGTCGCGCGGAGGGCGCCTTCTACGCGCTGGAGAACCGCTGTCCCCATGCGCTCGTCCCGCTCGACGCGGGACGCCTCGAGGGCTGCGTGCTCGAGTGCCCGCTCCACGGCGGGCGGCTCGACGTGCGCGACGGCCGTCCCCTCGCGCAGCCGATCCGCAAGCCCGCCACCACCTTCGCGGTGCGGCCCGTGCCGGGCGGCATCGAGATCGATCTCACGTCCCGGGCAGAGGCCCGCCAGGAGAACGAAGCATGCACGACCTGATCCTCGAAGGCGGAACCCTGGTCGACGGCACCGGCGCCGCGCCGCGTGAAGCCGACGTCGCCATCGACGGCGCGCGCATCAGCGCCGTCGGCAAGAGCCTCGGGCCCGCGCGCCGCACGCTCGACGCGCGCGGCAAGCTCGTCACGCCGGGCTTCGTCGACATCCACACGCACTACGACGGCCAGGCGACGTGGGACGCGCTGCTGACGCCGTCGTGCTGGCACGGCGTCACCACGGTGGTGATGGGCAACTGCGGCGTCGGCTTCGCGCCGGTGCGCAAGGGCAGCGAGCAGTTCCTGATCGGCCTGATGGAAGGCGTCGAGGACATCCCGGGCACGGCGCTCGCGGCCGGCATGCGCTGGGGCTGGGAGAGCTTCCCCGAGTTCCTCGACGCGCTCGAGCGCCTGCCGCATGCGCTCGACATCGGCACGCAGGTCGCGCACGGGCCCGTGCGCGCGTACGTGATGGGCGAGCGCGGCGCGAAGAACGAGCCCGCGAAGCCGGACGACATCGCGCGCATGGCCGCCATCGTCCGCGAGGCGATCGAGGCCGGCGCGCTCGGCTTCTCGACGTCGCGCACGATCGTGCACCGCGCGGTCGACGGAGAGCCGGTGCCCGGCACCTTCGCCGCCGAGGACGAGCTCTTCGGCATCGGCCGCGTGCTCGGCGAGCTCGGACGCGGACTCTTCGAGCTGGCGCCCGCCGGCGCCATGGGCGAGGACCTCGCTGCGCCCGCGAAGGAAGTGGCGTGGATGCGCAAGCTCTCGCGCGAGATCGGGCGCCCCGTCTCGTTCGCGCTCTCGCAGAACGACGTCGACAAGGATCAGTACCGCGAGGTGCTCGCGCTCTGCCGCGACGCGAATGCGCACGGCTCGCACATCGTGCCGCAGGTCGGCTCGCGGCCGACCATGCTGCTGATCGGCCACCAGACGTTCCACCCGTTCTCGTACCGGCCCACGTATCGCAAGCTCGAGGCGCTGCCGTTGGCCTCGCGCGTCGCCAGGCTGCGCGATCCGGAGATCCGCCGGCGCATCCTCGCCGAGGAGAACGAGGCGACGGACCCGCGCATCGGCGTCGTGATGCAGCTGATCGCGCACGGCCTGCACAAGATCTTCCCGCTGGGCGATCCGCCGGATTACGAGCCCGGCCCCGAGAAGAGCGTCAAGGCGATCGCCGCGCGCGAAGGCCGCGACCCGTTCGACGTCCTCTACGACCTGATGCTCGAGGGCGAGGGCCGCGCGCTGCTGATGCTCGCGATCCTCTCCTACAGCGACGGCGATCTCGAGGCCATGCGCGCCATGCTCGAGCACCCGGACTCCGCCTTCGGCCTCGGCGACGGCGGCGCGCATTGCGGCGCCATCTGCGACGCCAGCATGACGACCTTCCTGCTCACGCACTGGGCGCGCGACCGCAAGCGCGGCCCGAAGCTCCCGCTCGAGTGGGTCGTGCGCAAGATGACCCGCGACACCGCGGAGCTCTACGGGCTGCGCGATCGCGGGATCGTCGCGCCCGGCAAGAAGGCCGACCTCAACGTGATCGACTGGGAGAATCTCCAGCTCGCGCTGCCGGAGCTCGTGTTCGACCTGCCCGCCGGCGCGCGCCGCCTGATCCAGCGCGCGCACGGCTACGACGCGACGATCGTGTCGGGCGAGGTGACCTTCCAGAACGGCGAGCACACGGGGGCGCTGCCGGGGAAGTTGCTGCGAGGCGGGCGGGTCTAGGCCGACGGCCTCGACGCAGAGCGCGTCCGGATGAACTCCCGCGCCCTCACAAGGGCTCCGTCCCTTCGGAGAGGACCTTCATGTAG
>DASUFZ010000255.1:0-7657 GCA_036274295.1 Myxococcota bacterium
CTGCATCGGGCAGCACTTCGCGCGCGCCGAGGCGCGCCTGTGCCTGATGAAGCTGCTCGACCATGCGCCCGGCTACGAGGTGCGCGCGGAGAAGCTGCGCCGCATCAAGACCGAGTTCGTGCAGGGCTGGGAAGCGATGCCCGTCGTATTTCGTTAGCAAGGAGGCCGACCGAAGTCGGCCGACGCGCGCAATCGCCGCAGGCGCGCGCAGCGAGCCGAAGGCGAGCGAAGGTGGGCCCCCGCGAAGACGGGCGCAGTTTCGCTTCGGCCGGAATGCCCGAGCGCGAGCGATCAGCGAGCGCGAAGGCCCGGCAGAGCTAGGAGACCGTGAACGCCTCGGAGACCAGGGCCGTCTGCTCGCGCTTGTGGATGCGCGGCGAGCCCGCGGCGATGCTCGCCGACGGCGCGCGGCCGGCGTAGAGGAGCGTTCGCCCGGCCGGCAGCAGCTCGGGCAGGCGATCGTTCACGAAGGTCCAGCCGCCCATGTTGCGCGGCTCCTCCTGGCACCAGACCGCGTGCTCGAGCGCTTCGAAGCGCGAGAGCAGCGACGCGATGCGCGCGCCGGGCCACGGGTAGAGCTGCTCGACGCGCAGCAGCGCGACGGAGACGTCGCCGTCGCCCTGGCGGCGCTGCCGCTCCTCGAGCAGGTCGTAGTAGACCTTGCCGCTGCTGAGGATCACGCGGCGCACCGATTGCGGCCGCGCCGCCGCCGTCGGATCGTCGAGCACGGTGCGGAAGCGCCCGCTCGCGAGATCGTCCGGGTGCGACGACGCGCGCGGCAGGCGCAGCAGGCTCTTCGGCGTGAAGATCACCAGGGGCGAGCGGAAGCGGCGCGCCATCTGGCGCCGCAGCACGTGGAAGTACTGCGCCGGCGTCGTGCAGTTCACGACCTGGAGGTTGTCCTCCGCGCACGATTGGAGGAAGCGCTCGATGCGCGCGCTCGAGTGCTCCGGGCCCTGCCCCTCGTAGCCGTGCGGCAGCAGCATCACGAGGCCGCTCATGCGCTGCCACTTCGCGTGCGCCGACGTGATGAACTGGTCGATGATCACCTGCGCGCCGTTCGCGAAATCGCCGAACTGCGCCTCCCAGAGCGTGAGCGTCTGCGGATCGACGATGCTGTAGCCGTACTCGAAGCCGAGCGCGGCGGCCTCGGAGAGCAGGCTGTCGTACACCTGGAAGCGTCCCTGCTGCGGGGCGAGGTGGTCGAGCGGCGCGTACTCGACGCCCGTCTGCTGGTCGACGAGCGCGGCGTGGCGGTGGCTGAAGGTGCCGCGCGTGCTGTCCTGGCCGGAGAGGCGCACGCCGAAGCCCTCGAGCAGCAGCGAGCCGAAGGCCAGCGCCTCCGCCGTGCCCCAGTCGATCGCGCCGTCCGCGATGGCCTTGCTGCGCTTCTCGAGCAGCGCGGCCAGCTTGCGGTGCACCTGGAAGCCCGGCGGCACGGAGCCGATCCGCTCCGCGAGCTGCGCGAGATCGGCGAGCGCCACGCCGGTGTCGGGCTCCTCGTCGGGAGCCGTGCGCGAGAAGCCCTGCCACGGGCCACGCGCGTCGTAGGGCTCGTCCGGACCGGGCGGGCGCGTCTCGATCTGGGCGAGCGCGCGCTCGAGCTGTGCCGAGAGATCCTGCTCGATGCGCGGGGGATCCTCGGGCCGCAGCATGCCGTTCTGCAGCAGCTGCTCGGTGTAGAGCTTGCGCACCGACTCCTTCTGGCGGATGCGCTCGTAGAGCAGCGGCTGCGTGAAGCTCGGCTCGTCGCCCTCGTTGTGGCCGTGACGTCGGTAGCAGACGAGGTCGATCACGACGTCGCCGTGGAAGCGCTGCCGGTACTCCATGGCGAGCTTCACGCAGTGGACGGCCGCCTCCGGGTCGTCGCCGTTCACGTGGAAGATCGGCGCCTGGATCATCTTCGCGACGTCGGTGCAGTAGAGCGTGGAGCGCGCCTCGGAGGGCGGCGTGGTGAAGCCGATCTGGTTGTTGATGACGAGGTGGAGCGTGCCGCCCGTCGAGTAGCCCGCGAGCTTCGAGAGGTTGAGCGTCTCGGCCACGATGCCCTGCCCCGCGAAGGCGGCGTCGCCGTGGATCAGCACGGGGACGATCGTCTCGCCCTCGACGTCACCCGCGCGCGTCTGCTTGCCGCGCGCGCGGCCCTCCACCACCGGGTCGACCGCCTCGAGGTGCGACGGATTCGCCGTGAGCGAGAGGTGCACCGACGCGCCGGCGCGCGTGATGCGATCGCTGGTGAAGCCCTTGTGGTACTTCACGTCGCCCGAGCCGAACGGGCTGTCGATCAGCGGGCTGTCCTCGAACTCCGAGAACATCGACTCGAGCGACTTGCCCATGATGTTCGAGAGCACGTTCAGCCGGCCGCGATGCGCCATGCCGAGCACGAGCTCCTTGATGCGATGCGCGGGCGCATCCTCGACGATGGTGTCGAGCATCGGGATCACGGTCTCGGAGCCTTCCAGCGAGAAGCGCTTCTGTCCCAGGAACTTCGTGTGGAGGAAGCGCTCGAAGAGCTCCGCGGCCGAGAGCTTCTGCAGGATGCGCAGGCGGTCGACGGGCGTCAGCTGCGTCTGGTTCTGCGTGTCCTCGATGCGGCGCTGGAGCCAGCCCTTGCGGCCGGGATCCTGGATGTGGGTGAACTCGACGCCGACCTTGCGGCAGTAGGTCGCGCGCAGGCGCGCGAGGATCTGGCGCAGGGTCTGCATCGACCCGCCCGGCAGGTCGCCCGCCAGGAAGGTGCGGTCGAGGTCGTCGTTGCCGAAGCCGTAGTGGGCCGGATCCAGCTCGGGGAAGTAGGTCGTGGCGGCCGACAGCGGATCGATGTCGGCGATGCGGTGGCCGCGCGCGCGGTAGGCGTGGATCAGGCGCAGGACGCGCGCGTGCTTCTCGAGATCCTCGATGCCGACGCCCGGCTCGGCGGCCGCGCCGCCATCCCCCTGCGATCTCGCGGCGGCCTCCGCCTCGGAGCGCCCGAACAGCTCGCTCCAGCGCTCGTCGACCGAGGTCGGGTCCACGTCGTAGCGCTGTCGGATCTCCTCCACGAGCGCGGCGTTGACGCCGAAGCCCGAGAGCGTCTCCTCGAGGCGCTGGGAAGGGTCGCCTTCGGGACTCGTACGGCTGGGCTCACCTGCCATGGGAATCGGAAAATCCTCTGCAGCGGTCGGCCCGGGCCGTGCGGTGTTGCTTCGATCGGCAGGCGCCGCGGTGCGCTCAACACCAAAGCGACCGGCAAGTCGGGTGCAAGAGCGCGTCCAAGGCTATCACGCGCTCTTCCCGCGCGCCGAGGAAACCGGGCATCCTACCCGCCCATGCACCGGATCCTCTGCCTCTTCGGAACGCGCCCGGAGATCATCAAGCTCGCGCCGGTGCTGCACGCGCTCGCCGCGCGCGCCGGGGTGGAGACGGTGCAGGTCGCGTCGTCGCAGCACGTCGAGCTGCTGCACCCGTTCGCCCGCGAGCTCGGCGTGCGCATCGACCGCGATCTGCGCGTCATGCAGGCGGGTCAGTCGCAGGCCGACGTCGCGGCGCGCGTGCTGGCCGGCCTCGATCCGCTGCTCGCGGAGCTGCGGCCGGATCTCGTGCTCGTGCAGGGCGACACCACGACGGCCATGGCCGGCGCGCTGGCGGCCTTCCAGCGCCGCATCCCGGTCGGGCACGTCGAGGCGGGTCTGCGCACGGGCGACGTCGGCAGCCCGTTTCCCGAGGAGATGAACCGCCGCCTGATCACGCAGCTCGCGTCGCTCCACTTCGCGCCGACCGAGAGCAACGCGCGGACCTTGCGCGCGGAGGGCGTGCCCGCGTCGCGCATCGCGGTGACGGGCAATCCGGTCGTCGACGCGCTGCACGAGATCGTCGCGAAGAGCGCGCCCTCGCCGGAGCTCGAAGCCTCGCTGCGGCCGCTCGCCGGCACGCGGCTCGTCGCGCTCACCACCCACCGGCGCGAGAGCTTCGGCGCGCTGATGCAGGAGAACCTGCACGCGCTGCGCCGCTTCGTCGCGCGTCACGAGGACGTGTCGCTCGTCTTCCCGGTGCACCCGAACCCGGAGGTGCGGCGCAAGGCCGAGGCGGCGCTCGCGGGCGCGCCGCGCACCCTGCTGCAGGGCCCGCTCGGCTACCGCGACTTCCTGCACCTGCTCGCGAGCGCCTGGCTCATCGTGTCCGACTCCGGCGGTGTCCAGGAAGAGGCGCCGACCCTGGGCAAGGCGCTGCTGGTGCTGCGCGCCAACACGGAGCGGCCGGAGGCGGTGGACGCGGGCGTGGCGAGGCTCGTCGGCGGCGACGCACAGCGGCTCGAGCGCGAGCTCGAGGCGCTCCACGCCGACGACGCCTGGGTGCGCGGCGTGTCGCGCATCCCGAATCCCTTCGGGCAGGGCGACGCCGGCCCGCGCATCGCCGACGCGACCCTGCGCTTCCTCGCCGAGGGCGGCGGCGCCCACGCCCCGATCGCCGCGCGTGTCGACGTCCCGATCGCCGCGCGCGCGCGCTCGCTCGCCGACTTCACCGACGAGGCGAAGCGCGTCGTGCGCGAGATCTCTCCCGAGGAGGCGCGGCGCCTGCTCGAGACGGAAGGACACGAGGGCTGGCACTTCGTCGACGTGCGCGAGCCCGACGAGTACGCGGCCGGCCACGTGCCCGGGGCGAAGAGCTCGCCGCGCGGCTTCCTCGAGGTGAAGGCGGATCTCGAGCACAAGAAACGCGATCCGTGGTTCGAGGATCGCGGGCGCAAGCTCGCGCTCTACTGCGGCGGCGGTCACCGCAGCGCGCTGGCCGCCAAGGCGCTCCAGGAGATGGGCTTCCGCGACGTCGTCTCGCTGGCCGGCGGCTGGACGGCGTGGACGGAGCGCGGCTATCCGGTGGAGCGCTGACGCTCCGCGCCGCCGAACGCGAGCACGTGCTCGGCGACGAGATCGGGGCGCTCCATCGGCACGAGGTGCCCCGTCGCCACGTCGGCGATGCGCGCGTCGCGCATGCGCGCGGCGATCTGGTCGTACATCGCGCGCCCGAAGTTGCCGCGCTCGGCGCACAGGATCAGCGACGGGACGGGCACGCGCGTGGCGAGCTCCCAGGCGTCGAAGCTGCGCGCCTGATCGAAGATCGTCGCCTCGATCTCGCCGGGGCAGGCGAGCTCGACGCCGCCGCCCGCGTGCGGGAGCAGCCCGTACTCGGCGTAGAGATCGAGCGCGTGCGGGTCCCAGCGCTCGAACACGGCGCGACCCGCCCAGGTGTCGCGCGCCTCGGCGCGGCTCGCGAACACCTGGCGGCGCTTGCGCGCGGAGGCCGCGAGATCGCGGTTCTCGCTGCTCCCGGCGGAATTGGCGATGACGTGCGCGAAGAAGGTCGGCGACGGCAGCACCGGGTCGACGAGCACGAGGCGGTGGAAGAGCGCGGGATCCGCGGCCGACGCCATCATCAGCGCGGTGCCGCCGAAGGAATGCCCGACACCGAGCAGGCTCGGGCTGCGGAGCTCCATCGCGAGCTGACGCGCCACCGCGCCGGCGTCCTCGCCGAAGCGCGTCCACGCATAGTTCGCCTCGTCCTTCGGATCGGGCTTGGACGATTCGCCGTGGCCGCGCGCATCCATGGCGATCGGGCGGAAGTGCGGGCGCAGCCGCTCCGCGACGCCTCCCCAGAGTCCCGCGCAGAAGCCGTTCGCGTGGTGGAGCAGCGCGGGCGGACCGTCGCCGCCCCAGTCGAGCAGCGCGATCTCGATGCCGGAAGTCAGTCGGATCCGGCGCCGCACGACCTGCGCATCCACAGCGGCGCGGAGTCTGACGGCGGAGCCGGCGCCTCGCCAGCGATCGGGGCTAACGTCCGCCGCCGTGAGCCTCGACTACGCCGACGACCTGCGCGCGCGCATCGCCGCGAATCTCGCCGGCTTCACGAGGCAGACGCACGTCGCCCTGGGGCTGCGCCCGGCGGCCGTCGCGCTCGCGCTGCTGCCGGGCGAGCGCGCCGCGACCTCGTTCGTGCTGACCCGACGCGCCGCGAAGCTGCGCGCGCACGGCGGTCAGTGGGCGCTGCCGGGCGGACGCCTCGACCCGGGCGAGACGCCCGCCGCCGGCGCGCTGCGCGAGCTGCGCGAGGAGGTCGGCCTCGCGCTCGAAGCCGGTGCGGTGCTCGGCCTGCTCGACGACTACCCCACGCGCTCCGGCTACTCGATCACGCCCGTCGTCGTGTGGGCGGGCGCCGACGCGGCGCTCGTGCCCGATCCGACGGAGGTCGCCGCCGCGTATCGCGTGCCCGTCGCCGAGCTGATGCGCGAGGACGTGCCGCATCTGCGCGCGATCCCGGAGAGCGACCGGCCCGTCATCTCCATCCCGCTGCTCGGCACGCACATCCACGCGCCGACCGCGGCGATCCTGTATCAGCTGCGCGAGGTCGCGCTGCGCGGCGTGGAGACGCGCGTCGCGCACTACGAGCAGCCCGTCTTCGCCTGGAAGTGAGCGCTCAGAGCGTCGGCGAGGGCTGGCGCGCTTCGACTCCCTGCTCGACGTCCGCGAGCTGCGCGGCCCACGCGGCCGCGAAGCGCGCATCCTCGTCCCATACGTAGAAGTGCAGTCCGGCGTGCGGATATCCGTCACGCCGGGGCCGCGCTGAATCGGCTCGGACGTCCGTCGGCGCGGCCGGTCGGGGGGCCTCGTGCATCGATTCTCCCTCCAGGATCCCTGCGAGCGTTTCGCTTGGCAGCAATGCGCATGCCAGCGGCTCCGGCGCGCGCTCCGCCCGCCTCGGCGTCGAAACGCCGTTGTGCACGGTGAAACTTGCACGGCGCGTTCGGCAGATCCGTGAAGATGCGGGCGAGCTTTTACAACGATCGCGTCACGCGTGCGGATAGATGCCGCACGAAGGCGTCCGCGAGCCGCCCCGACGCGACCGCCTCGACGGGCCCCGCGAGAGTCAGATCGAAGTCTGGGCTCACCTCCACGTCGAGCGCGCCGCCCGGCATGCGCACGCGCACAGGGCTCCGCAGCCAACCTCGCTTCACGCCGGCGCAGGCCGCGGCGCACGCGGACGAGCCGGAGGCCTGCGTCTCGCCGGCGCCGCGCTCCCACACGAGCACGTCGAGCGCGTGAGGGCCACGGACCCGCGCGAGCTGCACGTTCACGCGGCGCGGAAACCAGGGGTGCGACTCGAGAGCCGGCCCGAGCGATCGCAGGTCGCGCGCGCTCCAGGCGCCGCGCGCCCGGAAGATCACGCAGTGCGGATTGCCGACGGATACGCCCGTGAAGCGCAGGCGCCCCGCGCCGACGCGGATCGGGCGGTCGACGAGCTCGTCCACGCGCAACGTGCAGGGAAGCGCCGACGGCCGGAACGTCGCGCGCCCCATCGCGACGCGCGCGCGCGACGCGTCGCCGCGCCGGTCGAGCTGGAGCTCGAGCGCGACGACGCCGCCGCGCGTCGCGACGGTGAAGGAGGTGCGCCGGGTGCGTCCCGAAGCAAAGAGGTAGCGGCCGAAGATGCGGAGCCCGTTGCCGGACTTCTCCGCCTCGCTGCCGTCCGGGTTGTAGATGCGGACGCCGAAGTCGGCGCGACGCGCAGGCGCGAGCGCCAGCACGCCGTCGGCGCCGACGCCGCGGTGCCGGTCGCAGAGCGCGCGCACGGCGCGCTTCGTCAGGGCGAAGTCGAGCTCGCGCGGATCCACCACGAGGTAGTCGTT
>DASUFZ010000256.1:0-4858 GCA_036274295.1 Myxococcota bacterium
TGCTCGGCGCGTTCGCGCTCGGCCTCGTCAACGCGGTCGTGCGGCCGCTGATGGTCGTGCTGACCTTCCCGCTCACCGTGATCACGTTCGGGCTCTTCCTGCTCGTGATCAACGCGCTCATGCTGTGGCTGGTCGCGAAGCTCGTGCCGGGCGTGCGCATCCAGGGCTTCGGCCCTGCGCTGCTCGGCAGCCTCTTCCTCACCGTGCTGAACGTCGGCGTCGAGATCTTGATCGGACCGGGCTGGACCATCTGATGAAGCCCTATCGCCTGCACGGCATGATGCAGTCGTACTTCACGCGCAAGATGACGGGGTACCTCGACTACAAGCGCATCCCGTACCTGCTGCGCCGCTTCTACGGGCTCTCGGCCGAGGCGAACGCGGCCGGCTTTCCGGGCGGCATTCCCGCCATGCAGACACCCGACGGCGAGTACATGTGGGACTCGACGGCGATGATCCACCACCTGGAGCTGCGCTTCCCCGAGCCGACCGTGCTGCCGCCGGACTCCGCGCAGCGCTTCCTCGCATACGTCCTCGAGGACGCCGCCGACGAGTGGTACTACCGGCCGGCCGTCGGCTCGCGCTGGCTCTTCGCGGAGAACCACGCGGTCGGCGGCTTCGAGCTCGCGCGGGATTTCGCGGTGCAGACGCAGATCCCGTGCGATCAGGCCTACGCCGCGACGGGCGCGCACGTGCGCTCGACCTTGCCGCGCCTCGGCGTGACGCCGGAGAACGTCCAGCTGTGGATCGACGAGGTGCTGCGGCCGTGGCTGCGCCTGCTCGGCGCGCACCTCGAGCTGCGCCCGTATCTCTTCGGCGCGCGCCCGTCGCTGGCCGACTTCGCGCTCTTCGGCGGCAACGCCGCGCACTTCACCAACGATCCGCTCTGCCGGCGCTGGACGGACGCGGATGCGCCGCCGGTCGTGCGCCACACGAGCCGGCTGCTCCAGCCCGAGGACGAGCCGATCGGCGCCTGGGACGACCCGGACGACGTGCCGGAGACGCTCGTCGCGCTGCTGCGCGAGCTCGGCCGCATGTACCTGCCTTGGGTGAGCCGCGCCTGCGCCGACGGCGCCGCCGATCTCGCCTTCGCGGGCGGCGCGCGCGTCCGCATCGAGGCGACGGACTTCCTGCGCGAGTCGCGCGCGGTGCTGCTCGCGCGTTATGCGGCGCTGCGCTCGCCGCGGCTCGACGCGCTGCTCGCGCGCGCGGGCGTGCTCGCCTTCTTCGCGGACTTCGTCGGCAGCGCCGGCGTGGTGCCCGACGCGACCTCGCCGCCACGCCCCGCGCTGAACCGTCCGTTCCCGCCGGCGTGATTTCCTTCCCGAAGCTCGGCTCGCTCGGACGGCTCGGAAACCAGCTCTTCCAGTACGCGTTCCTGCGCAGCACCGCGGAGCGCCTCGGCACGCGCTTCCACTGTCCCGCGTGGATCGGCGACCGCGTCTTCCAGCTCGACGACCTGGCGCTGCGCGCGCCGCCGCGGCCGCTCCCGAAAACGTGGCGCGCGAGCCACCTCGACGTCGGCTTCGAGCCCGATGCGCTCCGCATCGACGACGGCACCGAGATCCACGGCTTCTTCCAGTCGGCGCGCTATTTCGACGCGCGCGAGGTGCGCCGCTGGTACCGCTTCCGCGAGGAGGCGGTGGCCGGCGTCGCCGCGCGCTACGCGCACGTCGACTTCGCCGACACCATCGCGCTGCACCTGCGCTTCGGCGACAAGCGGGAGAGCGCGCGCTTCTACCTGCCGCGCCCGCGCTTCTACCTCGACGCCTTGCGCGAGCGCCTGCCCGCGCGGCGCCATCTCCTCGTCTTCTCCGACGACCGCCGGCGCTCGCGCGGCTATCTGCGCGGCCTGCCGGCGCATGCGCACTTCGTCGCCGGCAACGAGCCCTACGAGGATCTCTACCTGATGAGCCGCTGCCGCGACTTCGTCGGCTCGTCGTCCACCCTGGCGTGGTGGGGCGCCTGGCTCGACGCGCGCGCCGACAAGACGGTGATCGTCCCGGCGGAGGGCGTGTTCCGGCCGGGCGGACCGCTCGCGGCGACCGACTACTGGCCCGAGCGCTGGATCCAGGTGCGCGGACTCTCGCCGCTTCAGGGCTACCGCGTGGCGCGCCTGCGCCAGCTCGCGCGCGGCGCGCTCCGGCGCGAGTTCGTACGCGCGCACTAAGTTTGTGCGCGCGCGCACTAGAGTGTGCGCGTCGCGTCCAACAAGGGAGAAGATCGTGAAGAAGACCGACCTCGTGATCCCCGCCTCGCAGCAGGCGATGTACGACCGCTTCCACTTCGCGCCCGCCGCATGGAGCGGCGATCTGCTGCTCTGCTCGGGTCAGATCGGCGCCGGCCCGGACGGCCGCGGCATCGCCGACCCCGAGCAGCAGTTCACGGCCGCATTCGAAGGCGTGAAGGCGATCCTCGACGAGGCGGGTCTCGGCTTCGCGGACGTCGTCGAGGTCACGACCTTCCACGTGGGGCTCATGCAGCACATCGGCTCTTTCATGCGCGTGAAGGATCGCTACCTGCCGGAGCCGTTCCCGGCCTGGACGGCCATCGGCGTGGTGGAGCTGGCGGTGCCGGGCGGGCTCGTCGAGGTCCGCGCGACGGCGCGCCGCCGGAGCGCGCCCGCGCGCTCGAAGCCCGCGCCCCGCGCGGCGAAGAAGGCGTCGGCGAAGAAGAGCGCGCGCAAGCGCACGGCGCGGCGCAAGGCGTAGGCGCCTCTCGTCTTTGGCGGCATCGCTCGCGGGCAGAGTGGCGTTGGTGGCAGGCGCCACCCGCGGCGCGGGGCGCGGCATCGCCGTCCAGCTCGGCGCCGCCGGCGCGACGGTCTACTGCACGGGCCGCAGCACGCGCGCGCAGCGCTCCGAGATGAACCGGCCGGAGACGATCGAGGAGACGGCGGAGCAGGTCACCGCGGCGGGCGGGCGCGGCATCGCGGTGCAGGTCGATCACCTCGAGCCCGAGCAGGTGCAGGCGCTCGTCGCGCGGATCGAGCGCGAGCACGGCTGCCTGCACGTGCTCGTGAACGACATCTGGGGCGCCACGCGCATGGAGTGGAGCAAGACCGCGTGGGAGTCCGACCTCGCGTACGGGCTGCATACCCTGCGCCTGGCCGTCGACACGCACGCGATCACCAGCCACTTCGCGCTGCCGTTGCTGCTGCGCACACCCGGCGGGCTCGTCGTCGAGATGAACGACGGCACCGACGCCTACAACGCGACGCACTACCGCGTCTCGTTCTTCTACGACCTCGCGAAGGCGGCGGTCGGCCGCATGGCTTTCGCTCTCGCGCACGAGCTCGGCCCGCGCGGCGCCACGGCCCTCTCGCTCACGCCGGGCTGGCTGCGCTCCGAGGCCATGCTCGAAGCCTACGGCGTGCGCGAGTCGAACTGGTGCGACGCGATGAAGATCCAGCCGCACTTCGCCATCTCCGAGAGCCCCGCGTACGTCGGCCGCGCCGTCGCCGCGCTGGCCGCCGATCCGGAGCGCGCGCGCTGGAACGGGCGCTCGGTCTCGAGCGGCGAGCTCGCGAAGATCTACGGCTTCACCGATCTCGACGGCAGCCGGCCCGACGCCTGGCGCTACCTCGTCGAGGTGCAGGACGCGGGCAAGCCCGCGGACGTCACGGGGTATCGCTGAGTGGGCGCCACGCCGCTCCTGCTGACGGCCTGCGGCGGCTTCCTGCTCGCGGTGCTGTGGATGGATCTCCTCTTCGACGTGCAGGTGCTGCGCCATCGCGATCGCGCGCTGCCGGAGCCCGTGCTCGCTTCCATCGCCGCCTACTATCGCCGCGTCACCACGGACGCGCGGCCGCTCGGCCACCTCGTCGGAGGGGTGATGCTCGTCGCGCTCGCGGTTCTCGGCGTGCAGCTCGCCACGGGTCACGGCCCGCGCTGGCTCGTGCTCGCGTCGCTCTTCCTCGTCGGCGGACCGGTGCTGCTCGCGCTCCTGCGCGTCGTCCCGAACGCGGTGCGCCTCGGCTCGCGCGCGGATCCGCTCGCCGAGCAGAGCGTGCTCGCGCGCGGGATCTGCCGCGACCACCTGCTGTGTCTGGCGGGCATCCTCGCCTTCGTCGCGCTCCAGCTCTTCGCGGCGGCGCGATGAAGCTCGAGCGCGGCGCGCAGACGCCCGCCCTCTCGCTGACCTCGATCCGCGGCGAGCCCGTCGCCATCCCGGATCCGAAGGCGCGCGTGGTGCATCTCCAGTTCCGCCGCTTCGCGGGCTGCCCCGTCTGCAACTTCCATCTGCTCGGGCTCTCGCGCCGCATCGCGGAGATCGAGGCCGCCGGCATCCGCGAGATCGCGGTCTTCCACTCGTCGCGCGACGAGATGATGAAGTACCAGGCGCAGCTTCCCTTCGACTGCGTCGCGGATCCCGGGAAGGCGCTCTACCGCCGGTTCGGTGTCGAGGCGTCGTGGCTCGCGCCGCTCCACCCCCGTGTGTTGTGGGCCGGGTTCCGCGGCGTGCTCGCGACGCGGAAGCTCTACAAGCGCGCCGAGAACGGCATCCGCGGCCTGCCCGCAGACTTCCTGATCGCGCCCGACGGCGAGGTTTTCGCCGCGCACTACGGGCGTCACGCGTACGACAACTGGGACGCCGATCAGCTGTTGCGTCTGGCGGGCGACGCGTAGCGCTGGAGGTCCGCGACGAGTCGCGAGAGATAGGCTGCAGCGCCTCGCAGCCTATCTACTCCCTGGCCTCCGAAAGACGACCGACTTTCCAGTGCGTCGTCAGAGACTTTGCCCGCGTTGCCCGTACCGAGTCGGTGTAGAATCGCGGCGCCTCGTGGCTTGCGCGTCCACCGGACAGCGCGGGCTACGAGTAGCTGGGCGGCGGGAGGACGAGCAACCATGGCGCGAACA
>DASUFZ010000257.1:0-5577 GCA_036274295.1 Myxococcota bacterium
CTGGCCTGGTACCGCGCCGGACGGCTGCCGCAGGGCTCGATGGTGAAGCTCTACTTCGGCGGCGACTACGGGCTCTTCTCGATGCAGCCCGGTGTCACCTTCGGCCTCGCGCCGACCGCGTCGGCCCTCGACGCCTACCTCGACCTGCTCGACGGCATCGACCTGCCGTGGTCGGTCTCGGTGTGGGGCGGCGATCTCTTCGACACGCCGATCGCGCGCCGCGCGCTCGAGCGCGGGGGCCATCTGCACGTCGGGCTCGAGGAGCACTTCCATCCCGAGCGCAAGCCGACGAACGAGGAGCTGGTGCGCCAGGCCGTGTCGCTCTGTAACGAGGTGGGCCGCCCTGTAGCCAGCTGCGCCGAGGCCGCGCGCATCCTCGATCTGCCCGCGCGTGGTTAGAATCCCGGGCCTTCCAGGAGGAACCGACTTGGCCGACTTCTCCCGACCCGAAGGGCGCATGTACATCGACGGGAAGTTCGTGGACGCGCGCTCGGGCGCGCGCTTCCCGAACGTGAACCCCGCCACCGAGGAGGTGATCGGCGAAGTCGCCGACGGCGGCGCCGAGGACATGCAGGCCGCGATCGCCGCCGCGCGCCGCGCCTTCGACGCGACCTCCTGGTCCACCGACACGGCGCTGCGCAAGCGCTGCATCGAGCAGCTCCAGCAGGGACTCGAGAAGGAGAAGGAGCACCTGCGCAAGCAGACCATCGCCGAGGTCGGCGCGCCGCTCATGCTGACCTACGGGCCGCAGGGCGATTCGGTGATCCGCGATCTCGCCTGGGTCGCGAGCCTGCTCGGCCGCTACGAGTGGGAGCGCGACCTCGGCGTGCACGAGTTCTTCGGCATGAAGAGCCGGCGCATCGTGCGCAAGGAGGCGACCGGCGTCATCGGCTGCATCACGCCCTGGAACTTCCCGCTCCAGGTGAACCTCGCGAAGGTCGGCCCCGCCCTCGCGGCCGGCAACACGATCGTGCTGAAGCCGGCGCCGGACACGCCGTGGAACGCGACCTTCATCGCGAAGGTCGTGGCCGAACACACCGACATCCCGCCCGGCGTCTTCAACGTCGTCACCTCGCAGGATCCGGCGCGCGTCGGCGAGATCCTGTGCGCCGATCCGCGCGTCGACATGCTCTCGTTCACGGGCTCGACGGCGGTCGGCAAGCGCATCATGGCCAACGGCGCCGACACCGTGAAGAAGGTGTTCCTCGAGCTCGGCGGCAAGTCCGCCAACATCATCCTCGACGACGCGAAGCTCGAGGCGGTGCTGCCGGGCGCCAGCATGGTGTGCATGCACGGCGGCCAGGGCTGCGCGATCGCCACGCGCCTGCTGATCCCGCGCAAGCGCTACGCCGAGGGCATCGCGATCCTCGAGCAGGCCTTCCGCGGCGTGAACTACGGCGACCCGACGGACGCGAAGAACATCCAGGGCCCGCAGATCAACCGGCGCCAGCAGGACCGCGTGCTCGGCTACGTCGAGAAGGGCGTGCAGGAGGGCGCGCGCGTCGTCGTCGGCGGCAAGCGCCCCGCGCACCTGCCGAAGGGCTTCTTCGTGGAGCCGACCCTGCTGGCCGACGTGCGCAACGACATGACCGTCGCGCAGGAGGAGATCTTCGGGCCGGTGCTCGTGGTGATCCCGCACGACGGCGACGACGACGCCGTGCGCATCGCGAACGACTCGCCCTACGGCCTCTCGGGCATGGTCTCGTCGGCCTCGGAGGAGCGCGCGCTCGCCGTCGCGAAGCGCATCCGCACCGGCACGGTCAGCGTGAACGGCGGCATGTGGTTCGCGCCCGACTCGCCCTTCGGCGGCTACAAGCAGAGCGGCGTCGGCCGCGAGATGGGCGTCGAGGGCTTCGAGGAGTACCTCGAGACGAAGACGATCGGGCTGCCCGCGAAGGCCTGAACCCCTGCTCGCGCTGCTCGATTAGATCGCGGGCTGCGCGCGGCGAAAGAGCCGCTACGTTGGCGAGTCGAGGGAGCTTGGGGCTGGGGGAGAGGAGTGCCCTGGCTGCATGGCTGCCCCCGCGAGCGACGCGCGCGCCGAGACCCACACCAGCGCGAGTGCCGATGCGCCGCGCCGGATCGCCGTCGTCGGCAATTACCTGCCGCGCCGCTGCGGAATCGCGACCTTCACCACGGATCTCTGCGAGGCGATGGCCGCGGAGTTCCCCGAGGCGACCGTCTTCGCCGTCCCCGTCAACGACGCGACCGCGGACTACGACTACCCGCCGCGCGTACGCTTCGAGATCGCGGAGGCGGAGCTCGCGTCGTACCGCGGCGCCGCCGACTACCTGAACGTCTCCGGCACCGATCTCGTCTGCCTCCAGCACGAGTTCGGGATCTTCGGCGGACCGTCCGGCAGCCACGTGCTCGCGCTGCTCCGCGATCTGCGCATGCCGCTCGTCACGACCCTGCACACCGTGCTGCGCGATCCCGACCCGGTCCAGCGGCGCGTGCTCCAGGAGGTGGCCGACCGCTCCGACCGCCTGATCGTCATGAGCGAGACGGCGGCGGAGTTCCTGCGCGCCGTGCACGGCGTGACGACGAACAGGATCGACGTCATCCCGCACGGCATCCCCGACGTGCCCTTCGTCGACCCGAACTTCTACAAGGACAAGTTCGAGGTCGAGGGCAAGAGCGTGCTGCTGACGTTCGGACTGCTCGGCCCGAACAAGGGCATCGAGCACGTGATCGAGGCGCTGCCGGAGATCGTGCGCCACCGCCCCGACGTCGTGTACGTCGTCCTCGGCGCGACGCATCCGAACGTCAAGCGCAGCGACGGCGAATCCTACCGGCTCTCGCTCGAGCGGCTCGCGCGCGTGCGCGGCGTCGAGCGGCACGTCGCCTTCTACAACCGCTTCGTCTCGCTCGACGAGCTGATCGAGTTCATCGGCGCGGCCGACGTGTACCTGACCCCGTACCTCTCCGAGGCGCAGATCGTCTCGGGCACGCTCGCCTACGCGGCCGGCGCCGGCAAGGCGGTCGTCTCGACGCCCTACTGGTACGCGCGCGAGCTGCTCTCCGGCGAGCGCGGCGTGCTGGTTCCCTTCGCCGATTCCAAGGCGATCGCGAGCGCAGTGTGCGAGCTGCTCGACGACGAGGCGCGGCGCCACGCCATGCGCAAGCGCGCCTACATGCTCGGGCGCGAGATGACCTGGCGCGCGGTCGCGGCGCGCTACATGGAGAGCTTCGCGGCGGCGCGCCACCAGCGTCAGGAGCACCCGCGTCCGACCGGCCGCATCCGCGCGCTCGGCGAGCGCTCCGGCGAGCTGCCGCCGCTCGATCTCCAGCACCTGCGCCGCATGACGGACGGCACCGGGCTGATCCAGCACGCGTCGTTCCTCGTCCCCGACTACTCCGAGGGCTACAGCACCGACGACAATGCGCGCGGCCTGCTCGTCGCCGTGAGGCTCGAGCAGGCGGGCGAGGCGCCCGAGCTCGCGCGCGAGCTCGGCTCGCGATACCTGGCGTTCCTGCGCTTCGCGTTCAATCCGGAGAACGGGCGCTTCCGCAACTTCCTCTCGTTCGACCGCCGCTGGCTCGAGGATTCCGGATCCGACGACAGCCACGGCCGCTCGCTGTGGGCGCTCGGCGCGGTGGTCGGACGCTCCGCGCACCCGGGCCTGCGCGGCGCCGCGGCGCAGCTGTTCGACCGCGCGCTGCCGGCGCTCGCGGAGACGACGAGCCCGCGCGCCTGGGCCTTCGGCCTGCTCGGCATCCACGATTACCTGCGCCGCTTCCGCGGCGGCAGCGCGGCGCTCGCCGCCCGCCGCGCGCTCGGCGAGCGTCTCTCGGGCGCGCTGGCGGAGCACCGCGCGTCCGACTGGATCTGGTTCGAGGACGTGCTCAGCTACTGCAACGCCGTGCTGCCGCACGGGCTGCTCGTCGCGGGCACCGGCGCCGGCTGTGCGAAGATGCGCGACGCGGCGCTCGCGTCGCTCGCGTGGCTCGCGGAGATCCAGCGCGCGCCGGACGGCCACTTCGTGCCGATCGGCTCGAACGGCTTCTACACGCGCGGCGGCACGCGCGCCCGCTTCGACCAGCAGCCGGTCGAGGCCCAGGCCATGGTCTCGGCGAGCCTCGAGGCGCTGCGCGCAACGGACGACCGCAGCTGGTGTCGGGAAGCCGTCTGCGCCTTCGACTGGTTCCTCGGCCGCAACGACCTCGGCGTCTCGCTCTTCGACGCGGCGAGCGGCGCGTGCCGCGACGGCCTGCACGCCGATCGCGCCAACGAGAACCGCGGCGCCGAGTCCACGCTCGCCTTCCTCCAGGCCCTGCTCGAAATGAGACTCGCGGAGAACGTCATCGATGCCTCAGAGACACCACCCGCCGGGGAATGAGCACGAGATCCTCTTCCAGAGGCACTCGTCGAATCCCATCCTGAGCCCCAATCAGTGGAGCTATCCGGTCAACACCGTCTTCAACCCGGCCGCGACCCTGCTGAAGGACGGCACGACCCTGCTGCTCGTGCGGGTCGAGGACCGGCGCGGCCACTCGCACCTGTGCGCCGCGCGCTCGGCCAATGGCATCGACGGCTGGAAGATCGACCCGCAGCCGACGCACTTCCCCGATCCCGCGGAGCATCCCGAGGAGTTCTGGGGCATCGAGGATCCGCGCATCACCTTCATCCCGGAGTCGAGCCAGTACGCGGTGGCCTACACCGCGTACTCGGTGGCGGGGCCCGCCGTCTCCATCGCGCTGACCGAGGACTTCCGCAAGTTCGAGCGCTACGGCGTCGTGATGCCGCCCTCGGACAAGGACGCGGCGCTGCTGCCGCGCCGCCTCGACGGTCGCTGGGCGCTGATCCACCGCCCGAGCAACGGCGACGAGGGCCACATCTGGCTCTCGTATTCGCCCGACCTGAAGCACTGGGGCGACCACCGGCTGATCCTCGAGGCGCGCCGCGGCGGCTGGTGGGACGCGCACAAGATCGGCCTCTCGCCGCCGCCGATCGAGACGAAGGATGGCTGGCTGATGCTCTACCACGGCGTGCGTCGCACCGCGGCGGGCGCGCTCTACCGGCTCGGCCTCGCGCTCTTCGACCTCGAGTCGCACACGAAGTGCCTGCTGCGGGGCGACGACTGGATCTTCGGCCCCGACGCGGCCTACGAGCGCGAAGGCGACGTCGACAACGTGGTCTTCCCGTGCGGATACACCATCGCGCCGGACGGCGACACGGTGCGCCTCTACTACGGCGCCGCGGACACCTGCGTCGCGCTGGCGACCGGGAGGATCTCCGTGCTGCTCGACTGGCTGCGCCGGTACGGAAGACCGTACGAAGCCGCCACGCCGTTCTAGGGAGCTCCGCTCGGCTGCGCCTCGCTGCGCGCGGCGGCGTCCGAGATGGAATGCCCACCAGGTCTGCGCCGCCGCTTGCGGCGACCCGCTCGCTTCGCTCGCTCCGCCTTGCCCGCGCGCTAGATGCCGAAGTCCCACGACTCGCCGCGGTGATAGGCCGCCAGCACGTTCTTGGCGATCAGGATGCGGTGCACCTCGTCCGGGCCGTCGGCGAGCCGCAGGGTGCGCGCGCCGCGGTACATGGCCTCGAGCGGCAGGTCGGCGGAGACGCCGAGGGCG
>DASUFZ010000258.1:0-6536 GCA_036274295.1 Myxococcota bacterium
TTGCTCGGCAGGTCCGGCACGAACGTCTTGGCGACGACGAGGTCGTCGACGATCTCGTTCGCGAAGAGGTCGAGCTGCGGCGACTGGCGCGTGGGGTCGGGGCTCGGGATCGGCGCCGAGTTGTAGAGCGTGCTGCTGTAGCGGTCTTCGAGGCCGCGGATGATCGCGAACTGCCCCTCGACGACGTTCACGCCGGGCAGGCGCAGGATCACGTCCGAGATGTCGCTCGCGGCGAACTTCGAGATCTCCGACGCGTTCAAGGTGTTGATCATCTCGTCGGACTCCTGGCGCGACGCCTCCATCGCCTCGACGCGCGCGCCGAGCACCAGGACTTCCTCGACGCCTTCTGGCGGGCCTGCGTTCTCGTCGGCGCCTGGCGCCATCTTCAGGTCCGCGCGCTGCGTCTGGCCCGCGATCACCTCGAAATCGCGCAGGGTCGTGCCGGTGTAGCCCGCATGCAGGAACTCGACGGCGTAGCGGCCGTGCGGAATCGCGTCGAAGCGGAAGTCGCCGTTCGCGTCGGTGACCTGCGCCTCCTCGTGCGGCTCGCCGTCGTCGTCCGGCAGCGGCCAGGTGACGATCACGCGCGCGCCCTCGAGCGGCGCGCCGCTCGTCGCATCGACGACGCGACCGGCGATCGCGCCCATGCCTTCCGGCAGCGGCGGCGCGTCCTGCGCCGACACCGCAACGGCGCGCGCGAAGGCAATGCAGAGCGCGAGGAAGAGCGTGACGGTTCGATTGCGCGCCCGTGAACCTGCACGCGCACGGGTGCCGGAGGTCATGCGGGGCGGACCGTACCCGGACTCGCACGCGCGCTACTCGAAGCTTGCGTGAGAACTCTGCGGCGATTCGGTGGCGACGCGCGCGCGCGTGCGACGAGCGTGCGCAGTGCGTGCAGAGTGCGCGGGGCGCGCGGAGTGTGGCCTCAGTCCCTCGCCCAGAACGGACGCGTGCGATCGAAGCGATCCCACTGCGATGCGAGCTTGCGCAGCGAGAGCGCGTCCTCGCGCGCGGCGAAGCCCTCGATGAAGCCGACCGTGCGCGCGAGCGAGTCGGCATCGGGCGATCCGACGCGGCCGATCAGCTCCTGGAGGACGCGGCCCGCGGTGGCGACGTCGTTCAGCGCGCCGAGCACGTCCTGGAGACGCGAGAGGCGCTTCAAATAGCGTCGCGCGTCCTTCGCGTCGTAGAGGCTGCGGAAGAACTCGCTGGCGTAGCGCAGCTTCTTCAAGGTGATGCGCAGCTCGTGGCGCGTCGCGGGCGGGCCGTCGGCGGCGACGCGCCCGAGCTTCTCGGCACGGCGATGCAGCCGCGCCAGCACCTCGTCCGAGAACGACTGCGCCGGCTGGAAGAGCATCGCCGACGTCTCCGAGAGCGCCTGCTCGCGCCAGGAGCCGCGCGCGATCCACAGGCCGAGCCCGAGCAGCAGCTTCGTCAGGCGGCGCGAGTGCAGGATCTCGCGCAGGGCCTGCTTGCGCTCGTCGCGCAGCGTCTCCGCCTCTGCTTGCAGGCGCTTCAGCGCGACGTCGTCGGCGCGCGTGCCCGAGAGCGGGCCGAGCAGCTCGCCGACGAAGACGTCGAGATCGCGCACCGCGCCGAGCTCGCCCGCCAGCCAGCGCAGCTCGTCGCGGATCGGCCGCGTGAGCTCGTCCGGCAGCACCGGCCGGAAGACCGAGAGGACCGAGCGCATGCGCCGCACGCCGATGCGCATCTGGTGCACGCCCTCGGGATCGACGCCCTCGTAGGCGGGCGCGAGGTTGGCGCCGATCTGCCCGAGACAGCCGAGCGCGATGTCGCGCAACGCCGCGTCGAGCGTCGCGTCGGCCGGCAGCTCGAGCGCCGGCGCCCTCAGCGGCTGCGGCCCTTCGCCCGCGCGCAGCGCGTAGCCGCGCTCGGCCTTGCTGCGCGTGCCGAGGCGCAGGTCGAAGCCCTCGCACAGCTCGAGCGCCAGCTCGTAGAGGCGCGCGGCATCGCCGCGCACCAGCTCGAGCTCGAGCTCGCAGATGCCCTCGCGCGCGCCCTGCGCGCGCACCTCGCCCTGGTCGAGATCGAGGCTGCACTCGTCGAGCCCCTCGCGCAGCACCTGATGCGTGCGGCGCATCTCGGTCTCGAAGATGGGCTCGAGGGCGTCGCCTCCGAGCGCTTCGCGCACGCGCGCGCGCAACGCGTCGTCGGGAATCGCGTAGAGCTCGGGGCGCTCGCTCGTCGCGGCGACCTCGAGCTCACCGCGCTCGAACAGCCCCGCCGCGGCGCCCTCGCCCCACTTCACCGTCTGCACGTGCTCGGCACCGGAATGCCGCAGCCGCAAGCTGATGCCCGCGCGCGCGAGTCCGAGTTCCTTCGTGTCGAAGTAGACCGAGAGCAGCTGGCGCGTCTGCGGGATGCCCACCGCGTGACGCCGCACCGCCGGGTGATCGAGGATGCGCTCGGCGTCCGACGGAGAGAGCTCCAGCTTGAGCTCGATCTCGCGTCCTTCGGCCGCCATGCGTGCCAGGGTACCTCAGGCGGACTCGAGCTCTCGCGGCAGAACGAAGGCCACGAGCGTCCCGCCGGCTCCGATTTCCGACCAGCGCGCCCCATCGAGCTCGACGATCGCGAGGGCGGCCGTCGGGAACTTCTCCGCGAGACGCTGTTTCAGATCGCGCGGGCCTTCCGTCCCGAGCATCTCCGCCAGGTCCGCGATGCCCGGGTGATGGGCCACCAGCATGGCGCGCTCGTAGTCGTCCGAGAGGCCGCGCAGGTGCGCGAGCAGGGTCGGGGCGTCTGCCAGGTAGAGGTCCGACTCGATCACGACGCGCGGGCGCGCCGACAGCCGGTCGAGCACGTGGTCGAGCGTCTCGCGGGTACGCCGTGAAGACGAGCAGAGCACGATCTCCGGGGGCTCGCCGCGCTCGGCGAGCACGTCGCCGATGCGATCCGACGCGCGCCGGCCGCGGCCGTTCAGCGGACGAGCGTGATCGTCCTGACCGGGCTCGCCGACCGCCGACTTCGCGTGTCGCAGCAGGTAGAGGAGCTTCACGCCGTCATCGCTCCCGTCGCACGGCGCTCACGATAGCTCGACCGCAACTCCACCCGACCCGGGGGCCGCTCCGGCGGCCCCCCGCTTTTTTTGGAGACGTCACCCGGGCGCCACGCATCCGACACGCCCGCGTGGGCGACGTTTCGCGAGATCGTGGCGCGGCATCCACTCCCGCCAGCCGATCCGCATCTACGTTCACCGACACACGAGTGCGGAGACGACGATGCGAATCGCCCTCTTCACCGAAGTCTTCCTGCCGAAGATCGACGGCATCACCAATCGCCTCGCGCACACGCTCCGGTGTCTGCGCGACGATGGCCACGAGGCGCTCCTCTTCGCGCCGCAGGGCGCGGTGGCGGAGCACGCGGGCGCGCGCGTCGTGCGCGTGCCCGGCCTGCCCTTCCCGCCCTACCCCGAGCTGAAGGTGTGCGCGCCGGATCCGCGCATCCTGCGCGAGCTCTGGCGCTTCGCGCCCGACGTCGTGCACGCGGTCGGCCCGGCCTGGCTCGGCGCCTTCGGCATCGCGGCGGCGCGCGCGCTGCGCCTGCCGATCGTGGCGTCCTACCACACGGACCTGCCCCGCTATCTGCCGGACCACGGGCTCGGCTGGCTCGAGCCGGCGATCTGGCCGCTGATCCGCCGGGTCCACGGCGGCGCCCACCTCAACCTGACACCGTCACGCTTCACGCGCCGCGAGCTGCTGGACCACGGCATCGAACCGGTGGAGATCTGGCAGGGAGGCGTCGACACCGAGCTCTTCCACCCGCGGCGGCGCTCGCTCGAGATGCGCGTGCGCCTCTCGGGGGGCGTTCCGGACGGACCGGTCCTGCTCTACGCCGGGCGCCTGTCGCCGGAGAAGCGCCTCGACACCTTGCTGCCGATCCTCGACGCGCTGCCCGAAGCAAAGCTCGCGTTCGTCGGCGACGGGCCCGCGCGCCCCGCGCTCGAGAAGCTCTACGCGGGGCGGCGCGTGCACTTCACCGGCTTCCTGCGCGGCGAAGCGCTCGCCGCCGCCTTCGCGAGCGCGGACGTCTTCCTGATGCCGTCCACGACCGAGACGCTCGGCTTCGTGGTGCTCGAGGCGATGGCGTCCGGCTGCCCCGTCGTCGCCGCGCGCGCAGGCGGGATCCCGCAGCTCGTCGATCCCGGCGAGAACGGCCACCTCTACGATCCCGACGACATCTCCGATGCCATCGATGCGGTGCGATCTCTGCTCGCGCGGCCCGCGCTGCACCGCTTCATCGCGCAGCAGGGGCGCAAGCGCGCCGAGGCGTCGAGCTGGCCGAGCGAGACGCGGCGCCTCGTGCTCGAGTACCGCAAGGCCATGGCCATCGCGTCGCACCGCGGCGTGATCGGCCGCCTGAAGGAGCTGCTCGTCGGGTAGAGTCCGCGCGTGCTCCTCGAAGCGGGCGACGGACTCGCGCTGCGTCTGGCTCGAGACGGCCTGCGCGTCGCCTGGCAGCACGCGGACTGGCTCGGCCCGCTCGGCTTCGCAGCCGGCGGCGCGCACTGGGACGCGCCCGCGGAGACGGCTCCGTTCGACGGCGAGGACTCCCTCGGACCACACCACGGCGTCGCGTTCCGCTGGGGCAGCGAGGCGCGCGACCTCGCGACGAGCGTGCGCGTCTACGCGCGCCTGCCGCTGCTCGTGCTGCGCCTCGAGGCGCGCGAGGCGCTGAAGGGAATCGCGGGCGCGCGCTTCGAGCAGCCGTCGGTCTGCTGGCGTTTCCGCCCGCGCGAGCGCGCGCCGGCGGGCCTGCCCGCGGACGCCGTCGCCTACGGACACCAGTACACCGAGTTCGCGCTGCCGACGTTCTCGGATGCGTCGTTCGCGCGCTTCTTCCTGCTTCCCGCGCGACCCGCCGTGGTGACGCCGCTCTGCGTGCGCACGGAAGAGCGCGCTCTGCTGCTCGCTCCGCTCGACGCCTTCCACGAGCAGGTGATCGCGGTGCCGCGCGGCGCCGGAGCCTCGTCGGCCGAGCTCCGCTGCGGCTGGCACGGCGATCTCGACGCGGTGCCGGCAGGCTTCGCGACGGAGCTCGCGATCTGGGGCGGGAGCGGCGTGCGCGCGCTGCTCGAGGCGTGGGGCGCGCTCCTCCAGAAGCGCGCCGGCGCACGGCGTCGCTCGCGCTACGCCGAAGCCGCCATCGGGCGGCTCTCCTACTGGACCGACAACGGCGCGGCCTACTGGTATCGCACGGAGCCGGGCCTCGGCGTCGAGGGGACGCTCGCCGCCGTCGCCGACGGGCTGCGCGCCGCGCGCATCCCCGCGCACGCCTTCGAGCTCGACTCCTGGTTCTATCCCCACGAGGTGACGCGCGCCTTCGACGCGCCGGAGATCGACGTGCCGCCGACGGGCATGCTCCGCTGGGAGCCGCGCGAGGACGCGCTGCCGTCGGGCATCGCGGCGCTGCGCAGCCGGCTCGGCGGCCCGCCACTGATCCTGCACGCGCGCCACTACTCGAGCGGCTCGCCCTACTTCGAGAGCGAGCCCGCCTGGCGCGACGCCGACCGCGCGCACCCGCGCGACCCCGCGTTCTTCGATCGGCTCTTCGCGCAGGCCGAGGCGTGGGGCGCCGTGCAGGTCGAGCAGGACTGGCTGATCGAGTGCTTCCTCGGCGTGCGCGGGCTGCGCGAGGAGCCGGGCCGCGCGCGGGCGTGGCAGGCGTCGCTCGACCGCGCGGCCGCGGAGCACGGCCTCTCGCTCCTCTGGTGCATGGGAACGTCCGCCGACTTCTGCGCGGCGACGTCACTGCCGCGCGTCGCCGCGGTCCGCACGTCCGGCGACTACCGCTATGTGCTCGGCAACGCGTCGCTCTGGTGCTGGTTCCTCTACGGCAACGCGCTCGCGCGCGCGCTCGGGCTGCTGCCCTTCAAGGACGTGTTCCTCTCGTCGCGCGAGGGCAGCGGGCGCGACGGCGATCCGCACGCCGAGCTCGAGGCCGCGCTCGCCGCGCTCTCGGCCGGTCCCGTCGGCATCGGCGACCGCGTCGGCCGCAGCGACCGCGAGCTGATCCTGCGCACCTGCCGCGACGACGGCATCCTCGTGAAGCCGGACGTCCCGCTGGCGCCGCTCGAGCGCTGCTTCCGCGGCCACGCGCACATCGAGAGCATCCCGCTCGTCGGCGAGACATGGAGCGACCACCCGGCCGGGCGCTGGACCTACGTGCTGGCCATGCACGCGAGCCGCACGCGCGAGACGCTCGACTTCGAGATCCCGCTGCGCGAGCTCGGCGCCGCGTCACCCGATGGCGTCGCGTTCGCCTACGACTGGGCGAGCGGCAGCGGCGAGCGGGTCTCCCCCGCCGGCGCGCTCTCGTTCTCGCTCGTGCCGCACGCCTTCTCGCTGCGCGTTCTCTGCCCCCTCGTCGGCGGGATCGCGCTCGTGGGCGATCCGACGAAGTACGCCTGCGCCGGCGACCGCCGCATCCGGCGCATCTGCGCGGCCGAGGGCGGCGTCGCCTTCGACGTGCTCGGCGCGCCGGGCGAGCAGGTCCGCGTGCGCGGCTTCGCCGAG
>DASUFZ010000259.1:0-3732 GCA_036274295.1 Myxococcota bacterium
TGCTCGTGCAGATGGACCACGTGACGTTCCTGACCGACCCGATCTGGTCCGAAACGCCGAGCCCGATCGGGTTCGGCCCGCGCCGCTTCGTGCCGCCCGGCGTCGCGCTCGACGCGCTGCCGTCGATCGACTTCGTGCTGATCTCGCACAACCACTACGACCATCTCGATCTGCCGACGCTCACGGCGCTCGCCGCGCGCGACGGCGCGACGCGCTTCTTCGTCCCGCTCGGCAACGCCGCGCTGCTGCGCGAGGCCGGTATCGAGAACATCGAGGAGCTCGATTGGGGCATGTCGCGCGCGTACCAGGGCGTGCAGATCACCTGCACGCCGGCGCAGCACTGGAGCCGGCGCGGCCTCGACGACGAGCGCGCCGCGCTCTGGTCCTCCTGGGCCGTCAGCGGCCCGACCCGGCGCTTCTACTTCGCGGGCGATACCGGCTACTTCGCCGGCTTCGGCGCGATCGCGCGCGCGCTCGGCCCCTTCGACCTCGCCGCGGTGCCGATCGGCGCCTACGAGCCGGTCGCGATGATGAAGGACTCGCACCTGAATCCGGAGGAGGCCGTGCAGGCCGCGCTCGATCTCGACGCGCGCGCTGCGCTCGGCATCCACTACGCCACCTTCGATCTCTCGGACGAGCCGCTCGACGAGCCCCCGCGCCGCTTCCGCGCCGCGGCCGCACAGAGCAAGCTCGGCGAGAGCGGCGCGTGGGTGCTCTCGGTCGGCGAAGTGCGCGAGTTCTGAGCGGCTCGAGGATCGAGCGGGAGGCGGCCCTCCCGGCGGGGCCGCCTCCGCTCTTACACCGACGCCCTCACTCCCCCACGTCGGACTTCGCGGCATCGGTCACGATCACGACCGCATCCTTGATCCCGATGTAGCCGTGGACCAGGTTGTCGAGCGTCGAGAAGAGGACATCGGTCACGTAGTGGCCGTGGCGCGGATAGAGCGCGTCGAGCGTCGCCTGGTCGAACGGGACGTGCGTGCCGAACAGCACGCAGAACGAGGGCCCGCCGTTCTGCCCGGTGTTGAGGGCGGTCGGCGCGGCGATGTCCGGGTGCCGGATGCCGCCGAGCGCGAGACCGAGCGAGTCGCGCGCGATCGTCGTCGGCGGTGTCGGGGCCACGGTCTCGATGCGCGGCGCGGTCGGCGGCGGAGCTCCCGTCTTCGCCCAGCGCACGAGCAGGTCGTGCGCCTGCGACACCACGTGGTACAGGCGCACCTCGCTGCCCTCCGGGTTGGTGCACAGGCCGGGAGGCGTGGTGGGAATCGAGTCGCGGGTCGCGTTGGCAACGACACCTTCCAGGAACGTGCGGTCGGCGTGCGCTGCGCCCGCGACCTGCCAGATGCGGTGGATGTCGCTGTCGGGCTGGAGCGTCGCGAGGCCCGCTGCCGCGAAGCCGGCCTCGGTCTCGCTCTGCACCTTGAACACCGGGATGCCGAGATCGCTGCGCACGGTGCTGCCGCCGACGAGCAGCAGGTAGCCGTCGAAGAGGCCCGCGAGCGGCTCGATCGAGTTGTAGTAGATGGTGAGGCGTGACGCGGACTGCGACGCGCCGCTCGCCAGGATCAGCTTGCGGTCGAGCCCGGCCAGGGGATCCACGCCCACCGGGTGCATCACCGCCTGCGCGGCCTGCGAGAAGATGTCGTAGGAGAGCTGGTCGGTGAGGAGCGTTCCGCCGGCGGTGACGTCGAGGCTGCCGTAGCGGACGGGGCTCCAGGTCTTGAGGCCCGTGCCCGCCTGGTGGACGCCGACACGCTGCGCCGAGACGCCGACCCACGCGTAGCCCGAGCGCATGAAGTGCGCGCCGTTGCCGCCGATCCAGCTCGCGTCGATGTCGTAGCCCGCAGTGACGTTCTGCCACTCGAGGATCACGGTGCCGTTGAAGCGGTGGGCCTGCTTCGGACGGCGCACGACGATGCGGGTCTTGTACGGATTCCCGCTGGTCAGCACCGTGCCCGTCGCGAGCGTCGGCGTCGCGTACGTGTTCGCGGTGCCCTCGATGAAGAACTCTTCCTCGATGTAGCCGAAATCGCCGACGCTCTCGTCGGAGAAGAAGATGTAGTCGTGCGAGGGATCGCCGGGCGGAGCGTTCTCCGCGATGGGTCCGGTGATCGTCGGATTCGGGACGTCGGCCCATGCCGCGCCGAGCGAGAGCCCAGCGACGGCGAAGAGCGCGGAGCATGCGAGTACCAGGGACTTCTTCATGGCAAGGTCCTCCCTCGAGGCGGCGCACCGCCGAGCGCGGGGGCCGCGGGAGGTCCAGCCTACGCGCGTCCGCCGCGCGCTGGCTTGTACGCATTTGTCGTCCCTGATCGACACGCTGCGTCGTCATGCTGGTAGGATGGGGCCGCCAGCGCGGGGGTGGATCGGAGGCGACGTTGTCTCGCCTGCCGGCCTACGGCGTGCTCTCCGAGATCGCGAAGGACCAGATCTACTGGTTCGGGCGGCGCGGGTTCCTCTTCACGAGCCCCTGGGTCGTGACGCCGAGCACGGTGCGTCATCCGGCCGTCGTGCTGCTCACCGCGAGCGGAAGGCCCTTCGAGCTCGCGCTGCGCGGTCGGATGGCGAAGTGCGAGGCCGTTGCGATCGCTCCCCACACGGTCCGCGGGCTGCAGGCCATCGACGTCGCGCTGGTGAGCGTGAACATCGAGGTCCACCACCCTTCCTATGGGATCTTCCGCGCCATCCCGAAGCCCGGCGTCCAGGTCCTCGACCGCGAGGCGTTTCGAGACCTCGATGTGCGGATGGAGCGCGCGTACGAGGGCCGGCTCACCCGCATGGAGGCCGATCACCTCTTCGAAGCGCTCGTCTCGAGCGCGGTGACGCAGCTTCCGGAGGGCGGTCGCCGCGACGCCCGCGCGGATCCGCTGCTCGCGTTCCTGCGCGAGCACCCGATGTGCTCCCTCGCCGACGTCGCGCGCGAGCTCGGCGTGTCGTACTCGCGCGCGTCGCGCCTGTTCTCGCGCGCGGTGGGCATGCCGCTCCGTGCCTATCAGCACTGGCTCAAGTGCATGCGGGCCGCGGAGCAGTTCGGCGTGAACCTGCCGTGGACGCAGGTGGCGCAGGAGGCGGGCTTCAACGACTCCGCGCACTTCGCCCACACCTGGCAGCGCAGCTTCGGGCACCCGCCCTCCTACGCGCGCAACCGACGGCACGTGCGCATCGTCGCCTGAGTTCGCCGGTTTCGGCACCGAGCGAAGGGGACCGTTCGGGGCCGAATCCTCATCACGCATTCGCGTGATTGACTTCACGGCGACGCCGTGAGTAAATGGCGCCACTCGTGGAAGGGGTCCGGTCTTGTGGGCTGACCGGAGCTCTGCGCGCGTGCGCATTCGAGCTATCCAGGAAGCCCACTCATGCTGCGCCGAGCAGGTCTTGCGCTCGCCATCGTTGCTCTCGCCTCTTCAGCGTCCGCGGCGCCGCTGGCGGAATGGGGCAATGGACTGCTGCCGGTGGTGCGCGCCGAGGCGTCCAGCAGCGGCGTCTCCCTCAGCGCCGATGCCTTCGCAGTGGAGGGCTACACGTACAACGGCGGCCGTTCCGGCAGCATTACCTTGAGCATCCAGCTCGACGATCCCTCTCCGCTCGACCCGGCAGCCAGTGTCTTCAACCAGGTCTACGTGCTCGAGGAGCCGAGCTTCGATCTCATGGCGCCGGCAGCTTTGCAGCCGTCAGTGTCTCAGGACTGAGACGCCGAGCTGCCCCAGCGCCGCGAGCAGCGCGATCCCGAGC
>DASUFZ010000260.1:0-4804 GCA_036274295.1 Myxococcota bacterium
GAGTCGGGACACGACGCCGCGCTGTGGCGCGCGCTGGCGGAGCAGGGCGCAGCGGGCGTGCTCGTGCCGGAGTCGTTCGGCGGCAGCGGGCTCGGCCTCCTCGACGCCGTCGTCGCGGCGCAGGCCCTCGGCTTCGCCTGCGCGCCGACGCCCTTCCTCTCGACCGCCGTCATGGCGCCGCTCGCGCTGGCTGCGGCGAGCCCGGCCGTGCAGCGCGAGTGGCTGCCGCGCATCGCGACGGGCGAGGCGTGCTTCTCCGTCGCCGCGAACGAGCGCTGGTCGCGGCGCGAGGGCGCTTGTGTCCGCGAGCAGGGCGACGGGCTCACGGGCAAGACGCTCTTCGCGCTCGACGCGCCCTGCGCGGATGCCTTCCTCGTCGCGACCGACGCCGATTCGCTGGCGCTCGTGCCGCGCGGCGCGCAGGGCCTGAAGATCCAGCCGCTCTCGACGCTCGACACCACGCGGCGCGTGGGTGAGCTCGTCTTCGACGGCGTGCGCCCCGCCGAGTGGATCGGCGCGCGCGGCGGCGCCGGCACGGCGATCGAGCGCATGCTCGACGCCGGCCGCATCGCGCTCGCGGCCGACCTCCTCGGCTGCTGCGACCGCGCGCTCGCCATGGCCGTCGCCTACGCGAAGCAGCGCGTCCAGTTCGGGCGCGCCATCGGCACGTTCCAGGCGGTGAAGCACCTGTGCGCCGAGATGGCCGCGCAGATCGAGCCCTCGCGCTCGCTCCTCTGGTACGCCGCCTACGCCTTCGACGCGGTACCGGCCGAGGCGCCGCTCCAGGCCGCGCTCGCGAAATCGCACCTCGCCGACGTCGGCCGCGCCGTCGTGCGCACGGCGACCGAGGTCCACGGCGGCATCGGCTTCACCGACGAGCACGACCTCCAGCTCTGGTACAAGCGCGCGCACGTGGACGCGCAGCTGCTCGGCGGCCCCGAGTGGCTGCGCGAGCGGGCGGCGAAGCTGCAGGGGTGGAGCGCGGACTCGCGTTGTTAGGCGCGCATTCCGATCCCGCATCTCTCAGGCGGCGACCGCTGCGGATCCGGCGCGCCGGGCCGGCTCCTACGGCGCTCTCCTCCCCGTGAGACGAGCGCAATACCGCCGAGTCCGGCCGCGAGCAGCGCAATCGTGGTGGGCTCGGGCACGATCAGCACGGTCGACGATCCTCCCGCGCTTCCACACCCGACTGCACACGACCCCTGCCCGGGCACGTGATAGAACGCGTAGATATTGAAGAGAAACTCGTAGTCGCCCGCGGGCATGATGGCACCCGTCGGTGAGAAGGCGGGGACGAGTGCAAAGCAGTCCCCCATCGGGAGGCTCCCGCAGGTCAGGGACAGCGAGCCGTCGTAGGAGATCTCGAGAGCGAAGCCGAACTCGAGGTTCAGCAACCGGGCGAGCGGCCCGTTGAACCGTCCCGGCGTCCGGGTATTCGTAAAGCGGACCGGCGCATCCTCGCTGAGTGCGAACGAGACGTCGACACTGGCAGAGAGGAACGAGTCCGGCGTGCTTGCGACCAGATCGGCCGAGGCCGAGAGGCGATCGGGCTGGAACGATGTCGAGACCGGTCCGGACGAGCTCACGCTCTGGTAGATGATGGTGGCGCCTGAGGATGGTTCCGGCATTGCGATTGCGACAAGAATAAGTGTCGAAGGCGCGAGAACAATTCGAAGCACGTCATCCTTGGCCAGCATGTGACCTCCGGCTCTGAATCATGGAACCATTCGGAGCTCCGCTCTCGATCGTGTCAATCGCCGAAACGGGAGATGCGATCGGCGTCGCCGGAGACCCGGCACTCCGAAGCGAGGCCGAGCTTGCCCATGGAGGGGCAGCGAAGAGGCAGAATGCCCGAAAGTATTGGAGATGGCGCGTGATGTGGGGCAGGTTTTCCGGGCGATTGGCGCGCATGAGTCATCTTCCTGTCGCCCGAGCCAACACGGTGGTTCGTCCCCGGTGGATGACCGCGCTCGCATGCTTCTGCGCGGCGACCGTCGTCTTCCTCGCCTACCGCGATCTCTTCGTGCCGCACGTGCGCGACGTCGAGGTGTGGGGCGGCTTCGAGGTGCACGGCGCCGCCGCGCGCTACACCGCGCCGCTCCATTGGCTGATCTTCGCCGTCGGCGCGTGGGGCTTCTGGCAAGCAAAGCCCTGGATCGCGCCCGCGGCAGCGGCGTACACGTTCTACGTCGCGCTCTCGCACGTCATCTGGCTGGTGCGGCACTAGCGAGCGCGCGCAGCAACGGCGCCAGCTTCTCCTCCGCCTCCCGGTGCTCGGCGTGGGGCAGGGAGTCCGCGACGATGCCGCCGCCCGCGTGGAGGTACGCGCGGCCGTGCGCGAGGATCGCGCTGCGGATGACGACGGAGAGGTCGGCGCCGCCGTAGACGTCGAAGTAGCCGAGCGCGCCGGAGTAGATGCCGCGCCGGACCTCTTCGAGGCGGTCGAGCAGGCGCATGGCCGCGCGCTTCGGCGCGCCCGTCATCGAGCCGGGCGGGAAGCAGGCGCGCGCGGCGTCGAGGGCGTCGCGGCCGCGCGCCAGACGGCCGCGCACCGTCGAGACGAGCTGGAAGACCGACGCATAGGCCTCGACCGCGAAGAGCTCCGGCACGTGGACGCTGCCGGTCTCGCATACGCGGCCGAGGTCGTTGCGCACGAGGTCGACGATCATGACGTTCTCGGCGCGCTCCTTCGGCGATGCGAGCAGCTCGGCGCGCAGCAGCGCGTCCTCCTCCGGTGTCGCGCCGCGCGGACGCGTGCCCTTGATCGGCCGGCTCTCGACGGCGCCGCCGCGCTCGACGCGCAGGAAGCGCTCCGGCGACGCGCCGACGAGCGCGACGTCGTCCAGCTCGAGGCACGCGGCGAAGGGCGCCGGGTTCTCCTCGCGCAGCGCGCGGTAGAGCGAGAACGCGTCGCCCGCAAAGGGGCGCACGGCCCGCTGCGTGAGACAGGCCTGGTAGACGCGGCCGGCCGCGATCTCCTCGAGGATCGCGTCGACGGCCTTGGCGTAGGCGGCGGCGTCGAGCGCGGGCTCGCCCGCCGTCGTCGCCGCGCGCGCGCGGCGATCCGCGCGCGAGGGCTCGCGGACGGGCGCCGCCTCGAGCGCCTGCGCGAGCGCGTCGAGCCCCGCTTCGGCGCGCGCACGCGCCGCCTGCGCGTCGTCGCCCATGCCGAGCGCGCACAGGAACGCGCGTCCGCTCGCGCGCGAGGTAGCGACGAAGCGGTCGACGCCGAGCCAGAGCGCGTCGGGGAGCCCGAGATCGTCGCGCGCGTGGAGCGCCGGCGCGTCGCAGTGCAGGGCCAGCTCGTAGCCGAGCCAGCCGACGAGGCCGCCGGCGAAGGGGAAGGGCGGCGGCGCCTCCTGCGGCGCGCGCGGCAGCAGGGCGCGCAGCACCTCGAAGGGATCGCCCTCGAGCTCGAGAGGCGCACGCGGCTCACTGCCGTCCGGCATGCGCCGCCACTCGACGCGGGTGTGGCGTCCGCGCACGCGCGCGACGCACCAGGGATCCGCGCCGAGGAAGTGGAAGCTCCCGAGATGCGGATCGGCGTGGGCGCTCTCGAGCAGCCAGGGCGCGGCGCCGCGCCGCAGGCGCGCATAGAGATCGACGGGACTCCGCGGGGGCGCGATCTCGCGCAGCGCGTACGACGTGACGGGGGGTAGCCACACGGGGTGGGCTCCGAAGGGCGCCGACACTACCGCTTCCCTCCGAGCGACGCTTCCTCATAGAATGGACCGCGCGTGCCCTCCGCATCCCCCGCCGCGCCGAGTCCCTCCTACTCGCGCTACGTCCTCGGCGTCCTCGTCGTCGTCTACGTGCTCAACTTCCTCGACCGCCAGATCATCTCGATCCTGGCCGAGGACATCAAAGCCGATCTCGGCATCGACGACGCGCAGATCGGCTTCCTCTACGGCACGGCCTTCGCGGTCTTCTACGCGCTCTTCGGCATTCCGCTCGGCCGTCTGGCCGACGTCTGGAACCGGCGCACCCTCATCGCGACGGGCCTGGCGTTCTGGTCGCTGATGACCGCGGTCTCGGGGCTCGCGCGCACGTTCCCGCAGCTCGCGGCGGCGCGCATCGGTGTCGGCGTCGGCGAGGCGAGCGCGACGCCCGCCGCCTTCTCGATGCTCGCCGACTCCTTCCCCGCGCGCCTGCGCGCGACCGTGCTCGCCATCTACTCGAGCGGCATCTACGTCGGCGCGGGCCTCGGGCTCGCGATCGGCGGCCAGATCGTCGACCGCTGGAACGCGGCGTGGCCGTCCGGCGACGCGCCGTTCGGGCTGGCGGGCTGGCAGGCCGCGTACCTCGCGGTGGGTCTGCCGGGGCTCTTGATCGCGCTGTGGGTGCGCTCGCTGCGCGAGCCGGTGCGCGGCGCGCAGGACGGCCTCGTCAGCAAGCCGGAGCCGCGGCCCTTCCGCGCCGCGCTGCAAGAGCTGCGCGCGGTGCTGCCGCCGTTCACCTTGTGGAACCTGTGGGCGCACGGCGCGGGCGCGCGCGGCGTCGTGCGCAACGTCGTCGCCGCCGCGCTCGTCGCGCTCGGCGCGGCCGCGCTGATCCGCCTGACCGGAAGCCACGCGCAGTGGATCGCGCTCGGCATCGGACTCTACGCCGCGCTCTCGTGGGTGCAGAGCGTGCGCCTGCGCGATCCGCCGGCCGCGGAGCTGATCCTCGGCAGCCGCGCGTTCACCTACTCCGCCGTCGGCTTCGCCTGCGTCGCCTTCACGGGCTACGGCCTCGGCTTCTGGCTCCCGATCTACCTGATCCGCGTGCTCGGCCAGTCGAGCGCCGACGTCGGCACGATCGCGGG
>DASUFZ010000261.1:0-2105 GCA_036274295.1 Myxococcota bacterium
ATCGTGCAGACGAAGCTGATCAGGGTGCCGGCGCCGGAGATCACGCCGAGCTCCGCGACGCCGACGAACTCGGTCCCGACGAAGGCGAAGAAGCCGATCGCCGTCGTGGTCGCGGAGAGCGCGAGCGAAGTGCCGACGTCGCCCGCCGTCTCCTGGAGCGCGTGATCGAATTGCTTCCCTTCGGTGAGGATCTCCTGCAAGCGCATCAGGAGATGGATGGCGAACTCGACGCCGAGGCCGATGTTCAGCACCGCGAAGGCCGCGGAGATCATGTTGTAGTGGCCGATGAAGATCGCCGTGAAGCCGACCGTCAGCAGCAGGCTCGCGACGAGGGTGGCCAGGGTCGCGAGCACCATGCGCGCGGAGCGCAGGCCGCCGATCAGGAGCAGCGCGACGAGCACGAGCGACGCGATGCCCGAGGCCGCGGCCTGGTTCTTCACCACCTCCATCTCTTCGTACGAGAGGGCGACGTCGCCGGTGATGCGCACCTTCACGCCGCTCGCCTCGTCCAGGCCGAGCTCGCGCGTGGCCTCGCGCACGGCGAGGATGGCCGCGCGCGCCGGCTGGATGTCGTTCACGTCGAGCGCCGGCTGCACCAGCAGCACGCGGCGGTCCGGATCGCCGCCGCCGAGCTCGCGCGACGCGACGACCTCGGCCCACGAGACGTGATAGGCGCGTCCCTCGCGCCGGGCGCGCAGCGCCTCGGCCGCGCGCTCGTACATGGCGGCGAGCTGCCCGCCTTCGACGTCGCCCTCGCGCACGGCGCGCGCGCCGCGGGCCAGCAGCGACGCGATGCCCTGGAGCGAGCCGTCCCGCGAGATCTCGGCGAGATAGGGCTGGGCCTTCGCGAGGCGGTCCGCGAGCTCCTCGAGGTCTCTCGTGTCGAGGTACAGAAAGGCGTGACGCTCGAAGAACTCGCCGCCCCCGGGTAGGAAGACCTGGTGGAAATCGTCGTGGTTCTCACGCAGCTTGCGCGCGAGCGATTCCGCGGCCGACGCCGCGCGCTCGGGCGTGGCGCCGTCGACGACGATGAACAGGTTCTCGAACTGGTCGGGGAAGGACTCGTAGTAGCGCCGCTCCGCGACCTTGAACGGCACGTCGGTCGCGAAGAGCGCGTTGGTGTCGCCCCGGATGCCGAGGTTCTCGGCCGCGTAGATCAGCGAGCCGGCGATCGTCAGCACGAAGGCGAGAATCACGCGCCAGGGATGGCGTTGAACCATCCCGACCCAGACCGCGAGCGCACGGCCCAGCCGCTCTTCCAGTCGATCGTGCACCGGACGGTTGATTTAGCAGACGGGAACTGTCGGAGTGAAGCGAGCGGAGAAAGCTTGCGTCCGATGTGCCAAGGCAGTGCGATGCTTCGCTAGACTGCCCGCGTTTCCCCTCGGGCTCGACCGCGCCGCAGCGAACGATGTCGCGCAGGCGGCGCCCGCAACGAGGTCTCCAATGAGGCACCCGAGAAGCACCGTCGCCGGCATTGCGGCGTGGTTGTTGCTCCTTTTGCCGGCCGGCGCGGAGCCCGCCGCCGAGCCGGCGCAGCCGGCTGCCGCAGCGGCGCCCGCCGCCTCACCCGCGCCCGCCGACGGCGCAGTCCAGGCGATCGACGGTCTCCACGACGCGCTCCTCGACGTGATGAAGAACGCGAAGACGCTCGGCTACGAGGGTCGCGCGGCGAAGCTGACGCCGGTCATCCCGCGCTACTTCGACGTCGCGTTCATGGCCGAGAAATCGGTAGGGCTCTACTGGAAGAAGGCGACCGAGGCCGAGCGCGCGCGCTACCTCGAGGCGTTCCTGCGCTTCATGGTCGCCAACTACGCGGGCCAGTTCGACGGCTTCACGGGCCAGAGCTTCCAGACCCTCGGCGAGGATCCCGCGCGCATGGACACGAAGATCGTGCGCTCGAAGCTGATCGACCCGGGCGACGAGGACGTCGAGCTCAACTACCGCATGCACGAGGTCGACGGCAGCTGGAAGATCATCGACGTGTATCTCGACGGCACCGTCAGCGAGCTGGCGCTGCGGCGCTCGGAGTTCTCCGGCATCGTGAAGCGCGAGAACTTCGACGCGCTGATCACCGCGCTCGACCAGAAGATCGCGAAGCTCTC
>DASUFZ010000262.1:0-4295 GCA_036274295.1 Myxococcota bacterium
AACGGGCCGTGCGGATCTGCTCCACGTGGTGCAAGGTGCGCGCGATCACTGGATCGGCATCCTGCATCGGCGCGGAGGCATGGCCTATGCGACGCCGTATCGCGACGACGGAGAATGGTGGCTCCGCGTCGCGGCCAACGACGCCGGCGACGCGCGCGATGGCGAGGTCGTCGAGCTCGTGCCGGCGCAGCGGCGTCGGCGGACACGTGCGGAGGAGACGCCCTTCGCCCGCGTCACGCGGCGGATCGGCCGGCCGGGCGAGCCCGACGCGGACTTCGCGGCCATCGTCTGGCGGCATCGGCTGCCGGTCGAGTTTCCTGTGGAGGTCGAGGCGGAGCTGCGCGATCTCGCGAGCGCGGCGTCGCTGGAGCCGGGTCGGCTCGACCTGCGAGCCACGCCCTTCGTGACGATCGATCCCCCGGACGCGCGCGACTTCGACGACGCCGTCTTCTGTGATCCCGCTCCGGACGGGGGCCTGCGCCTATTCGTCGCCGTGGCCGACGTATCGCACTACGTGCCGTTCGGATCGGCGCTCGACCGGGAGGCCTTCCGGAGAGGCAATAGCGTCTACTTCCCGGAGCGCGCGATCCCGATGCTGCCGCCGCTCCTCTCCGGCGATCTCTGCTCGCTGCGGCCCGGCGTCGAGCGGCTCGCGTTGGTGGCCGAGCTCCACTGCGACGAGGAAGGCGCGACGCGGAGCGCGAGCTTCCACGCGGCGCGCATCCGCAGCGCCGCGCGTCTCACCTATGCCGAGGCGCAGAGCGTGCTGGAGACAGGAAGGGGACCTCACGCCGGCATGCTGCGGACGCTCGCGAGCTGGGCGGCTGCGCAGAGTCGCGAGCGCCGGCGGCGCGGCGGTCTCGACTTCGAGCTGCCGGGCGTCGAGATCGCCTACGGCGCGAGCGGCAGGCCCGATTCCGTGCGCCGCTCGGTCCGCAGCGATGCGCACCGCCTCGTCGAGGAGGCCATGCTCGCCGCCAATCGGGCCGTCGCCGAATGGCTGGCAGTCGACGGCCTGCCCGTTCCGTATCGCAACCACGAGCCGCCGACGGCGGAGGACGCGCTCCTCCTCGCGGAGCACCTGCGCGCTCTCGGCGTCGCCGAGCTGCCGCCGGGCGCGCTGTCTTCGCGCGCGCTCGAACGCGCGCTCGAGCGCACGCCGCCCGACCGCGTCGCGGTCGTACACGCGCTCGTGCTGCGCCACCTGCGCCAGGCGCGCTACGGCGCGACGTCGCTCGGCCACTTCGCACTGGCGATGCGCCACTACCTGCATTTCACGTCGCCGATCCGACGCTATGCGGATCTCGTGGTCCACCGGGCCCTGAAGGCGCGGCTGGCGGACGCGGGGCACGCGCCCGGCGCCGCGGATTCCCAGCGGATCTGCGCGCGCGTCTCCTTTCGCGAGCGCCTCGCGCAGCGCGCGGAGCGCGAGATGGGGGATCTCGCTAGCTGTGCTTTCCTGCAGGGCCACGTCGGCGAGGAGCACGACGGGACGATCAGCGGGCTCGGGCGCATCGGCCTGTTCGTGACGCTCGACGCCTGGCCGATCGACGGCGTCGTGCACGCGAGCCGCCTCGGGGACGCCGAGCCCGACGCGCTCGGCCACATGCTGCGGACGCGCGGCCGCAGCTTCCACCTCGGCGAGCGCATCCGCGTGCGCATCGCCGCGGTGGACATCGCGCGCGCGCGGATCGAGTTCGAGCTGCTCGAGAGCGACGAAGCTCAGCCGCGCGGGGGCGGCGGCGCAACGCGCGTCGTGGCGGGCGCCCGGAAGAGAAGCAGGCCCGCGGCGACGTTGTAGAGCAGGCCGACCTGCCACTGCCCGTGCCGGGCAGCGAGCACGGCGCCGAGCAGGCCGAGCCCGACGCTGCAGAGCACGCTCGCGATCTGCGTCGCGACGAAGGCGCGCGGGCTCGCGGTGTTCGGAACGGAGCGCCGGGTGAGGATCGAGATGCCGGCGAGCGCGAGCGCTACGTAGGTGATGCGGCGATCGACGTTCGCGTCGGGCTCGCCCTCGGCCTGGTACGCGATCCAGCCGATGCCGAGCGCGAACATCCCGATCGCGATCAGCGCGCTGCGCCGCAGCGAACGCAGCGATGCGAGGACGGGGCTGAAGTCGGGACCTGCTGCGCTCATGCGGGGCATGATGCCACCTCTTCCCACGGCGCGGTGGCTATTTCTGGCCGACTTGTCCCTGCTCGGCGCGTCCTGCATGTTCGACGAATGAGGCTTTCTCTCCAGGTCCAGTACGCGATCTGCAGCGTCTTCGACCTGGCTTACAACGGTCACGGTGAGCCGGTGCAGGTGCGCGTGGTGAGCGAGCGCCAGGGCATTCCGGCGCGCTACCTCGAGCAGATCTTCCGGCGGCTGCGCCGCGCGGAGCTCGTGCTCTCGAAGCGCGGTCCAGGCGGTGGCTACACGCTCGCGCGTCCGCCCTCGCGCATCACCTTGCGCGACGTCGTCGAGGCGGTGGAGGGACCGCTCGCGCGCACGCTCGCGATGGAGCCCGATCCGGCGCCGCCCGACCGCCCGAGCTTCCTCTGGGCCGCGCTCGCGCGCAGGCTCGGCGACGCCCTCGGCGCCGTCGCGTTCGACGCCGTGTGCCGCGACGCGGAGCGGGTCGGCGTCCCGCGCGTGAAGCACGAAGCGCCCATGTACATGATCTAGAGGGGCCTCTGGTAGACTCGGCCCCCCACCGGCTACCCGTGGAGTCGCCTCTGACGCCTCGAGTCGATGTCGATCCGCACAACACGCCCGTGCGGATTCCCTCGACCATCCTGCACGAGATGATGAAGCACGCGTTGGAGACGGGTCCGGAGGAGTGCTGCGGGCTGATCGTGGGCGACAGGCGGAGACCCTTCCGGCACGTGCACCGCTGCCACAACGAGATGACCGCACGACACAACGACGATTCGGTGCAGTTCCCGCGCGACAATCACTCCGCGTTCTACATGAGCGAAGCGGACATCCAGGCGGTGCAGCGCGAGGCGGATCGCATCGGACTCGCCGTGACGGCGGTGTATCACTCGCACGTCGGGGCCGGCGCCTACCTCTCGGACATGGATCTCGAGTTCGCCGAGCGCGAGCGCTCGCGCTTCCCCGACGCGGACTGGATCGTGCTCGCGGTCTTCGAGCGCAGCGTGCGCGAGGTCGCGCTCTTCCGGCCCGGCGCGGAGGGCTTCCGCGGCCATTCCGTCCAGAGCGTGACGTCGTGAGCGCGCGCCGCTCGCGCGCGATCGCCGCACTGCTCGCCGCTCCGCTGCTCGCCTGCCAGAGCGGCGGCGTCCCGCAGGTGGAGCTGCCCGACGCCCCGATCGCCTTCAGCTATCGGACGCCGGAGGAGGCGCGCCGGCGCGCGGACGCATGGGAGGACGCGAAGAAGGATCAGCAGCAGGCGGCGCGCGGCGGTGCGCCCGACGTGCCGGCCATTCCGACCGGCGAAATGCACAGCAGCACGGACCAGCTCGGCCAGTTCTTCGGACGCCTGCTCGGGCGCGCGGGGAAGGCGGAGGAGGTGAATCAGGGGCGGCTCGCGCTGCTCGATCCGCGCACGGGCAAGGTGACGGTGCTCGAGTCCGCGCGGCGCGGGTCGGTCCCGCTCGATTGGTCGCCGGATCACCAGCGCCTGCTCTTCGCGCAGCCGGGCGACCGCGACTTCCAGATCTACGAATACGACCGCGAGTCCGGCACGGTGCGCCCCATCACGCACGCGCCGCCGGCCCACGCGCAGGCGTGTTATGCGTCGGAGGGCCGCATCCTCGTCGTCGCGTTCGATGTCCAGAGCGACCCGCAGCGCACCCGCATCGAGCTCTCCCGGCCAGGCGGTGGGGGGCCCTTCACGGCGCTCACCGAATGGGGCCTGGAGCACAGCCCCAGCTGCGCCCCGGACGGACGCTCCGCCGTGTGGGTGCGCGAGAACCCCGACGGCCGCAACGAGCTGCGCCTGCGCGTGCTCGCCGAGGGGACGGAGACGCTCATGCTCGCGCCGGGCCGGCAGCCGCGCTTCTCGCCCGACGGGGCATGGATCGTGTACAGCGCGCCGGTGCACAAGGATTGGCGCATCTGGCGCGTGCGTCCGGACGGCAGCGGCCGCGCGCCGATCGGCTCCGGCCAGCGCGACGAGACGCGGCCGGCGCTCTCGCCCGACGGCCGCTTCGTCCTGTACGTCGCGTCGGAGACGCCGCCGCGCCGGCATCTGTATCTCCGCCGCTTCGACGGCAGCGGCGACCGCATCCTCTTCGCCGACGGCGACGGCGAGAACCCCGTCTGGTGATGCCGCCGTCCGGCGGCGAACG
>DASUFZ010000263.1:0-3501 GCA_036274295.1 Myxococcota bacterium
TCAAGCGCTACGGCTCGGCCGAGGCCAAGCGCCTGTGCGAGCGCTGGGGCCGGGCCAAGGTTCGCTCCCAGAAATAGCGGCTACTGCGCGAGCGGCTGGCGCATCCACTGGCGGTAGAAGCGCACGCCGCGGCCGAGATTCGCGACGGAGATGCGCTCGTCGACGCCGTGGGCGAGGCGCAGCGCGTCGTCGCCGATGCGGAAGGGCAGCAGGCGGTAGATGGCGTCGCCGAGCGGTGTGTAGTGCTTGGCGTCGGTGCCGCCGATGACGAGGTAGGGCGCGACCACGGCGTCGGGGTACACGGCGCCGACGGCGCGCGCGATGCCGCCGAAGGCGGGGCCGTCGTCGGGCGAGACGGGGCTCGCTTCCTCGGCCGCCTCCGGGACGTCGATCTCGACGGCGACGCGCTCGTCGTCCACCGCGCGCCGCACGTGCGCCAGCACGCCCTCCACGGTGTCGCCCGGCAGGACGCGGAAGTTCACGATCGCCTCGGCCTCGCGCGGCAGCACGTTGCTCTTGACGCCGCCGCGCACGATCGTCGGCGCGGTCGTCGTGCGGATCATCGCGTCGAGGATCGGCATGCGCGGCGAGTAGAGCGGCAGGATCGGCCGCAGCAGCCAGAAGTTCGCGAGCGCGAGCCGGCGCGAGAAGCTCGCCTCCGGCGCCATGCGCCCGATCATGCCCTCGAAGATGCCGCCGACGCGCGCCGGCATCGGCTGCGCCTCGAGCGCGACGAGCGCTGCGGCGAGGATGCCGACCGCCGTCTGGCGCGGCGGCGCCGACGAGTGGCCGCCCTGCGCGCTCGCGCGCAGCCGCACGTCGACCCAGCCCTTCTCCGCGACACCGACCGCCGCCAGCGGGCGCTCGAGCAGCCCGCCGAAGCCGTCCGCCACGGCGCCGCCCTCGTCGAGCACGGAATCGAGGCGCACGCCGCGCGCGGCCAGGGTCGCGGCGATGACCTTCGCGCCGGCCTCGCCGCCCACCTCCTCGTCGTGGCCGAAGGCGAAGTAGATCGTGCGCTCCGGCGCGAAGCCCTCGGCGAGCAGCGACTCGGCGGCGTCGAGGATGCAGACCAGGCTGCCCTTGTCGTCGAGCGCGCCGCGCCCCCAGACTTCGCCTTCCGCGACGACGCCCTCGAACGGCGGGTGCTGCCACTGCTCGGGCGACGGCACGGGTACGACGTCCATGTGCGCGGCCAGCAGCGACGCCGGGGCCTGCGCATCTCGACCCTGCCAGGTGTAGAGCAGGCTGTGCCCGGCAATCGTCTCCGGCGCCAGCGCCGCGTGGACGCGCGGCCAGGTCTCGGCGAGATACGCCCGCAGGCCCGCGAAGGCCTGCGGATCGAGCTTCGCGCGGTCTTCGAAGGAGATGGTCTGGAAGCGCAGCGAGCCGGCGAGCCGCGCAGCGACCGCCTGCTCGTCTACCGTGTAGCCGTCGGGCTGCGCCGCCGCGGCGTCGGGACGGCCGAGCGGCGCCAGCAGCGCGCGCAGGGCCACGATCGCGGCCAGCAGACCGAGCGCGGCGAGCACGACGGCGAGCGCGCGCTTCAGAGGGCGCTCCGCGGCTGCCACTGGAAGCGGCGCAGCGAGGTGCGTCCACTGCGGTCGAACGCGACGCCTTCGCGGCGCAGCAGCTGGCGCTGCACGTCGTCCCAGCCGGGCGTCTTGCGCAGGCTGATGCTGCCCTGCGCGTTGAGCACGCGGTGCCACGGCAGGCGGCTGCCGTCCTCGAGCGCGGCCAGCGCGTAGCCGACCTGGCGCGCGTGTCCGGGCAGACCGGCGAGGAACGCGACCTGACCGTAGGTCGCGACGCGCCCGCGCGGGATGCGCCGGACGACGGCGTAGATGCGCTGCCTCTGCGACGGGCCCGCCACGGCCGGCATTCTGCGCGAGCGTGGCGCGGCTGTCAGCTGCGCGCGAGCGCGCGGCAGGAGCGGCGAATCGCTTCGGGTATCTTCGGCCCTTTCGGAGGTGCGCCGGTGTCGGTCCTGCTCGTCGAGAAGTCCGGTGGCGTCGCCACCCTCACCCTGAACCGGCCCGAGGCGCTGAACGCGCTGAACGCCGCGCTGCGTCGGGCGATCGAGGCCGCCTTCCGCGATCTCCAGAAGGACGGCGAGACGCGCGTGGCAATCCTGACCGGCGCGGGCCGCGCCTTCAGCGCCGGCGTCGACCTGAAGGAGCTCGGCAGCGCGACGCGCATGACCGAGTCGGGCGCGGCAGAAGGGGCGATCGTCGCGGCGATGGCGGACTTCGAGGGCCCGGTCATCGGCGCGATCAACGGCCACGCGATCACGGGCGGCTTCGAGCTGGCGCTGGCCTGCGACGTGCTGGTCGCGTCGCGCGCCGCGGTGTTTGCCGACACGCACGCGCGCGTCGGCATCCTGCCGGGCTGGGGCCTCTCGCAGAAGCTGCCGCGTCTGGTCGGCATCTCGCGCGCGAAGGAGATCTCGCTGACGGGCAACTTCTTCGGCGCGGAGCAGGCCGAGCGGTGGGGGCTCGTCAACCACGTCGTCGAGCCGGACGCGCTGCTGCCGTTCTGCCGCAAGCTGGCCGAGGACATGCTCTCGTGCGAGCCGCGCTCGCTGCGCGGCTACAAGCGCATGATCGACGAGGGCTTCGCGACGACCTTCGGCGAGGGCATGCGCATGGAGTCGCGCCGCTCGATCGAGCACATGGCCGGCGTGACGCCCGAATCCGTCGCGGCGCGCCGCGCGGGCATCCAGTCGCGCGGGCGCGAGCAGCAGCGCGAGCCTCGATGATCACGCTCTACGGTCCGGCGCAGATCCCGTACACGGAGAAGGTGCGCCGCGCGCTGCTCTACAAGGGCCTCGCGTTCGAGCTCGTCGAGCCGACCAGCCCCGAGGATTACAAGCGCTGGAGCCCGAAGACCGGCGAGCTGCCGGTGCTCGACCTGAACGGCGAGCACGTGCCGGACTCGACCGAGATCCTGCTGCGACTCGATCAGGCGTATCCCGAGCCGCCGCTGCTCTCGCCCGACCCGACGGTCGCGGCGCAGCAGCGCCAGCTCGAGGAGTGGGCCGACGAGTCCTTCCTCTGGTACTTCATGAAGTACCGGCGCCAGTCGATGGGCGAAGACGCCCCCGCGGCGCCGCCGCTGGCCGGCGAGAGCGCCGCGCCGCCGACGGCGCAGAAGGGCTCGAGCGGGCTGCGCCGCTTCGCGGCCTGGCTGCGCGCGGGCGGTACCTGGGAGCGCCCGCACACGGCGCGGCTGCGCGAGCTCGCGCTGCGCCTCGACGACCTCGCGAACTTCCTCGGCACGCGGCCCTTCTACTACGCCGAGCGCCTCTCGATGGCCGATCTCGCCGTCTACTCGATGCTGGCGACTCTGCGTCGGGACGCCATTCCGGGCGCCGCGCTGCTGCTCGCCGCGCGCCCGACGTTGGTCGCGCTGCTCGAGCGGGTCGAGCGCGTGACCGGCGGCCGTCCGCCCTACGAGAGCGGATGACCCGCGACGAATGCAAGGAGGCCGGCACAGGCCGGC
>DASUFZ010000264.1:0-4146 GCA_036274295.1 Myxococcota bacterium
CCCCGATTCCGCAAGGCGAGGCCCGCGGTCTCGGCGCCGGCCTCCCAGCGCGCGAGCAGCAGCTCGATCTCCTCCAGGCGTCTGCGCAGCTCCGTGTGCTCGCGGCGGATGCGCTGGCGTCCGGAGTCCTGCCGCGGGGCCGGCGCGGGCGCTGTCGGCGAACGGTCGTCCAGGACCTGCATGGCTTTCCCTCCTCGAGGTGGCACCGGCGTCGCGCCGTGTGCCCCAACCCTCGTCACAACATGCGGCCGTTCGCAGGGCGCCCGGTATGACCGCCGTCATGTCGCCAGCGCTGCTCGTCTATGCTGGGAGACAGGGAGCTCCGGTTGCAGGCCTCCGACTACGAGAAGCTCGGTGTCTTCTACCTCGGCCGCGCCTACGACCTCGCCAAGGATCACGCCGCCGACGCGCCGCTCCTCTACGACGCGAAGGACCTGACGACCCACGCCGTCATCGTCGGCATGACGGGCAGCGGCAAGACGGGCCTCGCCATCTCGCTCCTCGAGGAGGCCGCGCTCGACGGCATCCCCGTCGTCGCGATCGATCCGAAGGGCGATCTGCCGAACCTGCTGCTCACCTTCCCGGAGCTGCGGCCCGCGGACTTCCGGCCCTGGATCGACGCGGGGAGCGCCGCGCGCGCGGGCCGCACGCCCGACGAAGAGGCGGCGGCCGTGGCGACGCGCTGGCGCGAGGGGCTCGCCGCGTGGAGCGAGGACGGCGCGCGCATCGCGCGCTTTGCCTCGGCGTCGGAGCGCATCGTGTGGACGCCCGGCAGCCGCGCCGGCCGCCCGCTCTCGGTGCTGCGCTCCTTCGCGGCGCCGGCGGCCGCGCAGCGCGACGACGAAGAGGCGCTTCGCGAGCGCGCGCAGGGCGCCGTCTCGGGGCTGCTCGGGCTCGTCGGCGTGGATGCGGATCCGCTGCGGAGCCGCGAGCACATCCTGCTCACGACGCTCCTGTGTGCCGCCTGGCGCGAGGGCCGCGATCTCGAGCTCGGCGCGCTGATCCAGGCCATCCAGAAGCCCGGCATCGAGCGGGTCGGCGTGCTCGATCTCGAGAGCTTCTTCCCCGCGCGCGAGCGCGCCGCGCTGGCGGCGTCGCTCAACAACCTGCTGGCGGCGCCGGGCTTCGCGGTGTGGTCGGAGGGCGAGCCGCTCGACGCGCCCACCTTGCTGTTCGGCGCGGGCGGAAAGCCGCGCCTCTCGATCGTCTCCATCGCGCACCTCTCCGACGCCGAGCGCATGTTCGTCGTGACGTTGCTGCTCGAGCAGATGATCGCCTGGATGCGCACGCAGCCGGGTGCCTCGAGCCTGCGCGCGCTCCTCTACATGGACGAGGTGTTCGGCTACTTCCCGCCGACGGCGAACCCGCCGGCCAAGCAGCCGATGCTCACCCTGCTGAAGCAGGCGCGCGCGTACGGCCTCGGCGTGGCGCTCGCGACGCAGAATCCGGTCGACCTCGACTACAAGGGCCTCTCGAACGCCGGCACCTGGTTCCTCGGAAGGCTCCAGACGGAGCGCGACAAGGCCCGCGTGCTGGAGGGACTCGAGGGCGCGTCGGCGCAGGCGGGCGCGGGCTTCGACCGCGCGCGCATGGAGGCGACGCTCGCGGGGCTGAAGAACCGCGTCTTCCTGATGAACAACACGCACGACGACGCGCCGGTCGTGTTCCAGACGCGGCAGACGCTCTCGTATCTCGCGGGTCCGCTGACGCGCGAGCAGATCCGCAGCTTGCCGGGGATGCAGGCGGCGCCGGTGCCGGCGACGCCTGCGCGCGTCGCGCCGGCTGCGGCGCCGACGGCCGCCGCGCCCGCTGCGGCATCCGCGCGCCTCGCGCTCCCGCCCGAGGCCGGCGAGGCCTTCCTCGCGCCGACGCGTGCGGCCGCGGGCGCCGGGCGTCTCGTCTACCGGCCCGCGCTCCTCGGCGTCGCGCACGTGCACTACGTCGATGCGAAGTCCGGCGTCGACCACTGGACGCGCACCCTGGCGCTCGCGCCGCTCGGCGAGGCCGGCGGCGACTCGCCGTGGGAGGGCGCCGTGCTGCGCGATGCACCCGCACCTGCGCTCGCGTCGCAGCCGGAGCCGGGCGCGTCGTTCGCGTCACCGCCCGCGGAGGCGGCGCGCGCGCAGAGCTACGCGCGCTGGAAGAGCGCACTGGCGGCGCACCTGTACCGCAGCCATGCGCTGGCGCTCTTCACCTGCGCCGCGCCGAAGCTCGTCTCGCGGCCCGGCGAGGGCGAGGCCGAGTTCCTCGCGCGCGTGCGCGCCGGCGGGCGCGAGACGCGCGACGTCGCGCTGGCGAAGCTGCGCGAACGCTATGCGCCGAAGCTCGCGAGGCTGAAGGAGCGCATCGAGGCCGCCGAGCAGCGCACCGAGCGCGAGCGCGAGCAGTACCAGGAGAAGAAGTTCCAGTCGGCGATCTCGATCGGCGCGACCCTCGTCGGCGCGCTCTTCGGCCGCAAGCTCGGCAGCGCCACCAACATCGGCCGCGCGACGACGGCTGCGCGCGGCGTCTCGCGCGCGGCGCGCGAGCACGGCGACATCGCACAGGCCGAGGAGCGCACGGAGGATCTGCGCGCCGAGCTCGGCGAGCTCGAGGCCGCGCTCGCGCGCGACACGGCCAGCCTCGACGGCGCGGGCGCGGGCGATCCCGCCGTCGCACCGCTCGAGATCGCGCCGCGCAAGAGCGATCTCGACGTCGAGCGCGTGTGCCTCGTGTGGCTGCCGTTCGCGCAGGGCGCGGACGGGAAGGAAGAGCCGCTGTACGCGCTCTGAGTTCCGCAGCTCCGGACCTTTGCGGTGGCTTTCTGCTCAACTAAAGCTAATGTCCGTCCGCTTTAGTTGAGGATTCTGTTGCTCAACTCGCTTTCGTTGGGGCGGTGGGCGTGAAGCGGGCAGCCACGGGCAGGTACGAAGTCACTGCGGCGGGCGGCGAGAAGGTCCGGGCCTTCGTTCCCGATCCGCTTCCCCCCCAACCTGCGCTCCAGCTCGATGGACCTGTCCGCGAGGGTCTCGATCGTGCGCTGCTCGCCCTGGGACGCCTCGACGGCGTGTCGAGTCTGCTCCCCGACACCCACCTTCTGCTCTACGCCTACGTGCGCAAGGAGGCTGTGCTCTCCTCGCAGATCGAGGGCACGCAGTCGACGCTGTCCGACCTGCTGTTGTTCGAGCTGAAGGAGGCACCTGGTGTGCCTCTCGACGACGTGGTCGAGGTCTCGAACTACGTTCGCGCCATGGAGCACGGCCTCCGTCGCCTCCGCGAAGGAATGCCGCTCTCGAATCGCCTGCTCCGCGAGATCCACGAGATCCTGCTGTCGCGCGGCCGAGGTGCCGGCAAGGCACCCGGAGAGTTCCGGCGCAGCCAGAACTGGCTCGGCGGCACGCGTCCCGGCAACGCTCGCTTCGTCCCTCCGCCGCCGCATCAGGTGCTGGATGCGATGAGTCAGCTCGAGCGCTTTCTGCACGATCAGCCGGTCCGAACGCCCCCTGTGTTGAAGGCGGCGCTCGCGCACGTGCAGTTCGAGACGATCCACCCTTTCCTGGACGGCAACGGTCGCGTGGGGCGCTTGCTCGTGACGTTGCTCCTGTGCGCAGAAGGCGTGCTGCGAGAGCCGATGCTCTATCCGAGCCTCTATCTGAAGCAGCACCGCTCCCGGTACTACGACCTGCTCAGCGCGGTCCGCACCGAGGGCGACTGGGAGGCCTGGGTCACCTTCTTTGCGGAAGGCATCGCCGAGATGGCCGAGGGCGCCGTCGCCACAGCGCGGCGGCTGCTCGACCGCGCCGAACGCGACCGCGAGCGCGTGCAGAGCCTCGGTCGCCGCGCGGGCTCGGCCGCCGCGATCCATCACGCAATGCAGCGCACGCCGGTCGTCACGATTCCGCGTCTGGCAAAGGCGACGAAGCTCACGTTGCCGACGGTCGCGAAGGCGCTGGACATCCTCCAGGAGCTTCGCATCGTGCGCGAGACTACGGGCAAGCAGCGCCGGCGCATCTACGTCTACGACGGCTACATGAAGGTCCTCTCCGAAGGGACGGAGCCCTTGTGAGGGCGCGGGAGTTCATCCGGACGCGCTCTGCGTCGAGGCCGTCGGCCTAGACCCGCCCGCCTCGCAGCAACTTCCCCGGCAGCGCCCCCGTGTGCTCGCCG
>DASUFZ010000265.1:0-24062 GCA_036274295.1 Myxococcota bacterium
CGCTCGAGAGCACGCGCGAGCTGCTCGGCTACGAGCCGCGCATCGCGCTGCGCGAGGGGCTACGCATCACCGTCGAGAGCTTCAGCGCGAGGACCGCATGAACGTCTGCGTCATCGGCACCGGCTACGTCGGCCTCGTCACGGGGGCCTGCTTCGCCGAATTCGGCTGCCAGGTGATCTGCGCCGACGTCGATGCGGTCAAGGTCGCGGCGCTCCGCCAGGGCCAGATGCCGATCTACGAGCCCGGCCTGGAAGACGTGGTCGTGCGCAACGTCACGCAGGGCCGCCTCTCCTTCACCACCGACACCACCGAGGCCGTGCGCGCCTCGCTCGTCGTCTTCATCGCGGTGCCGACACCGCCGCGCGAGGACGGCAGCACCGATCTCTCGGCCGTCGAGGAGGTCGCGCGCGGGATCGGGCGCGCCATGGACGGCTACAAGGTGGTCGTCAACAAGAGCACGGTGCCGGTCGGCAGCGCGGAGAAGGTGCGCGGCTGGATCGAGTCCGAGCTGCCGCGCGGAGGGCGCCAGCGCCGCTTCAGCGTGGCGTCGAATCCGGAGTTCCTGCGCGAGGGCGCGGCGATCGGCGACTTCATGCGCCCCGACCGCGTCGTGATCGGCGCCGACGACGACGAGGCGACGGCCATCCTGAAGAGCCTCTACCGGCCGCTCTACCTGATCGAGACGCCGATCGTCGTGACGAGCGTGGCCACGGCCGAGCTGACGAAGTACGCCGCCAACGCCTTCCTCGCGACCAAGGTCTCCTTCATCAACGAGTTCGCGAATCTGTGCGAGGTGGTCGGCGCGGACGTGCACGACATCGCGCGCGCCATCGGTCTCGACCGCCGCATCGGCGGCAAGTTCCTGCATCCGGGGCCGGGCTTCGGCGGCTCGTGCTTCCCGAAGGACACGCGCTCGGTGGCGCACTTCGCACGCGAGCACGAGTCGCCGCTGCGCATCGTCGAGGCCGTCGTCGAGGTGAACGAGGCGCAGCAGCGGCGCATGATCGACAAGATCGCCACCTTGCTCGACGGCGACCTGTCGGGCCGCGTGATCGGCGCGCTCGGCCTCTCGTTCAAGCCCGAGACCGACGACATGCGCGACGCGCCCTCGCTGCGGGTCCTGCGCGGGCTGATCGAGCGCGGCGCGCGCGTGCGCGCGTACGATCCGCAGGCGATGGCGAACGCGCGCAAGCTGCTGCCGGAGGTGCTGTTGTGTGAGAACGCCTACGAGGTCTGCGACGGCGCCGACGCGCTCGTCGTGCTGACCGAGTGGAACCAGTTCCGCATGCTCGACCTCGAGCGCGTGAAGTCGCTGCTGCGCCAGCCGCTCGTCGCCGACCTGCGCAACATCTACGACCCGGTGGCCATGCGCGACGCCGGCTTCTCGTACGTCTGCGTAGGACGTTAGGCGGTGCTCCACGCCGTCATCCTCGCCGGGGGCGCCGGCGAGCGCTTCTGGCCGGCGTCGCGCGCGCGGCGCCCGAAGCCCTTCCTGCGCGTGGTCGGCGGGCGCACCCTGCTCGACGCCACCCTCCTGCGCGCGCGCAAGGTCGCCGGCGCCGGCCGCGTGTGGGTCGTGTGCGGCAACGAGCATGCAAAGGCGATCCGGCGCGCGACGCGCCTGCCGGCGTCGCGCGTGCTCGTCGAGCCGACGCGCCGCAACACGGCGGCTGCGGTCGCCTTCGCGGCGCTGCGCATCGCGCGCAGCGATCCCGACGCGGTGATGGTCGTGCTGCCGGCGGACCATCACATCCCCGACACCGCGGCGTTCGTGAAGGACATCCGGCTCGCGGCCAGGGCGGCGCGCGAGGCCGGCGTGCTCGTCACGCTCGGCGTGCGCCCGACGCGTCCCGAGACCGGCTACGGCTACATCGACGTCGGCGCGTTGGCCGGACGCGCGCATCCGGGTCTGCACCGCGTGCGCCAGTTCGTCGAGAAGCCGGTCCGGCGCGTGGCCGAGCGCTACGTGCGCGGCGGCCGTCATCTCTGGAACGCCGGCATCTTCGTGTTCGGCGCGCGCACGGTCCTCGAGGAGATCGGCGCGCACGCGCCCGAGCTCGCCGCGGCGCTCGCCCCGCTCGGCGCACGCGGCCGCGTGTCGACCGCCGCACGCCTGCACTGCTACCGCAGCGCGCCGTCCGTCCCGATCGATGTCGCGGTGATGGAGAAGAGCCGCCGCGTCTGGACCCTGCCGGTCCGCTGGCGCTGGAGCGATGTCGGCACCTGGGAGTCGCTCGCAGGGGAGCTCGGCGTGGGCCCCGGCAGCTCGAAGCTGCTGGCGGGGGAGCTCGTCTACGACGACGGCGCCGGCAATCTCGTGTGGGGTCAGAGCGGCCGTCCCATCGCGCTGCTCGGCGTCTCGGGGCTCGCCGTCGTCGACGCGGGCGATGCCCTGCTGGTCGCGCGGCTGGATCGCAGCAACGAGGTGCGGGCTATCGTGCAAGCGCTAAAGGAACGAGGCCGCCTGGACGTCACGTAGGACGCGGGGGACCTTCCCCCCGGTCAATCGACCCGGGAGACCTCGGGATCCATCGAGTCCGGGATCGAGTTCGGAGGCGAGGACGCCATGGGAAGAGAGCAGGTCATGGCGCTTCCGCGGCGAGGCCGGGAGGCGGTCGACTCGCTGCGCAACATCCCCTTGTTCTCGTCGGTGCGCGATGCGGACCTCGAGAGCATCGCGGCGCTGCTGATCGAGCGTCGCTTCCCGCGACACAAGACGATCGTCGAGGAGGGACTCCCCGGCGACTACATGTACGTGATCTGCGAAGGCCGGGTGCAGGTCTCGAAGCTCTCCGACGACGGCCGCGAGAAGATCCTGGAGTTCCTCGAGGCGGGAGAGTTCTTCGGGGAGATGTCGCTGCTCGACAACGCGCCGCGCTCCGCGAGCGTCCGCGCGCTGTCCGACTCGCGCATCCTGGCGCTCTCGCGCGCCGACTTCCTCGCGGTGCTGCGCCGCAGCCCCGACCTCGCGATGGCGGTCATCCAGGAGCTGACCCGCCGGCTGCGGCGGGTCGACGATCAGGCCTCGTCGCTGTCGTTCCAGCGCGTCGAGGAGCGGACGAAGGGTCTGCTGCTCCGCCTGGCGAAGCAGGATCCTCAGCGCTCGGGGCGGCGCGTCACGCCGGCCCTGACCCACCAGCAGATCGCCGACATGATCGGGACCTCGCGGGAGACGGTGACGCGAGCCCTCAAGGGCCTGAAAGAGGGCGGCTGGCTCGAGCAGGAAGGCAAGAAGTACCTCGTACCTGCCGAGGAGCTGGACTGACGGTTCGCCGGGCGCGCCCCCCTTGCTCGCGAGCCGCATCGGTTGAACCCTAGGCGCCCCACCGGGGTCCAAGGCGCGGCGACGGTTCGTCCGCCACTGCGGTGGTGTCACGATGATTCGGGGGTCTCGATAAGCATGCGCAACCACCTCGTTCGGGCTCTCGGCGCGGCATTCGCCGCCCTGTTGCTGGCGGCCTGCCAGTCGGACTCCGAGAAGATCGCGCAGCACATGGCGCGCGGGCAGGAGTACTACGACGGCGAGAAGTGGAACGAGGCCGTCATCGAGTACAAGAACGTCCTCCAGCTCGATCCGAATCAGGCGGAGGCGCACTGGAAGCTCTCGCAGGCGTACCTGAAGTCGGACAAGCCGCGCGAGGGCTTCTGGGAGCTGCGCGAGACGGTCCGCCTCGACCCCTCGAATCTCGACGCCAAGCTGCAGTTCGCGCAGATCTCGATCTACGCGGGCGAGCTCGAGGAGGCGCTCTCGCGCGCCGACGAGGTGATCGCCGTCGACAACACGCGCTCGGACGCCTTCATGGTGAAGGCGCAGGCGCACGAGGCGCTGAAGCAGATCGACGAGGCGCGCGCGGCGTACGCGCAGGCCGTCGAGCTCAAGCCCGACGAGACCCCGCCGCGCATCCTGTACGCGACCTTCCTGCGCCGTCACAACGAGCGCGAGGCCGCCGAGGCGCAGTTCCTCGAGGCGACGCGGCGCGATCCGTCGCCCGAGACCTTCGTCGCCCTCGCGGGCTTCTACGCCGACGGCGGCGACCGCGATGCCGAGGCCGAGGCGGCCTACAAGAAGGCCCTCGAGCTCTCGAAGGAAGACCAGCTCGTCGGCGCCTACTCCGTGCTCGGGTCCTTCTACTACCTGCGCGACCGCTTCCCCGAGGCGAGCGCGACGCTCGAGAAGGGCATCGAGGCCACCAACAACTCGGTGGATCTGATCTACCTGCTCGCGCGCATGTACCGCGAGAAGGGCGATCAGGCGAAGGCCGACCTGCTGGCGCAGAAGGCCACCGAGGTGAAGCCCGACGACTACCACACGCACCTCGTGCTCTCGGCGTACCGCGATCAGATCGGCGATCTCGACGGCTCGCTCGAAGCCGCGCGCAACGGCCAGAAGGTCGCGCCGAAGGACACCAACGACGCGGATCTGCGCGTCGCCGAGGTGCTCCTCGAGATCGGCTTCTCGCGCAAGGAGCCCGACCGCGTGAAGGAGGGCCGCGAGATCGTCGAGCGCGTGCTCGCGGCCAAGCCCACCGATCCCGGCGGGCTGTTCGTGAAGGCCAAGCTCGACATCGCGGAGAAGCACTTCGACGAGGCCATCCGCAGCCTGCGCGGCGCGATCGACCAGCAGCCCGACTGGGCGAAGGCGCACTTCCTGCTCGGCTCGGCGCTCGCGCTCTCCGGCGAGCGCACCGCGGCGCGCACCGAGCTCGCGCGCGCCCTCGAGATCGACGCGACGATGGTCGACGCGCGGCGCCTGCTGGCCGACGTGCACGCCGCTCTCGGCGAGCACGAGTACGCGGTGGAAGAGGGGCGCCGCTACCTGAAGGAGCGCCCGAACGCCACCAGCGTGCGTCTGCGCGTGGCGCAGAGCCTGGTGAACCTCGACCGCGTGGACGAGGCGCTGAAGGAGATCGAGGCGGTCGAGGAGTCGCAGCGCACCGCCGAGGTGAACTACGCGATCGCGCGCATCTACCTGCGCAAGGGCCGCCTCGACGTCGCGCGCAAGTACTTCGAGAAGGCGCTCACCGAGCAGCCCCGGCATCCGGAGATCCTCGGCAGCCTGCTCACGATCGACAGCTCCGAGGGCCGCACCGGCGAATCCGCGCAGCGCATCAAGGCGGCTCTGGCCGAGGAGCCGAACAGCGCGGCGCTGCAGCAGCTGGCCGGCCGGCTGGCGGTGCTCGAGAACCAGAACGACGCGGCCGAGGTCGCGTTCAAGAAGGCGATCGAGCTCGATCCGAACCTGATGTCGAGCTACCGGCTGCTCGCGCAGTTCTACGCGCGCACGGGCCGCACCGGCGAAACGATCGGCACCTACGAGAAGGCCCTCGAGGTCAAGCAGGACCAGCCGCAGATCCACCACTTCCTCGGCGTGCTCTACGAGTTCGGCGGCGAGCGTGACAAGGCGGTGAAGCACTACGAGGACGCCATCCGCTACGAGCCGAACCTCGGCGAGGCCAAGAACAACCTCGCGTACCTCTTCGCGGAGAAGGGCGAGAACCTCGATCGCGCGCTCGACCTGGCCCAGGAGGCCAAGGCGCTGATGCCCGACGACCCGAACACGGCCGACACGCTCGGCTGGGTGCTCTACCGGCGCGGCGTCCCGTCGGCCGCGATCGGCTACCTGAAGGAGGCCGCGGCCGGCACGCGGCCCGGCGACTCCAACCTCGGCCTGATCCGCTACCACCTCGCGCTCGCGTACGACGCGAGCGGGGACAAGAGCAACTGCAAGGAGTCGGCCGAGCAGGCGCTCTCCGACCACCAGGCCTACGCGACCGCGCAGAAGTCGGCGGGCGCCGCCGCCGTCAGCGATCCCCCGTGGATGTCGGACGCCCAGACCGTGCTCCAGCGCTGCTCCCAGTAGCCGGGCTCACCTCTATCAAGCCGCTCCGCTGGCACGCCGATGAGGGCGCCGGGGAATTCCCGTCTTGGGGGGGCCCCTTGCACGCGGAGGGATGCGATGACGTGGAGCAAGCTCGGGCTCCTGGTTCCGGCCTTGACCGTGGGATGGCTCGCGACTGCGAGCGCCGTGGACGAGGCCGCACCGCCGGCTGCCGACGGCGGCGTGGCGCAGCTTCCGGCCGACGATCCGGCCGCGTTGCCGCAGCCCGCTGCGGTCGCCGAAGAGGCCGCGCCCTCCGCGCCCGCGACGGACACGCAGTCCGCGCCCGCGACGGACGCGCAGCCGGCCGCACTCGAGGCGCCGGGCAGCGAGCCCGCTGCCGCGCCGTCCGATCTCGCGAGCGATGCGGCCGCGCCGGCGGCCGAAGGCACCGCGCCCGAAGGCAGCGGTCCGGTCCTCGGCGCGATCGGCTACGACTCGCAGGGCCACCAGGGACGCATCCACATCGTCCGCACGGGCGACACGCTCTGGGACATCTCCGACGCCTACCTGGGCACGCCCTGGGTGTGGCCGTCGATCTGGCACGACAACGGCCAGGTCGAGAATCCGCACCGCATCTACCCCGGCGACCGCATCTGGATCACGCCGAACGAGATGCGGAAGATCAGCGCCGAGGAGGCGGCCCAGCTGCTCGCGAACCTGCCGCCGGGCGGCGAAAACGAGCCGGCCGCCGCGGAGGAGGTCTTCCCGGTGGCGCCCGCGGCCCCGGCCGAGGCGGCCGCCGCGCCCGCCGAGCAGGCCTTCGTGCACGTCTCCGCGCGCGAGTCGACGGGCCTGATCACGCCCGAGCAGTACGAGGCGGCGAGCAGCATCGTCGGCCGCGTGCCGGAGCGCGTGATGCTCACGCAGGAGGACCAGATCTACATCGGTCTCGGCGAGGGCGCGGTCGCGGTCGGCGATCAGCTGACCATCTTCCGGAACCGGGCGAAGGTCATGGATCCCGACACCGGGCGGCTGCTCGGCTACCACATCGAGTTCGTCGGCTGGGTCGAGGTGACGCAGACGCTGCCCGAGACCTCGCTGGCGAAGATCCGCATGTCGACCGGTGAGGTGGAGGAGGGCGACCGGCTGACGCCGCGCCAGCCCCTGCCGCAGGACATCCCGCTGCTGCCGAGCCCCGCCGACGTCGAGGGCAAGATCACGTTCTTCCCGCAGAAGCGCGTGGTGATCGGCTGGAACGACTTCGTGTACCTGAACCGCGGCAGCGTCGACGGCCTCGAGGTGGGGAGCCCGCTGGAGGTCTTCCGCACCGGCTACACCACCGAGGACCACGCACGCGACGAGAAGGTGCACGTGCCGGATCGCGTCGTCGCGAGGCTCGTGGTGGTGAGGACCTCGGAGGAGACCGCCGTCGCGCTGGTCACGAAGGCGGAGACCGAGCTCGAGCTCGGCGACAAGTTCCGCGGCGCACCGGCGCCCGCCGACGCCGAGGTCAACTAGCGGCTCGTCGCAGGGCAGGGCACGTTCCGGCTCCCCGGTCCCGGGGAGCTTCCGGTGGACCTCGCTTCGCACGCGGAGGGAGCGCTCGATCCCCGCGATCCCGCCTGCGCGCCGGCGCTGCGCGCGTGGCTCGCGCTCCAGCTCGTCCTCGCGCTCGAGCCGGCGCGCGCGGCCGATGCGCTGCGCGCCGCGCAGGGAGATCCGGCGCGCGCGCTGCGCGGCATGCGTCTCGCGGCGCCGGCGGACGCCGAAATCGCGCGCGCACGGGTGGCGCTGGAGCGCAGCGGCGCCGTGCTCGTGCCGCTGCCGGCGGCGGCCTATCCGTGGCGCCTGGCCCTGCTGCGCGAGCCGCCCCCCGTGCTGGCCGTGCGCGGCGACGCCGCGCTGCTCGGCCGGCGCGCCGTGGCGATCGTCGGCGCGCGCGCGGCCAGCGCCTACGGGCGCGCGGCGGCGCGACGTCTCGCGGCCGAGCTGGCGGGCGCCGGGCTCGTCGTCGTCTCGGGTCTCGCGCGCGGCATCGACGCAGCCGCGCACGAGGGCGCGCTCGAGGCCGGCGGTGCGACCGTCGCGGTGCTGGCCTGCGGCGTCGAGCAGGTGTACCCGCCCGAGCACCGCGGCCTGGCCGAGCGCATCGCCGCGTCCGGCGCGCTGGTCAGCGAGCTGCCGCCCGGCACGCCGCCACGCGCCGCGCATTTCCCGCTGCGCAATCGCCTGATCAGCGGGCTCTCCGAAGCGCTCGTGGTCGTGGAGGCGCGCCTCAAGAGCGGCTCGCTCCACACCGTGCGCCACGCGTTCGACCAGGGCATCGACGTCCTCGCGGTGCCGGGCCCCGTCGACGCGCCGGCCAGCGAGGGCCCGAATCGCCTGCTGCGCGACGGAGCGGCGCCCGCGCTCGACGCGAGCGACGTGCTGGCTGCGCTCGCGGGTCCGCCGCGCGCGCCGGCCGCAGCGCCGCGCGCGCTCGATGCGGAGCTCGAAGCGCTGCTCGCCGCGCTCCAGCGCGAGCCCGCCACGCGCGACGGCCTGTCGCGGCGACTCGGTGTCGCGCCGCAGGCCCTCGCGGCGCCGCTGCTCGAGCTCGAGCTCGCCGGCCGCGTCGTGGAGGATCGCGACGGCCGCCTGCGCGCGCTGCCGTAGGCCCGCGCGCGCTGCCCTGAGCTAGCGTTCCCGGCCTTCGGGGGTCGCCCTTGCAGACGGCGCAGGTCAGCGTGGTCGGGGCAGGGCTCGCGGGCTGCGAGGCTGCGTGGCAGGCCGCGCGACGCGGCCTGCGCGTCGTGCTCTACGAGATGAAGCCGCTGCGCTTCTCGCCCGCGCACGCCGCGCCGGACTTCGCGGAGCTCGTGTGCAGCAACTCGTTGCGCTCGAACCAGCTCGGCAACGCCGTCGGCCTGCTGAAGGAGGAGATGCGGCGCCTCGACTCCCTGATCCTCGCCGCGGCGGACGAGTCCGCCGTGCCGGCCGGCAAGGCCCTCGCCGTCGACCGCGTCGCCTTCGCGCGCCGCATCACCGAGACGCTCGAGTCGCACCCGCAGATCGAGATCCGCCGGGCTTGCGTCGAGGCGATCCCGCCCGAGCGCCCGCTCATCCTCGCCAGCGGTCCGCTGACGGCGGACGCGCTCGCGGCGGACCTCCAGCGCCTGCTCGGCGAGGCGTACCTCTACTTCTACGACGCGCTCTCTCCCATCGTCTACGCCGACTCGGTCGACCCCGAGATCGCGTTCCGCGCGTCGCGCTACGAGGACACCGGCGAGGGCGATTACGTCAACCTGCCGCTCGATCGCGCCGAGTACGCGCGCTTCCTCGACGCGCTGCTCGCGGCCGACACCCTGCCGCTCCATCCCTTCGAGGCGGCGCTCTACTTCGAGGGGTGTCTGCCCATCGAGGAGATGGCGCGCCGCGGGCGCGACACGCTCGCGTTCGGACCCATGAAGCCGGTCGGCCTCGTCGACCCGCGCAGCGGCACGCGTCCGCACGCGGTGGTGCAGCTCCGCCAGGAGGACAAGCGCGGCATCCTGCTCGGGCTCGTCGGCTTCCAGACGCGCCTGCGCCAGGCGGATCAGAAGCGCGTCTTCCGCATGCTGCCCGGCCTGTCGGACGCCGCCTTCGCGCGCTTCGGCTCCGTGCACCGCAACACCTACGTGAACGCGCCGCGCCACCTGAACGTCGATCTCTCGCTGCGCGCGGCGCCGGGCGTGTATCTCGCCGGGCAGATGGCGGGCGTCGAGGGCTACGTCGAGTCGGCGGCGCTCGGGCTGCTCGCCGGCATCCACGTCGCGCATGCGGTGCGCGGAGAGGCGCCGCCCTTGCCCGACGAGGCGACCGCGCACGGCGCGCTGCTCCACTACCTCGTCGGCGCCGACGCGAAGCGCTTCCAGCCGATGAACGTGAACTACGGCCTCTTCCCTCCGCTCGAGGGCGCGCCGCGCAAGCTGACCCGGCGCGAGAAGAACGAGCGGCTGGCCGAGCGCGCGCTCGCGCGCATCGACGCGTACGCCTCGCGCGTGCGCGCGCAGGCCGGATGACGGCAGAGCCGCGCGCGGAGAAGGGCAGCGCCTCGCGCGCGGAGCAGGGCGCTGCGTGGCAGACGGCCCTGCGCGACTTCGATCTCTTCCTGCGCGCGGAGCGCGCGCTCTCCGCGCACACGCGCCGCGCCTACCGCTCCGACGTCCGCCACTTCGCGGAGTTCGCGGCGCGCGCGCCCGGCCGCGTCGACTCGGGCGACGTGCGCGGCTGGCTGGCGTCGCTGCACGCCTCGCGCGATCCCGCGACGCTCGGCCGCAAGCTCGCCGCGCTGCGCTGCTTCTTCCGCCTCCAGGTGCGGGAGGGGAGGGCGCGGCGCGATCCGACGCAGGGCATGACGTCGCCGCGCGTGCCGAAGCGGCTGCCGAAGCCGCTCGCCGTGGACGACTGCATCTCGCTCGCCGAGGCCGACGCGGAGCCGAAGCGCGAGAGCGACGCCGCGCGCGGGCTGCGCGACCGCGCGCTCGTCGAGCTGCTCTACGGCGCGGGCCTGCGCGTCGGCGAGCTCGCGTCGCTCGACGTGCGCGACGTGGATCTCCACCGGGGCGAGGTGCGCGTGCAGGGCAAGGGCGGCGTCGAGCGCGTGGTGCCGCTGCCGGCAGCCGCGCGCGCCGCGCTCGACGGCTACCTGGCCGGCCGGCGCGGCCCCGGCTCGCGCGGCGAGCCGCTCTTCACGGCGCTGCGCCCCCGCGGCGGCGTGCGCGCGCGCCTCGGCGTCCGCGACGTGCGGCGCATCCTCTCGCAGCGCGCGCTGCGGGCGGGGATCCTCGAGCGCGTGCACCCGCACCGCCTGCGCCACAGCTACGCCACCCACCTGCTCGACATGGGCGCGGATCTCCGCGAGATCCAGGAGCTGCTCGGCCACGCCAGCCTGTCGACGACGGAGAAGTACACGGCCGTCTCGATGGAGCGGCTCGCCGAGGTGTACGATCGCGCGCACCCGAGAGCGAAGAAGAAGAAGTGAGTCAGCCGCAGTTCCACGCCACCACCGTGCTCGCCGTGCTGCGCGACGGCGCCATCGCGATGGCGGGCGACGGTCAGGTCACGCTCGGCAACGCCGCCGTGAAGCACGGCGCGCAGAAGGTGCGGCGCTCGGCGTCCGGGCGCGCGTTGATCGGCTTCGCCGGTGGCGCGGCCGACGGCATGGCGCTGCTCGAGCGGCTCGAGGCGAAGCTGGAGGCGCACCCCGGCAACCTGCGGCGCGCGGCCGTCGAGCTCGCGAAGGAGTGGCGCCTCGACCGCGCGCTGCGCCGGCTCGAGGCGATGCTCCTCGTCGGCGACCCGCAGACCCTGCTGCTCGTCTCGGGCGGCGGCGACGTGATCGAGCCCGACGACGGCGTCGTCGCGATCGGCTCCGGCAGCGGCTACGCGCTCGCGGCCGCGCGCGCGCTGCTCGCGCACACGAGCCTGCCCGCGACCGAGATCGCCGAGCGCGCGCTGCGCATCGCGGCCGAGATCTGCATCTACACGAACGACCGTGTTACGGTGGTCTCGTTGCCGTGACGTCCCAGAGCTTCACGCCGCGCGAGGTCGTCTCCGAGCTCGACCGCTACATCGTCGGTCAGGGCGAGGCGAAGCGCGCGGTTGCGATCGCGCTCCGGAACCGCTGGCGCCGCCAGCAGGTGGCGCCCGAGCTGCGCGACGAGATCGCGCCGAAGAACATCATCATGATCGGCCCGACGGGCGTCGGGAAGACGGAGGTCGCGCGGCGGCTGGCGCGTCTCGCGGAGGCGCCCTTCCTGAAGGTCGAGGCCTCGAAGTTCACCGAGGTCGGCTACGTCGGCCGCGACGTCGAATCGATCGTGCGCGATCTCGCCGAGGTGGGCGTCGCGCTCGTGCTCGAGGAGGAGCGCCGCGCCGTGCGCGCGAAGGCCGAGGAGCGCGCCGAGGAGCGCCTGCTCGACGCGCTGCTGCCCGCGCCGATGGCGGCGCCGCCGATGCCGATGCAGCCCGGCGCGCCGGACGCCGAGCCGCCGGGCTCGGCGCGCGAGACGCGCGAGAAGCTGCGCGGGCTGCTGCGCCAGGGCCGTCTCGACGACCGCGAGATCGAGCTCGATCTCGAGGACGGCGGCGCCGCGCCGAGCATCAGCCTCTTCACGCCGCAGGGCGTCGAAGAGATGGGCATGCAGTTCAAGGATCTCCTCGGCAGCTTCATGCCGAAGAAGACGCGCCGCCGGCGCATGCGTGTGGCGGCGGCGCGCGAGGCGCTCCAGGCCGAGGAGGCCACGCGCCTCGTCGACATGGAGCGCGTGCGCGAGCTCGCCGTCCACCGCGTGCAGCAGACGGGCATCGTCTTCATCGACGAGCTCGACAAGATCGCGTCTTCGGGTCCCGGCCGGGGCGGCCCCGACGTCTCGCGCGAGGGCGTGCAGCGCGATCTCCTGCCGATCGTCGAGGGCTCGACGGTGCAGACGAAGCACGGCCCCGTGAAGACCGACCACATCCTCTTCATCGCGGCGGGCGCCTTCCACGTCGCCAAGCCCTCGGACCTGATTCCCGAGCTGCAGGGCCGCTTCCCCATCCGCGTCGAGCTGACGAGCCTCGGGCGCGACGACTTCGTGCGCATCCTCTCGGAGCCGCGCAACTCGCTGGTGCGCCAGTACACGGCGCTGCTCGCCACCGAGGGCGTGCACCTCGAGTTCAAGCAGGACGGCATCGAGGCGATCGCCGGCTTCGCGGCGCGCGTCAACGAGGGCACGGACGACATCGGCGCGCGCCGCCTGCACACGGTCATGGAGAAGCTGCTCGAGGAGCTCTCCTTCGACGCGCCCGATCTCGGCGGCTCGCACTGCGTGGTCGACGCCGAGTTCGTGCGCGCGCGTCTCGAAGCGCTGGTCCGGGACGAGGATCTGTCCCGCTACATCCTGTGAGGCCCACCCGGTGACACAGCGCGTGCTCGTGATCGACGATGAGCGCGGCGTCGGCGACCAGATCCGCGGCCTGCTCGCGGAAGACGGCGTCGACTGCGAGCTGGCCGAGGACGCGCTCCACGGGCTGAAGCTCGCGGAGGATCTCGGCGTCGGCGCGGTGCTGCTCGGGCTCACGCCGTCCGCGCGCGGCGGCATCGAGACCCTGCGCGCGCTGCGCGAGCGGCGTCCGAGCCTGCGCGTGATCGTGCTCGGCACCAGCGCCGCGCAGGAGCTGCTGCTCGAGGCGCTGCGCCGCGGCGCGGCCGACTACCTCGCCAAGCCGATCCACGAGGAGGAGCTCCGCCTCGCGGTGCGGCGCGCGCTCGACGCCACGCAGACGGCGACGCGCTTCGAGTCCCTGCGCGCGCGCCTCGCCGGTCTCGCCGACGATCTCTCCGCCTGGCAGGGCGCGTCCGCCGACGTCGCACCCGACGACGCCGCCGACGCGCTGATCGAGAGCGCCGCGCGCCTGCTCGGCGCCGCGCGCACCTCGCTGCTCGTCGCCGACGGCGAGGACCGCCTGCGCGTCGCGGCGATCCGCGGCGGCGACCACGCCGCCCGCGAGCTCGCGGTGATGTCGGTGCGCGATTCCGTCGCCGGGCTCGCGCTCGACGCGGAAGAGGGCCTGCTGATCGACGACGTCGACCGCGACGAGCGCTGCGCCGGGCGCGCGCGCCGCGGCCGCTACGGCTCGGGCTCGGCGCTGCTGGTTCCGCTGCGCGGCTCGCAGGGACCGCTCGGGGTCCTGTGCGCGACCGAGCGGCCGCCCGCGCAGCCCTTCGCGGAGGAGGATCTGGCGCTCGCGCGCCTGCTCGCCTTCAGCGCGGCGCCGCGCCTCGCGCCGGCGCCCGTCGCGGAGGCACCCGCGCCGGAGCCGGTTGCCGATCCCGAGGAGGCGGTGCGCGTCGAGCTCGCGCAGGGCGTCGCCGCCGCGCTCACGGCGGAGATCGAGCCGGGCCCGCTGCTGCGAGCGGCGCTGCGCAAGATCGCGGAGCAGCTCGGCGCCGCGCCGGTGTCGCTCTACCTCGTCGACTCGCGCGCCGGCTCGCTCGCGCTCGAGGCCGCCGCCGGTGACGCGCGCACGGATCGCACGGGTGCGCCGCGCACGGATAGGCCGCGGCTGCCGCGCGACCGCGGGCTGGCCGGGCGCGTCCTCCAGGGCGGCGGCCCCATCGCGGCCGATCGGCCCGAAGACGAGCCCGGGTTCGTTGCCGACGTCGACACGCCGGAGGACGGCGTCGCCGGGCCGCTCTGCATCGCGCCGATCGCGATCCGCGGGCGCGTGCTCGGCCTGGCGCGCGCGTTCCTGCCGGCCGGGAGCCGCGCCTCTCTGCGCACCGCCGAGGTGATCGGGACCGCGCTCTCCGCAGCGGTCCGCAACGCGCTCCTGTACCGTAGTTTGCTCGAATCGATCGACGACCTCGCGCGCGCGCGACGCGAAGCGAACGAGCGAAAGGGCTGACGAGCCTCGATGAAGGATCTGATCGACAAGGCCGAGGTCCTGATCGAGGCGCTGCCCTACATCCGGCGCTTCTACGACAAGACCGTCGTGATCAAATACGGCGGCCACGCGCAGACGGAGGAGTCGCTGCGCGCGTCCTTCGCGCAGGACGTGGTGCTGCTGAAGTACGTGGGGCTGCGGCCGGTGGTGGTGCACGGCGGCGGTCCGCAGATCGGCGAGATCCTGAAACGGCTCGGCAAGACCTCGAGCTTCGTCGCCGGGCTCCGCGTCACCGACGACGAGACCATGGACGTCGTCGAGATGGTGCTCGGCGGCAAGGTCAACCACGAGATCGTGGCGCTGGTGCAGCGCGCGGGCGGCCGCGCCGTCGGCCTCACCGGCAGCGACGGCGACATGATCCGCGTGACGCGCCGCCTGGTGGACGGCCAGGACGTCGGGCGCGTGGGACGGATCGTGGCCGTGAACCCGGCGCCGATCGCCGCGGTCGCGGCGGCCGGCTTCGTCCCCGTCATCGCGCCGCTCGGCGTGGACGAGCGCGGCGTCACGCACAACGTCAACGCCGACGAGGCAGCCGGCGCCATCGCGCGCGCGCTCGGCGCCGAGAAGCTCATCCTGCTGACGGACGTGGAGGGCGTGAAGGACGCCAGCGGCCGGCTGATCCACTCGCTCTCGGTGGCGGAGTCGCGCAAGCTGATCGCCGAGGGCACGATCCGCGACGGCATGATCCCGAAGGTCGAGTGCTGCATCGACGCGCTCGAGAACGGCGTCGGCCGCACGCACGTCGTCGACGGGCGCATGCTGCACGCCGTCCTGCTCGAGATGTTCACCGATGGCGGCGTCGGCACCCTGATCACCCCCTGACCGTGCCGAAGGACTTCATCAGCCTCGCCGACTGGAGCGCCGAGGACCTGCTCGCGATGCTCGCGCGCGCGCGCGAGCTGAAGCAGCTGCTGAAGCGCGGCGAGCGCCCGCAGACGCTCGAGGGCCGCTCGGTCGCGATGTTCTTCGAGAAGCCGTCCCTGCGCACGCACGTGACCTTCGAGGCGGGGGTGACGCAGCTCGGCGGCCACGCCATCTGGCTCAAGCCCGAGGAGGTCGGCATCGGCACGCGCGAGACGCCCGGGGACGTCGCGGCGAACCTCTCGCGCTGGGTCGACGCGATCGTGGCGCGCACCTACAGCCACCACCTCGTCGAGGAGCTCGCGGCCAGCGCGACCATCCCCGTCATCAACGGGCTGACCGACCTGCTGCACCCCTGCCAGGTGATGGCGGACTTCCAGACCATGCAGGAGCACTGCCCGCTCCAGGAGGCGGCGATCGCCTACGTGGGTGACGGCAACAACATGGCCAACTCGCTCCTGCTCGGCGCCGCCGTGCTGGGCCTCGAGCTGCGCCTCGCGACCCCGGAATCGCACCGGCCCGCGCTGCGCGTGCGCAAGCGCGCCGAAGAGATCGCCGCGCGCAGCGGCGCGCGCATCCGCTGGAGCGAGGACCCGGTCGAGGCGGTCGCCGGCGCGGACTTCGTCTACACCGACACGTGGACGAGCATGGGCCAGGAGGCCGAGGCGGAGATGCGCCGCAGCCTGTTCCGCCCGTATCAGGTGAACCGCGCGCTCCTCGCGCACGCCGCGAAGGACGCCTTCGTGATGCACTGCCTACCCGCGCACCGGGGCGAGGAGATCACGGACGAGGTGCTCGACGGCCCGCGCAGCATCGTCTTCGACCAGGCCGAGAACCGCCTGCACGCGCAGAAGGCCGTGCTGGAGAAGCTTCTCCGGCGATAAGAGTGAGCCGCGGCGAGGGGTTGGCGCCGCCGCGTTGCACTCATCTTTCCGCTCGGGGCTGCCGATACCCCCGCCGGCGGCGAATGCCTCGCCGCCGGGGTCGTCATGGGTTCCAGCAACGGCGGAAGCGGAGAGCAGGAGCGGATTCCCCGGCTCGCGCCGGACCTCGACCCCGAGGATCTCGAGCTCACACCTGTGGAGGGATTCTTGCTCTCGAGGATCGACGGCGCGACGAGCTGGAAGACGCTCTGTCACATCGGCGGCCTGTCCCCGCTCGAGGTGGACCGTGCGCTGGAGCGCTTCGAGGCCAAGGGCGTGATCGTCGTCGAGGGCAAGGGCGGCGCGCGCGCCGCGAAGATCGCCGCGGCTGCCCGCGACCCGAAGAAGGCGCTCGTCGACGCGAAGGCGCAGGTCGACGCGAGCCTCGGCATCCCCGTCGATCTCCAGCAGCGCATCCTCGAGTTCGAGAGCGGGCTCGAGCGCCCGTACCACGAGCTGCTCGGCGTCGACCGCAGCGCCGAGGCGAAGGACATCAAGCGCGCGTACTTCAAGCTGTCGCGCGAGTACCACCCCGACCGCTACTACCGGCGCAACACGGGACACTTCGGCGCCAGGCTCGAGCGCATCTTCCGCAAGGTCGCCGAGGCGTACGAGCTGCTGTCGGATCCGACCACGCGCGCCGAGATCGAGAAGAGTCTCGCGTCGATGCCGAGCCCGCCGGAGGGCGAGTACCGCCAGGCGGCGCCGGGCACGACGGAGCGCATCGGGGCCGAGCCGGCGCCCCCGCGCGGACAGCGCGTGCCCGGGCGCATGGAGAACCTCGAGCGGCTGCGCAACCGCTTCAAGATCCCGCCGAAGCTGCTGGCCGAGCGGCGCGTCCGCGCGCGCCAGCTCTACCAGGCGGCGCGCGTCTCCGCGCACGAGGGCCGCTTCCTCGAGGCGGCCGCCAGCATGCGGCTCGCGATCGCCTTCGATCCCTGGGAGAAGGAGTTCAAGTCGGGCTTCTCCGACATCCAGGCGCAGGTCCACGCCGCGCGCGCCGAGGCGCTGCTGAAGGAGGCCGGCGACGCGACGGCGCAGGGCGAGGCGCTGCGCCTGCTCGAAGAGGCGCTGAACTACCGCCCCTGCCACGTCGAGACCTTGAAGCGCGTCGCGTCGCTCTGCATCGACGCCCGCGAGCTCGAGAAGGCGCGCGAGTACGCGGAGCAGCTCGTCGAGGTCGAGCCCGAGGTGGCGGCGCACCACGCGCTGCTCGCCGGCGTGCTGCGGCGCCAGGGGCTGCACGCGCAGGCCTCCGCTGCGCTCGAGCGCGGCGCGCGCGTCGACGCGAGAGATCCGGAAATCAAGGCCGAGCGGCTGCGCCAGCATCGAAGTCGGACGCGGCCGGGAGGGGCGGCATGAGTCGAGTGATCGGAATCGACCTGGGCACCACGAACTCGTGCGTGGCCGTGATCGACGGCGGCAAGCCCGTCGTGATCCCGAACACCGGGGGCTACAAGACGAGCCCGTCGATGTTCGCGATCGCGCCGGACGGCAAGCGCCTGGTGGGGCACCTGGCCAAGCGCCAGGCCATCACCAACGCGCGCAACACCGTCTACGCGTCCAAGCGCCTGATCGGGCGCCGCTACGACTCGCCGGAGATGAAGCGCGCGCTCGATCTCTTCCCGTACGAGATCGTCGAGGGGCCGAACCAGGACGCGCGCATCGTCGTCGCGGGCAAGACGTTCTCGTGCTCCGAGATCTCGGGGATCATCCTGCGCGAGATGAAGCGCGTCGCCGAGGAGTACCTCGGCGAGCCCGTGTCGGACGCCGTCATCACGGTGCCGGCGTACTTCAACGACACGCAGCGCCAGTGCACCAAGGACGCCGGCAAGATCGCCGGGCTCGAGGTGCTGCGCATCATCAACGAGCCGACCGCGGCGGCGCTCGCCTACGGCCTCGGCCACAACCGCGAGGAGAAGATCGCGGTCTACGACCTCGGCGGCGGCACCTTCGACATCTCGATCCTCGAGCTGGCCGAGGGCGTCGTCGAGGTGCTGGCGACGGCCGGCAACACCTTCCTCGGCGGCGAGGACTTCGACCGCCGCATCGTCGACCACGTGCTCGAGCTCTTCAAGAAGACGGAGGGCATCGACCTCTCCGACGACCTGATGGCGCGCCAGCGCCTGAAGGACGCCGCCGAGAAGGCCAAGTGCGACCTCTCGACCTTGCAGACCACCGAGATCAACCTGCCGTTCATCGCGAACGACCACAGCGGCGCGCGCCACCTCAACGTCGAGATCACGCGCGAGACGCTCGAGAGCCTGGTCGGCGACATCGTCGAGCGCACCATGAAGAGCGTCGAGCAGTGCGTCGCCGACGCCGGCCTCGACCCGCGCGCGATCGACCACGTCGTGCTGGTGGGCGGCCAGACGCGCATGCCGCTGGTCCAGCAGCTCGTCACCAAGTACTTCGGCAAGCCGCCGCACCGCGGCGTCAACCCGGACGAGGTGGTGGCCGTCGGCGCGGCGATCCAGGGCCGCGTGCTCGTCTCCGACGAGCGCGACCTGCTGCTGCTCGACGTGACGCCGCTCTCGCTCGGCATCGCGACCTTCGACGGCCACTTCGCGACCCTGATCCAGCGCAACACCACGGTGCCGGTGCGCAAGTCGCACGTCTTCACCACCACGCGCGACAACCAGTCCGCGGTGAAGATTCGCGTGCTGCAGGGCGAGGCGGAGCGCGCCGACGAGAACCACATGCTCGGCGAGTTCGTGCTGTCGGACATCCCGCCGGCGCCGAAGGGACAGCCGGAGATCGAGGTCTCCTTCGACATCGACGCCAACGGCATCGTCAACGTCTCGGCGCGCGACCAGAGCTCTGGCCGCGAGCAGTCGATCACGGTGCGCACGACCGGCACGCTCTCCGAGGACGAGATCCAGCAGCTCGTGCGCGAGAACGCCGAGTACGAGCTGCCGGGCGAGGCGTAGGCAGGCTCCCGTGGCTGGCGCGTCCCGTTCGCTGATGGACTTCGTCGATACGCCCGTGCTGGTGGGCGATCCCGACGGCCGCGCCGTCTACGTGAATCCCTGCTTCGAGAAGGCCTTCTCGCAGACGAAGGCGAAGGCGAGCGGCGTCCCGCTCGCCAGCCTGTTCGGCGGCGGCGCCCGCGAGGCGGTGCTCTCCGCCGTCGCGCGCGTGTGCGGCGGCGAGCCGCGCGCGCGCTTCCGCCTGCGCGAAGGCGGCACCGGCTACCTCGCGCTGGCCTCGCCGGTGGTCGTCGAGGGCGGGCGCGTCGGCGTCATCATCGTGCTGACCGAGGAGTCGCGCGGCGAGGACCGGCTGCTTGCGCTGCGGCGCGACGTGCTCGAGCCGCTCGACGAGATCGCGGGCTGCCTGTCGGCGCTGGCCGAAGCGGTGCGCGGCGATCAGGAGAAGCTCCACGCGGCGACCGGCATGCGCGCGCTCGCGCGCATGCGGAAGTGGGTCGACCAGCTCGGCCGGGAGCTCGGCGCGCCGGAAGGCAAGGTCTGACGCCCCCATCTCCTCCCTCGGGCGCTAACTTGCGCGCCTCTCTGGAGGGCGCGAGATGGCGCGGCGAGCGGTGAAGCGGGTCTGCCTGGCGTACAGCGGCGGGCTCGACACGTCGGTGATCCTGCACTGGCTGATCGCCGAGTACGGCTGCGAGGTGGTGGCCTACACCGCCGACATCGGCCAGGAAGAGGAGCTCGACGGGCTGCCCGCCAAGGCGAAGGCCACCGGCGCCGTCGACTGCATCGTGCGCGACCTGCGCGAGGAGTTCGTGCGCGACTTCGTGTTCCCCGCGATCGCCGGCTGCGCGATCTACGAGGGCCACTACCTGCTCGGCACCTCGCTGGCGCGCCCGCTGATCGCGAAGCACCAGGCCCTCGTCGCGCGCGAGACCGGCTGCGACGCCGTCGCGCACGGCGCGACGGGCAAGGGCAACGACCAGGTCCGCTTCGAGCTGACCTTCCGCGCGCTCGCTCCCGAGCTCGGGATCATCGCGCCGTGGCGCGAGTGGGACCTGCACTCGCGCCCGGACTGCATCGCCTACGCGCAGAAGTACAACATCCCCGTCACGGCCACGCTCCAGAAGCCCTACTCGATGGATCGCAACCTCATGCACGTGTCCTACGAGGGCGGGATCCTCGAGGATCCGTGGCGCGCGCCCGACGAGAGCATGTTCATCCTGACGCGCTCCGTACAGGACGCGCCGGACCAGCCGAGCGAGATCATCATCGGCTTCGAGGAGGGCGTGCCCGTCTCGATCGACGGCGAGCGCCTCTCGCCGGCGAGCCTGCTGCATCGCCTGAACCAGCTGGCCGGCGCGCACGGCATCGGCCGCGTCGACATGGTCGAGAACCGCTTCGTCGGCCTCAAGTCGCGCGGCGTCTACGAGACGCCGGGCGGCACGGTGCTGCACGTCGCGCACCGCGCCGTCGAGTCGATCACGCTCGACCGCGAGGTGATGCACGAGCGCGACCGCCTGTCGCCGCGCTTCGCCGAGCTGATCTACAACGGCTTCTGGTACGCGCCCGAGATGGAGTTCCTGCGCGCCGCCATCGACGCGTCGCAGCGCAACGTCACGGGCGAGGCGAGGCTGCGCCTTTGCAAGGGCTCCGTGCAGGTGACCGGCCGCCGCTCCCCGGTGTCGCTCTACAACACGTCGCTCGTCTCCTTCGACGAGGCGGGCGGCTACGACCAGCGCGACGCGGGCGGCTTCATCCGGCTCCAGGGATTGCGGCTGGTGAAGCCTCGCTAGTCATCCTGAGCGAGAAACTGGAGCGCGTAGGGCAGCGAGAGCTTCAGCGCGTCCACCTCGGGCGCGAGGTCGGCGCCGAGCGCGAACACGTAGGAGAGCGTCTTCGCGTACAGGAGCAGGTCGTTCGGGAGCTGCAGCCCGGGCGTCTCCTGGAGCAGCGCCTTCGCCTCGTCCTTCAGCGGCAGCACGGCCGCGCCGCCCATGCCGAGCGCGCCGCCCTGGTTTGCTACGCGCTCGAACATCGCCGCGACGGCGCCGCTCACCGCGGGCTCGGTGCCCGCCGCGATCATGCCCATGCGGCCCATGCCCGCGACGAAGGCGTCGACGTCGCGCTGGAGCAGGGCGTAGAGCCCGAGGCGCAGCTCGCGCCGCAGCTGCGGGTCGAGGCGGCGCGAGAGACCGAAGTCGACGAAGAGGACGCGCGGCGCCTGCGCGGCGCCGGGCTCGTCGATCACGAAGAGGTTGCCGGGGTGCGGATCGGCGTGGAAGAGGCCGTCGACGAAGATCTGCGCCGCGTAGGCGCGCACGACGATCTCGAGCACCTCGCGCGGCGCGACGCCGAGGCGCGCGAGGCCCGCGCGATCGGCGAGGCCGACGGCCGGCAGGTAGCGCATGGTCAGCACGCGCGCGCGCGTGTGCGAGTGCACGATCTCCGGCACGGCGATGCGCGGATTCGCGGCGAGATTGCGCGCGATCTCCGCCGCCACGCGCGCCTCGCGCTCGAAGTCGAGCTCCTCGCGCAGGCCTGCGGCGAACTCGGCGAAGAGCCGCGCGCGGTCGCGGCGCGCAGTGCGGCCGCCGGGCCACAGGCGGAAGAGCGTGCCCACCAGCGCGAGGTCGGCCGGCAGCGACGCGCGCAGCCACGGGTACTGGACCTTGACGGCGACCGCCTCGCCGGAGCGGAGGCGCGCGCGGTGCACCTGCGCGATCGACGCGGCGCCGAGCGGCGTCTCCTCGAACTCGGCGAAGTGCGACTCGAGCGAGCCGCCGAGCTCGCGCTCGATGGCGCGGCGCACGCTCGCGAAGGGCAGGGGAGGGACGGCGTCGCGCAGCGAGGCCAGCGCGTCGGTGATCTCGCGCGGCAGCAGGTCGAGGCGCAGGGCCGCGAACTGGCCGAGCTTGACGTAGACGCCTTTCAGCGCGCCGAGCGTCGCGACCACGCGCCGCGCGCTGCGGTCGCGAAGCCGCGCGCGCCGGCTCTCGCGCGCGGCCTCCGGCTCGTTGCGGAGCCACTCCGCGAGGCGCACGCGAAGGGCGTCGAAGCCGATCGCCGTGACGCAGGCGAGGAGGCGCAGGGCCTGGGGAATTCCCGTCGCACGCCAGGCGTCGGCGACGGGTCCGTGCGCGAGGGCGCGCGGCTCGCGCGCGCTCGGAGCGCTGCTTGACAATGCGCCGCTCACTCGTCTAAAGAAACGCCATCCTTGCCGCCGCGGCAATCGCGGCGGCGCTTCGTTTCGGGGTGCGCATGTCCCGTCCTTCCCCCCGCGTGGCCTGCGCCGCGCTGCTCGCGCTGGCGCTCGCCACATCGATGGGGTGCCACAACTTCGACTTCGCCTCGCGCTACGGCTCGGGAGAGATCGACATCTTCGACGACCTCTTCTCGGTGTCGGTGATCGACGAGTCCCACATCGTCGCGGTCGGCTACCAGGGCGCGGTCTACTGGTCCGAGGACGGCGGCGAGAACTGGCACAAGGGCAAGGTCCCGACGCTCCGCATCCTCTACTCGGTGTCGATGGCGGACACATCGGTCGGCTGGGCGGTCGGCCAGCTCGGCACGATCCTGCGCACGGAGGACGGCGGCAAGACCTGGGTGCACCAGCCGAACCTGAAGGAGACGGAGGGCACCCACCTCTTCGGCGTCCAGGCGATCGACGACAAGACCGCCATCGCCGTCGGCGAGTTCGGCGGCCGCATCGTGACGCACGATGGTGGCGCCACCTGGGTCGACCACTCGATGACGGTCGGCCTCGACCACCCGCAGTTCGTGTGGCTCTCGTTCGAGGACCAGGAGAAGGTCCGGAACAACGAGAAGGTCTACGAGGACGTGAGCCTCCAGGACGTCACCTGCGTGAAGGGCGGCAGCCGCTGCTGGTTGATCGGCGAGTTCGGATACATCTTCTTCTCCGACGACAGGGGCGAGAGCTGGCAGAAGGGCGAGATCCTCGGCGACGTCCGCATCGATCCCATCATCCTGAAGCACGACCAGCTCGAGCTCTCCGACGCGGACCGCGAGCGGCTCACCGAGTTCGCGAAGCGCATCGAGAACGAGCAGCACCTGAACGTGCTGATCGACGTGTACGTCGACGACAAGGAGATCGCCAAGTACTACGACCGCAAGGCCCAGAACCCCGAAAACCTCTTCGACACCATCTCGGCGCGCCTGGAAGAGACGAAGGGCGTGATCGAAGAGGCCGGCCTGATGAGCGACCGGCTGCGCATGTACAACAAGCCGCCCTGGGACTACGAGGACTTCCTCGAGCACGACGCGACCTTCCTGGATCGCTACGTCGAGGGGCGCCGCTCGCCGAACGGCGGTCCGCCCATGATCAAGGTCTCCGTGATCCAGAATCCCTTCCTCTTCACCGTCGACTTCCCGGACCAGGAGCACGGGCTGATCTCCGGCCTCGGCGGCGTGATCCTGCGCTCCGAGGACGGCGGAGCGAGCTGGACCTACGTCGAGACGAGCCGACGCCAGGCGCTCTTCGCGGTCGACACCAGCGCGGATCGCGCGGTGGCGGTCGGCGAGAAGGGGCTGGTGCAGTACTCCACCGACGGCGGCCGCACGTGGGAGCCGCCCAAGGCCGGCTTCCCGCCGATCTTCACCTTCATGCGCGACCTCGGCTTCGCCGGCGGCCGCACGACGGGCTTCATCGTCGGGCAGGACGGCATGGTGCTGCGCTCCAAGGACGCGGGCGGAACCTGGACGCAGGTGCTGCCGCCGCCCGAGCGGCGCGGTCCCGGCTCGAAGTTCAGCTAGTTCTTGGCTCCGCTCGGCTTCGCCTCGCTGCGCGCAGCGGCGCTGGGAAATGAAGGCGCTGCGCTCCCTCGATCTCGGTGCAGCGCCGCTGCTTGCGGCGACCCGCTCGCTTCGCTCGCTACTCCGGGGCCCGTCCGACGGGCGACGGTGGGGGGGCGCCACCCGAGGAGCCCGTCGGCCTCCGAAGCGACGAGCTACCGCTCGCTCGTACGCTGGCGCAGCTCGACGCGCCGGATCTTCCCGCTGACCGTCTTCGGCAGCGCGTCGACGAACTCGATCTGGCGCGGGTACTTGTAGGGCGCCGTCACC
>DASUFZ010000266.1:0-19347 GCA_036274295.1 Myxococcota bacterium
GCGACGGGCTGCATCTTCCGCATGAAGTACGCCGGACCGGGTCTCTTCAGCTACGGCTCGACACAGGGCAGCACCTACCTCGGCTCGAACATCACGAGCACGAACATCACGTTCCCGGCCGGCTACGCGATCATCGTGAAGGCCGGCACGCCGGTCTACGTACACCTCGACGTCATCAACGACAGCCTGATCGACCTGAAGGTCGATCAGGACGCCTGGATCTACTACGTACCGCTACCGTGATCGCGAAGGAGGTCCCGTCGTGCGGAAGACTCTCGCCTCGTTCCTCGTCTTTCTCGCGCTCGCTGCGGCGTTCGCCTGCGCGCGCACCGTCGCCACCACGTGGGGCTACTCGAGCTGGTACCTGCGCGAGGGCTTCGGCGACATGGGCATGTTCGAGAACCAGCGCAACACCTGCCTCTCGCAGCTCCAGGTGCCGGACACCGCGACCCTCGCGGTGGGAAGTCCGCAGGAGACGCAGTTCATCCAGTGCATGAACGCATCCGGCTGGTGCACCCAGATGTGGGACTGCAACAAGCCGGGGGCGTGATCCCATGAAGCGCGGACAAGGGCGGCAAGCGGCGGAGCCTCACGGGGGCTGACCCGCTGTCGTGTCATCCGAGCGGAGCCGCGCGCAGCGAGGCGCAGCCGAGCGGAGAATCGAGTATCAGGGCCGGAACTGGTCGGGCTGGCTCCAGTCGCACACGCCTTCCGGGAAGATCTCCAGCAGGCGGGCGTGCTCGGCCGCGTCCGGCGTCCAGCTGCCGTAGACGCCGTCCGCGATCGCGTCGTCGACGCTCTCGAGGCCGCACTTGAAGATGCCGCCCTGGAACGGACCGCCGGCGACGCGGCGCGTGCTGCTGTAGATCGGGAACACCTGCGTGCAGGCGCCCGGCGCGTTCGCATCCAGGACGCCGTCCCACACGTGATCGCCCGCCGCGATCTGATTGCCGAACGTGTCGAAGCAGCGGTCGACCGCGCGCGCCGGCTTGTTGCCCGCGACGCCGCCGGCCGGGTTGTTGCGGATGTTCGCGACCCACTCGTCGATCACCTCGAACGCCTCGGGCGTCTGGTCGAACTGCACGGCGCCGGGGCGCGCGTCCGTGAACCAGATGACCTGGTGGTCGTCGGTGCCGGCCACCTGGAGCCGCTGGCGCGTCGCGAACGACTGGTGGCTGTGGTGCATGTCGAGCTGGTGCTCGAGGTAGTGGCGCCAGTCGATCACCGGGATGTCGAGGTTGCCGTCGAAGCGGATGCCGTGCTCGTAGGCGGCGTGGCCGGCGTCGATGTTGCCGTGCCGTCGCGGCGCCGGCGTGGTGCCGCCCGGCGACAGGTTCATGTTGCGCGAGCTCCACGGATCGAAGGTCGCGGCGCTCGGCGCGCCGACGAAGGGGAAGCCCTCCTGCACCATGGCGCCCGGCTCCTTCCACGAGCCGACCTTCGCGTTCAGGTCCAGGAACTCGGCCGACGTGATGACGCCGTCCTTCAGCGCCTGCAGGCCGTACTGCACGCCGACGTTGTCCCAGGGCGAGCGCCCGAAGCCCGACGCGTCGGTGCCGTAGACGTTCACGAGGTCGCCGGCGTGGGTCCAGTCCACACCCGCCGTGCCCTGCGCGAGCTTGTCGATGTCCTGCACGTTCGTGAAGACCGGATTCAGCACCAGCGGCGTCAATCCGAACCACGCGCGCCGGCACTCGGTCAAGGGCGGAGGCGTCGTCGCCGAGGCCGGAATCGGCGTGGGCCGGTTCAGGCCGAGCAGGGTGTAGAGCGAGTAGAGCGGATTCCACGTGCCCGACGCCTCGCCGGCGCTGATCACGGGCGTCACGCTCGCGTTCAGGCCCTGCACCGCGCGCCGGTTCAGCACGTCCTTCCACTTCGCGTTGAAGCGGTCGGTCTTGTCGAAGTAGTGCTCGATCAGCTCGCAATCCCCGACGTGGATCGTCTGCGTGATCATGTCGGAGTACGAGTACTGCGGGATCGCCGCGTCGAGCAGCGTGGGCTGGTTCTGCGCGAACGCGTACTGCTGGATCGCGCCGCCCGAGCCGCCGACGCCGACCGTGTAGAGCGGGACGCCGTGGTCCTCGATGAAGTGCTCCTTCAGCATCAGCGCGGTCTCGCCCGAGAGCTCGAGGTTGTAGTGCGTGTTCGTGCGCAGCGCGGTCGAGGTGACGATCGCGTAGCCCTTCTGGAGCACGTCGTGGCGCAACATCGCGCCCGTGCCGTTCGTGCCCTGCGTGCGCCCGATCGCGACGCCGCCCTCGAGGCTGAAGACGAGGCGCCCGTTCCAGAGCGAGTCGTCGGGATCGGTGGGAGACGTCTCCGTCGTCGGCGCCAGCATCGCGACGCTGTAGACGAAGCGGTTGATGACGCCGCGCTCCCAGCGGACGATGTAGGGCACCGTCTGGCCGTCGAGCGTCGTCGTCGTCGCGATGTCGGCCGGCAGCGCGCCAGCGGGGCCGCCGGGCAGCGGCAGGAAGGCGCCGCTGGTGTTGCGGTACTGGTACTGGAAGCGCGTGTTGCCGTCGCAGTTCTTGCTCCAGCCGATGATCGTCGCGGCCGCCGTCGGGTAGCCGCGGCCGTCGCGCGGGTAGTTCCCGCTCGCGTCCTCCTGCGCCACCGGGATGCCGAAGTGATCCTGGTTGTCGATGAAAGGCTGCCCGAGCCCGTTGCGCGCCGTCGTGCAGACGAAGGGCTGCTGCTGCGGGCCGGAGAAGATGGGGCCGTTCTTCGGGTAGTTCGTGACGTCGAGCCGCGCCTGCGCGTACTGCGCGCCGGCCGACGGCCGCAGCTCGAGCACGTTCGCGCCGACGACGAAGCCCGTCACCACGCCGACGAGGTCGCCGCCGTCCGGCTGGAGCTGGCTCGTCACATCCGCGCCGTTCAGGAGCACGCGCGCGTTCTTCTTGATCTTCTTCCCGGGGAACGTCACGCGCACGAGCGCGTCGCCGCCGCTCACCTGGTCGGGAGCGCTGGAGAGGATCTCGATCGACCACGTATTGGGAGTCTCGAACGCGACCCACGCGTGTCCCTGGTGCCTCCAGCCGGCGGCGCCGGACGCGAGCGGCAGGCTCGCGAAGACCAGGAATGCGAACGCGACCAGGGTGCGAGAGACACGAGTGCTCCGAGATGCCATGCCGATCCTCCCTACAGCAAGGTTCGAGACCCGAGACCGATAGACGGCCACCCTAAATCCGGCCCGACCGGAGTGTCAACGCGCCATTTTCCGTCGGAGACGGCTCGTTGCGGCTGCCGTTCGCCCGTCGAATCGAAATGCTTGCGGTCCGGCGCGAGGCGGTCCTACGGTGGAAAGGAGGGATGGGACGGAGGCTCGACATGCGCCCCATCCCTCTCTCTTTCTCCGCCCTCGGCGCCGCGCTGTCGCTCGCGTGCGCCAATCCTCCCTTCCCGTTCCAGAACCTTCCGTTCCTCGGTCCCGCATCGGACTCGCCGCGCCAACAGCCGGCGCGGCCCGCGCAGCAGCCGGCGCCCGCACCGCGTAACGAGCACTACGTCGTGCAGACCGGCGACACGCTCCACAGCATCGCCCGCTCGCAGGGCACGAGCGTCGCGGCGCTCGCGCAGGTGAACGCGCTCGCGGATCCGGATCGACTCGAGGTCGGGCAGTTGCTCGTGTTGCCGCCCGGCGTGAAGCCGTTGGCAGCGCGGCCGCGCCCGCGTGTGGCGCGCACCGTCGCGACCGCAGCTGCGCCGCCCGCGCGCGCCGCGGCGCCCGCGGCGCCGGCGTCCAGGGCGCTGCTCCCGGTCGACTGCGCGATCCTCGACACCGGAGAGAGTCTGCGCAGCGCGCGCTTCGAGCAGGCGCTGTCCGAGGCCACGGCCGCGCGCTCACTGTTGCGCCCGCTCGAGTCGCAGCCGGGCGCCGCGGAGCGGAGCGCGCGGCTCGAGGTGCTGGCGGGCATGGCGGAGATCGCGCTCGGCCACGACGTCGCCGCCCGCGCGAGCTTCGCGCGTGCGCTCGACGCGGATCCTCTCTTGAGGCTGGAACCGAACGCGGTGTCGCCGAAGATCCTGCGCATCTTCGAGGAGACGCGCGCACAGCGGCCGGAGCAACAGGCGAGCCGCTGAGCGGCGCCCTTCAGACGACCTGGCGCAGCGCCGTCACGACCTCCACCGCGAGGCGCCGCAGCGACGGTCCCGCGCGCGGGCGCGAGAGCGGTTCGTAGCCCCACGCGCGCATGCGGTCGCGCAGCAGCAGCTCGAGGCGCGCCACGTCTTCGGGCACGAGCTCCTTGCGCCAGCGGTCGAGGTATTCGCGGCTCACGCCGCTCTGCGTCCCGCGCCCGAAGCTCGAGTTGCCGAGCCACTCCTCTCCCGAGCGCGTCGGCTGGACGAGCAGGGGATCCCACGCGATCCCGAGGTGTTCCGCCGCACGCCGCATGACGCCTTCGGCGTCGGCGACGAGGTCCTCGTAGCGGATCGCGAGGAAGGCGGGGAAGCGCGTCTGGTAGCGGCGCACGAGCGCGTCGGCGTAGGCCCAGCGCTGCGCGAAGTGACGCACGTTGCCCGCGCCGATGCGCTCGAAGCGCGTGCGCCGGCTGGCCATGACGGCGCGCGGATCGCGCACCAGCGCGAGCACGCGCGTCTCCGGGCCGAAGATGCGCAGCAGCTCGGGCACGACGCGCAGGTGGCGCGGCGTCTTCTCGACAAAGACCTCGGCGCGCGACGGCGAGCCCGCCTGCTCGAAGAGCGCGTCGATGGTCCCGCGCAGGAGGGTCTCGAGATCCGCGACGCCGGGCAGCCGCGCGCGCAGCGCGCGCTCGATCTGCTGCTCCTGCGCCGATCCCTTCTCGAGCTTCTGGAAGCGCGCGATGCGCTCGAGGAGCCGCGTCACCGGATCGGGTCGGCCGGCCCACACCGAGGCGTGCGTCTCGAACGGCACCACGAAGAGCTGCGGATGGCCGTCGAGCAGGCGCGCGAAGAGCGTCGTGCCGGAGCGCGGCACGCCGACGACGAAGGCGGCGCGGCGCAGCGCTGTGCTCATGCGCGCGTGAGCGTTCTGCTCATGCGCGCGCCCAGGCAGCGCCGAGCTCGGGCCAGAGCTTCGCCAGCTGCTCGTTGTGCGGCGCGTAGTGCGCGTCGAGGCGCGCGAGCAGCTCCGCCGGCGGGCTCTCGTAGCGGCCGGCATGGCGGACGTTGAAGGCGCCGACGTAGGTGGCGGGGTCGAGCGGCGCCAGCCCGACGAAATCGGCGACGCGCCGTACCGTCGGGGCGGGATCGCGGAAGAAGGGCTCGGCCGGCAGCAGCAGGAAGCTCTCGCGAGGAAAGTGCGCGAGCCAGCGCTCGAGCTGACGCGCGTAGTACCCGCGCGCGAGATAGCCGAACGGCGAGAGATGCGCGTCGCCCTCCCGCTCGACGCGCGCGAGCTCGGCGTCGAGCACGGCGGCCGCCCCGCCCGACTCGCCCTCGTTGCGCACGCGGTGGTGGTAGTGCGAGACCGCCCGGCGGGAGGGATCGCGCAGCAGCGCGACGAGGCGCACGTCGGGGAGCAGCGCGCGCACGCGCGCCGGCACCGCGGGATCGGTCAGATAGGCGGGCGTCGCCTCGCCGCAGAGCGTGCGGCGGCCCACGAGGCGTCGCGCGAGCACGCGCCACGGCGGCGCCAGCTGCGTCTCGTACCAGCGCGGCCCGCGCGCGAACTCGCGATCGAAGTAGTGGAGCTCCTTGTGACGCGCGCGCACCATCTCGGGATGGCGGCCGAGATAGCGGTAGAGCGAGGTCGTGCCCGACTTCTGGGCCCCGATCACGAGGAACTGCGGCAGCACGAGCGGCACGATCGGGCGCCGCTCTCCTCCGCGCAAGCGCTGAACCGAGCGGCTCGCGACCGGCTTCCTGCGCCTGCTGCCGGACTTCCTGAGCATCGGCGCGGCGAAGTCGGGCACGACTTCGCTGTATCGCTACCTGGTGCAGTCGCAAAGGCATCGCGTCGCTGACCTTCGAGCAGGCGCTCGAGGCCGAGCCGGAACGGACGCAGGGCGAACGCTGCTGGGTCGCGACATGGGCCGGTACTGATCAGAGAGAGGGCACGCGCGCGACCCGCTCCAGCGCGCCGACGAGCGCCGTGACGTGCGCGTCGGCCGAGTGCCGCTTCCGGATGTGCGCGCGGCAGGCCTCGCCCCACTCGCGGCGCAGCGCCTCGCTCGCCGCGAGCGACGCGATGGCGCGCGCGATCGCGTCGACGTCGCCTTCACGCACCAGGAAGCCGCGCGCCTCGGCGTCCGCCGGCAGCAGCTCCGGGATGCCGCCGTGCCGCGTCGCGACGACGGGGACGCCGCAGGTCGCCGCCTCGATCACGCAGTTCGGTGTGCCCTCGGCGTCGCCGGACGCCGCCGTGCGGCTCGCGAGCACGAGCAGCGACGCGGCGCGGATCGCGTCGAGCGTCCGCGCGCGCGGCAGGAAGCCGCGGAAGCGCACCGCGCCCGCTCCCTGGGCGGCGCGCTCGAGCGACGCGCGCAGCGGGCCGTCGCCGACGATCTCGTAGCGCCAGTCCGCAGGGAGCGCGGCGCGCGCGAAGGCGGCCAGCGAGTCCGCGACGCCCTTCTTCTCGACGAGCCGCCCGACCGTCAGCACGGTGCGCGCGTCGCTCGCGGGCCGCGTCGTCGCCGCGAGCGAAGCGTCGACGCCGTTCGGGATCACGGCGAGGCGTTCGCGCGGAGCGCCGGCCGCCGCGAGCCGCTCCGCCATGAAATCGCAGTTGACGATCAGGCCCGCGCCGGAGCGGAAGAGCGCGTCGTAGCGACGGGGCCGCCCGCGCAGCTCGCCCGTCGCATCGTTGCCGTGGAAGAAGACGGCGTAGGGGCGCCGCGCCGCGGCGGCGACGGGCAGCCAGCGCTCGCCGACCTTGCCGAAGTGCGCGAGCAGCGCGTCCGCGGCCGCGACCTCCGGCAGGAGAGCGCGCGCGGCGACGCGCACGCGTGGCAGCCGGCGCAGCGCGTCGCCCGGCGCGCGCAGCCAGGCCAGCGCCTCGCGCGCGGGCGTGAGCACGCGCGGCGCCACGACCGGCGTCTCCACGCCGTCCTCGCGCGGCAGCGAGCCCGCGCGCTTCGCGAGCACCGTTACGTCGTGACCGCGCTCCGCGAGCCAGCGGACCGGCTCGTAGACGAAGGTCTCGCTGACGAGGGGATAGGTCGCGACGAGCACGCAGATCCGCATGGTCAGGGCCCCCAGCCGGGCTCCGTGCCGAGTAGATCGCGCAGGCGCGCGTCGTGCGGCTCGAAGTAGTCGGCCAGCCGGCGGCGCAGCGCGGGCTCGAGCGCGTGCTCGTAGCCGCCGACGTTGCGCCGCTCCGCGCGCGGCTCGCCGCCGGCGCGCGCGTCGAGCCCGAGGAACGCGAGCGCGCGCCCGACCGTCGCGGACGGCGCTGCCGCGAGATCCTCGCTGCGCAGCACGAGCAGGCTCTCGCGCGGATAGTGCGCGAGCCAGCGCTCGAGCTGCTCGGCGTAGCGGCCGCGCGCCAGGTAGCTGAAGCGCGTCACCGACTCGACCGTCAAGGTCTCGTCGCGCTGCATCCGGGCGAGCGGCGCGTCGACGCGCTCGGGCTCGCGCGCGAGCGCCTCCTCGAAGGACAGCGGATCACGTCCCTTGCGCACCTGCTGCTGATAGTGCGACCAGGCGCGCTCCGCGGGATCGCGCAGGATCGCGATCAGCTTCGCGTGCGGCAGCAGCTCTTTCGCGCGGCGCGCCGCGTGCGGATGGAAGATGTAGTCGGGGCTCGCCTCGCCCGTCGCGAAGCTGCCGCGCAGGCGACGCCGCAGCGCGCGCACCCACAGGAACGGGAACCAGGCGCGGTACCAGGTCTCGCCGCGCGCGTAGTGGTAGTCGAAGAAGTGCGGCTCCTTGCGGCGCGCCGCGCAGACGTCCGGGTGCGCGGTCAGCGCCTTGTAGAGCGAGGTCGTGCCGCACTTCTCCGCGCCGATGATCAGGAAGTCGGGGAGCACGCGCAGGCGGCCCGACCAGGCCCGCATCCCGCGCATGCGCGGTGCATCCATCTACCGCCGCAGCTCGCGCTTCAGGATCTTGCCGGTCGGGCCCTTCGGCAGGCTCTCGCTGAACTCCACGATGCGCGGGTACTTGTAGGCGGCCAGGCGCTCCTTGCACCAGGCGATCAGCGCGTCCTTCTCGAGCGCAGGGCTGCGCGACACGACGACGGCCTTCACCTCCTCGCCGTGGCTCTCGTGGGGCACGCCGATCACCGCGGCCTCGACGATGTCGGGATGCGCGTAGAGCACCTCCTCCACCTCGCGCGGATACACGTTGAAGCCGCCGCGCAGGATCATGTCCTTCTTGCGGTCGACGATGCGGTAGCTGCCGTCGGCGTCGCGGATGCCGATGTCGCCCGAGTGGAACCAGCCGCCGCGCAGCGCCTCCTCGGTGGCGTCGGGGCGGCCGAGGTAGCCCTTCATCACGTTGTGCCCGCGGATGCAGATCTCGCCGCGCTCGCCGTCGGGCAGCGGGCGGTCGTCGTCGTCGAGGATCGCCATCTCGACGCCCCACACCGGGTAGCCGATCGAGCCCGGCGTGCGCGTGCGCCCCTTCATGTTGAAGCTCGCGACCGGCGACGTCTCCGAGAGGCCGAAGCCCTCGTAGATCTCGATGCCGAACTTCGACTCGAACGCCTTCATCACCTCGACGGGCATGGGCGCGCCGCCGGAGAGGCACCAGCGCAGCTTCGAGAGGTCGTAGCGGCGCGACGGCTCGTGGTGGAGCAAGGCGAAGTACATGGTCGGCACGCCGGCGAAGAGCGTGACGCCGTGGCGCTCCATCCTCTCGAAGGCGTCTTCCGCTGTGAAGCGAGGCAGCAGCGAGAAGCAGCCGCCGCCGGCGATCGTCGCGTTCTGGATGCAGGTCTGCCCGAAGGAGTGGAAGAGCGGCAGCACGCCGAGCGCCACCTCGTCCTCGTGCGGTGTCACGAGCTTCGGCACGACCACCGCGCAGTTCACGAAGAGGTTCGCGTGCGTGAGCTCGGCGCCCTTCGGCTTGCCCGTCGTGCCCGAGGTGTAGAGCACGACCGCGGTGTCGGTCGCGGCGGTCGGGTGCAGCGCCGGGAGCGGATCGGCGCCGGCGAGCTCGGTGAGCGTGCCCGCGCCCGCACCCTCCGTGAGGACGACGTCCACGCCTGCGGCCTGCGCGCCTGCGCGCGCCGGCCGCTCGAAGAGCGGGTGCGCGATCAGCAGACGCGCGCGCGAGTCCTTCAGGTGGTATTCGACCTCGGGCGCCGAGAGCAGCACGTTGAGCGGCACCACGGTGCAGCCGGCGTACAGGATCCCGAAGTACGCGAGCGTGAACTCGGCGACGTTCGGCACGAGCAGCGCGACCGTCTCGCCGGGCGCGATGCCGCGCGCATGCAGCGCCGTCGCGACGCCGCGCGCCGCGCGGTCGAGCTCGGCGTAGGAGAGCGCGCGCTCGCCCTGGCGCAGCGCCACGCGCTCGGGATGGAGAGCCGCGCTGCCGGCAAGGATGCTGCCGAGATTCAGGTGCATGCCGGCAGGCTAGTCGATGTACCCGAGCTCGCGCAGGCGCGCCTTCGTGGCCTCGTCGACCTCGGCCGGCAGCGCCAGCGGATCCTGCTTCTCGCGGCTGCGGCCGAGCACGCCGTCGAGGAGCTGGCGCAGCCGCTCGACCTGCTGCGGCTGCGCCGGCGCGAGATCGTTGCGCTCTTGCGGGTCGCTCTCCAGGTCGAAGAGCGCGACGTGGCCCGAATCGAGATCGCGGATCAGCTTCCACGGGCCGTCGACCACGGTCTGGAGCTTCGAGTCGACCGCGAAGCCCTCCGCGAAGACCGGCCGCTCGGGCAGGGTCTCGCCGTGGAGCAGCGGCACCAGCGAGCGGCCGCGCAGCCCCTTCGGCTGCGGCAGCGCGAGCAGCTCGAGCACCGTCGGCACCACGTCGAGCAGCGAGACGCGCTCGCCGATGTGGCGGGCCTCGCGCTCGAGCGCCGGCACGCGCAGCAGGAACGGCACGTGCAGCAGCTCCTGGAAGACCGTGTGCGCGTGCAGCACCGAGCCGTGGTCCCAGAACTCGTCGCCGTGATCCGAGACGATGACGACCAGGGTGTCGTCGCGCAGGTCCGGCGCGTCGATGCGGCCGAGCAGCTTCGCGAGATCGACGTCCATCTTCGCGATCTCGCCGTCGTAGAGCGCGACGACCTTCTTCCTGTCGGCGTCGTCGAAGCGGACGTAGTGAGACGTGCCCTCGAAGATCTTGCGCACGCTGAGCAGCTTGCGCGTCCCCTCGCCGTCGACCGTGCCGGTGTACTCGGGGTAGAAGAGGCGGTTGTAGGGCGCGGGCGGGGAGTAGGGCAGGTGCACGTCGACGCAGTGCACGAAGAGGTAGAAGCGGCCGCCCTCGCGCGCCGCCTCGTCGAGGAAGGCGAGCGCCTTCGGCACGGTGTCCACCAGCAGCTGGTTGCCCTCGTCCCAGCTGTCGAAGCCGCGCGAGAAGCCGTGGATCTCGGTCAGCATGCCGCCGCCCGTGAAGGCCGCCGTGTGGAAGCCCTGCTCCTTCAGCATGACTGCGAGCGTGGGGCCGTCGAGGCGCGCGTCCTTTGCCACGCGCGCGGTGCGCGACTGGAAGAGCGCCTGGTGCGACGCGAGGGTGTAGTTCGCCGCGGAGAGCGCGTTGTCGAAGACGAAGGCGCGCTCGGCCCAGCGATCGAGCTGCGGCGACGTCTCGCGCTCGTAGCCGTAGACGCCGAGGTGGTCCGCGCGCAGGGTGTCGAGCGAGATGACGACGAGGTTCTGCGGCTTTCCTGGGCGCGCGTCACAGCCGGCGGCGAGCGAAGCGGCCAGGGCGAGGAGCGACGCGATCCACTTCAGCGGCATGGCTGGCCGCGGACTCTAACGCGCTCAATCGATGTATCCGAGCTGCCGCAGGCGCTCCTGCGTCGCGGGCTCGACGTCGGCGGGAAGCGCGGGGCTCTGCGACGCGTGCGCGCGCCCGAGCGCGCCGTCGAGCAGCGCGCGCAGCCGCTCGCGCTCGGCGGGGCGCGCGGCCGCGAGATCGCGCTGCTCGGCGGGATCGGCGGCCAGGTCGTAGAGGGCGACCTCGCCCGTGTCGAGCCGGCGGATCGCCTTGGCATCGCCGTCGATCACGGCCTGGAGCTTCGCGTCGAAGGCGAAGCCCTCGGCGAAGACCGGACGCGGCGGCTCAGCGGCGCCGTCGAGGAGCGGCACCAGCGAGCGGCCCTGCGCGTCCGGCGGCGCCGGCACGCCGAGCAGCTGGAGCAGCGTCGGCACGACGTCGAGGAGCGAGACGCGCGCCGCGATGCGCACGCCGCCGTCGCGTCCCGGCGCGCGCAGCAGCAGTGGCACGTGCAGCAGCTCCTGGTAGAGCGTGTGCGCGTGGAGCACCGAGCCGTGCTCCCAGAACTCCTCGCCGTGATCCGACAGGATCACCACCACGGTGCTCTCGCGCAGATCCGGCGCGTCGAGGCGCGCGAGCAGCGGCGCGAGCAGGGCGTCCGCGCTCGCGACCTCGCCGTCGTAGAGCGCGCGGATCTTCTCGCGATCGGCGGCGTCGAGCCGGGGCGGCTCCGGGAGATGCGCCTGCTCGAAGATGCGGCGCACGCCGCGCAGCAGCGGCAAGGTCGCCCGGCCGGTGACACCGCCGCGGTACGCGGGATCGAAGACGGTGTTGTAGGGGGGCGGCGGGTCGTAGGGCAGGTGCACGTCGAAGCAGTGCACGAAGAGGTAGGTGCGATCGCCGCGCTCGGCCGCCTCGTCGAGGAAGGCCAGCGCCTTCGGCACGCTCACCGCGAGCTCGGGGCTGCGCTCGTCCCACACGTCGAAGCCGCGCGCGAAGCCGGCGGCGCGCGAGAGCGTGCCGCCGCCCGTGAAGGCGGCCGTGCGGAAGCCCTGCTCCTTCAGCCAGGTCGCGAGCGTCGGCGCCGTGTCGCGCGACGCCATGGCGTCGCCGGCGCTGCGCGACTGGAAGAGCGCGTGGTGCGACGCGGTCGTCGCGTTGGCGGGCGCGACCGCGTTCTCGAAGACGAATGCGTGCTGCGCGAAGCGCTCGAGCTGCGGCGAAGTCGGGCGCGCGGACCCGTAGAGCGCGAGCGCGTCGGCGCGCAGGGTGTCGAGCGAGACGATCACGAGGTGGCGCGGCGCCTGCGCGCCGCAGCCGAGCGCCAGCAGCGCCGCGAACGCGAGCGCGCGAAGCGCTCCGGGCATGCCCTATCCGGAGGCGCGCGCGAACATGCCCGCGAGCACGCCGCCCGCGGTGACGAAGGCGAGCGCGGCGCCGACTACCGCGATCCAGCCGGCCCGCCGGTGGATCTGCGCGCCCGGCAGCGCGCCGTCGCGCGGCAGCGCCAGCGCCGGGCCGAGGCGCGCGCGGAAACGCCAGGCGCGGAAGGCCGCGAAGCCGCCGCCGCCGAGCATCAGCACGACGAAGGTCTCGTGGACGTAGAGCACCGTGCGGTCGAGCGCGGTCCAGAGGCTGCGGTCCTCGCGCCCGAGCACGGCGACCTTCACGAGATACGAGACGAGGAAGAGGCCGACCAGCGACGCCGCCGTCAGCATGCGACGGCGGTGCGTGCGGACGTCGCCGCGGCGCACCGCGCGCACGCCCGTCAGCGCGAACGCGACGATCGCGGCGAGGTTCGCGAGCGCGATGCACCAGAAGAGAAGCTTCGCGTCCATCACGAGTCCGGGAGTTCCTGTCTACCGATCTTCGCTCGGCTTCGCCGCTTGCTACTGGCGCCGCAGCCCGAGCACGTGCTCGGCGATCAGCTTGCGGTGCAGCTCGCTCGTGCCCTCGCCGAACTCGAGCGCCTTCGCCTCGAGCAGCAGCCGTCCCACCTCGTACTCGGCGGAGAGCCCGTAGCCGCCGTGGATCTGCACCGCGTCGAGCGCGTTGTGCGTCGCCGCCTCCGACGCCATCAGCTTCGCGAGCGAAGCCTCCAGGCTCGCGCGCGCCACGCCGGCGTCCTTCATGCGCCCGAGCCGGTAGACGACGCCGCGCGCGCCCTCGGTGCGGCACACCATGTCGGCGATCTTCTGCTGGATCATCTGGAACTCGCCGATCTTCTGGCCGAAGGCCTCGCGCGCGTTCGCGTAGGCGACGGCGAGGTCGATGCAGCGCTGCGCCTGGCCGATGCAGCGCGCCGCCACCGAATAGCGTCCCATGTCGAGCGCGGAGCCGAGCACCGGGAAGCCGCCGCCCGCTTCGCCGAGCAGGCCGTCCTCGGGCACGAAGGCGTTCTCGAAGTGGACCTCGGCGAGGTTGTCGCGCTTGAGCGTCCGCATCGGGAACTCGCCGATGGTGATGCCCTCGGTCTTCGGATCCACCAGGAAGGCGCTGACGCCGCGGTGCTTCTTCGCGAGGTCCTCGGAGGCGACCACCAGGAAGAGACCCGCGTGCGCCGCGTGCGAGATGAAGACCTTGGTGCCGTCGAGGCGCCAGCCGCCCGGCACGCGCGAAGCACGGCTCTTCAGGTTGCCGAGATCGGTGCCGCCGCCGGGCTCCGTCAGGCACGCCGACGAGAGGATCTCGCCGCGCGCCAGCGGCGGCAGCCAGCGCTCCTTCTGGGCGTCGGTGCCGTGGCGCAGGATCGACCCGCCGACGAGCGAGTTCGTGACCGAGACGACCGACGCGATCACCCAATCGATGCGCGCCAGCTCCTCGCAGATGATCCCGTAGGTGACGACGTCGCTGTAGGAGCCGCCGTAGCGCTCGGGGATCATCGGCGCGATGTAGCCGAGGGGCACGAGCTTGCGGATCAGCTCGAGCGGGTAGCGCTCCTCGCGCTCGTGGCGCTCGACGTGAGGCGCGATCTCCTTCTCGGCGAACTCGCGCACCGCCTGGCGGACCAGGCGCTGCTCGTCGGTGAGATCGAAGTCCGCGATGCGGTCGAGCGGGCTCTGCACGGGGCCTCCGGGGCGGGGGCAGCATAGCCTGCAAGGAGGCCGATCCGGGGGTCGGCCGACGCGCAGCGAGCCGAAGGCGAGCGAGGGCCCGGCCGGGTCGACGCGCGCACGGGCCTTCCCTAGATTCCCGCGCCTTCCGGAGGCCGACGTGAAGAAAGCCAAGGCGCTGCCCCACCGAAATCGGAGCAAGAGCGCGCGCTACCGCGCCAAGCTCAAGGCCAAGTTCAAGCGCGCGCGCCGCCGCGTCAGCTCCGGACACCGCTCGACGTACCGGTAGGCCGCGCGCAGCGCGGCTCGCTCAGAAGTCGACCGCGACCCCGACGAACGGCGCGCCGAAGTCGGCGCGGCTGCCGGCTCCCGCGGCGAGCTCGGCGTCGGCGCCGAGATGGACGTCGAGCACGCGGTAGCTCGCGGTGAGGCTCAGCGAGTCGAAGATGTGCCAGGCGGCGCCGCCCTCGATCTCGATCAGCGAGACGTCGGAGCCGAGCGCGAAGCCGAGTCCCTCGCCGAAGAAGCGGAGCGCGCGCCCGGGCCACGCCTCGGCGCGCATCGAGTGGAAGGGCGAGAAGGCCGTCGGGAGCGCGTCGGGAGCGAACTCGCTCATGTGGCGCTCGGTGCGCACCATCTCGCCGGCGGCAGCCGGCAGCGCGCCCGCGGCGAGCAGGGCGCCGAGAAGTGCGACGGCTGCGAGGCGTGACGGCATGAGGCTCCGATCGAGCCCCTCCCGTCCTTCTCATCGGCTGCGCTGGATTTGCAGAGCGTGACGCCGGATCACAGCTCCGGGTCGCGCGCTGCGTCCTCCCCGCGTGCGCCCGCGCTGGCGTATTCCGCCAGGAAGTCCGCGCGCCAGCTCTCGAATTCACCCGCGAGGATGGCGCTGCGGGCCGACCCCACCAGCTGCTCGTAGAAGTGCACGTTGTGCACCGACGCCAGGATCGCGGACAGGATCTCGTTCGCGTTGAAGAGATGGTGGAGATAGGCGCGCGTGAAGCCGCCCGCACAGGCCGCGCAGGTGCAGGACGTGTCGATCGGGAAGGCGTCGCGTCGGTAGCGGCGGTTCGTCAGCCGGATGCGCCCGCGGCGCGTGAAGACCGAGGCGCTGCGCGCGTAGCGGGTCGGGATCACGCAATCGAACATGTCCATGCCGAAGCCGATCGCCGCGATGATGTCCTCGGGCAGTCCGACGCCCATCAGGTAGCGCGGCTTGTCCTCGGGCAGGAGCGGCGCCGTGTGCGCCGTGATCCGACACAGCTCGGCGTGGCCCTCGCCGACCGAGACGCCGCCCACCGCGTAGCCCGGCAGGTCCATGCCGCGCAGCGCCGCCGCGCAGCTCTCGCGCAGGTGGAGGTAGGTGCTGCCCTGCACGATGCCGAAGAGCGCCTGCTCGCGCGGCCGCGCGTGCGCGCCGAGGCAGCGCGACGCCCAGGCCAGGGTGCGGCGCACGCCCGTCGCGGCGAGCCGCTCGTCGGCCGGCCACGGCGTGCACTCGTCGAACGCCATGATGATGTCTGCGCCGAGCGCGTTCTGGATCTCGATCGAGCGCTCGGGCGTGAGATCGACCTCGGAGCCGTCCACCTCGTTCTTGAAACGCACGCCGCGGTCGCTGATGTCCTTGTGCGGCAGCGAGAACACCTGGAAGCCGCCGCTGTCGGTGAGGATCGGCCCGTCCCAGCGCATGAAGCCGTGCAGCCCGCCGAGCTTCGCGACGAGCGACTCGCCCGGCCGAAGCGTCAGGTGATAGGTGTTCGCGAGCACGATCTCCGCGCCGGTCGCGGCCACCTGCTCGGGCGTCATCGCCTTGACGGCGCCGTGCGTGCCGACCGGCATGAAGGCCGGCGTGCGAAAGGCGCCGTGCAGGGTCGTGAAGCGGCCCGCGCGCGCGGCGCCGTCGCGTCCCTCGAGCGTGAAGCGGAACGGAGCTTCGGACATCGAGGCGATGCTATAGCTTGGCCCCCCATGTCGCGCAGCATGACGCTCTACACGCCCGACGAAGTGCTCGAGCGCTTCCACGAGGGACCTACGAGCGGCGTCTTCACCGACGGATCCTGCGAAGGCAACCCGGGCCCGGGCGGCTGGGGCGCCGTCTGGGTCGAGGACGATCGCATCCGCGCCGAGCGCCACGGCGCCGACCCCGCGACGACCAACAACCGCATGGAGCTGATGGGGCTGATCGCGGGCTACGAGATGCTGCCGGCCGACGCCGAAGTCATGATGTACTCCGACAGCAATCTGTGCGTGCAGACGGTGAACGAGTGGGCCGCGGGCTGGGAGCGGCGCGGCTGGAAGCGCAAGACGGGGCCGATCGCGAACCTCGAGCTGGTGAAGCGCGTCTACGCGCTCGCGCTCGCGCATCCGAAGGTGACGCTCCGCTGGATCCGCGCGCACGACGGCTCGCGCTGGAACGAGTACGCCGACGCGCTCTCGACCAGCTACTTGCGTCGTTAGCGATAGGGAGGCGGCGCGGCGCCCGCCTCGAGACGCTCTGCCTCGCGCAGGTGCGCCGCGGCCTCGTCGGGGCGGCCCATCTGCTGGAGCAGCGCCGCCAGATTGCGGTGCGCCGGCGCGTAGGTCGGTGAGTTGACGACGGCCGTGCGCAGCTCGTCCGCGGCTTCGTGCAGGCGGCCCTGCTGGATCAGCACGCCGGCCAGGTTGTTGCGCGCGTCGGGGTAGCCGGGCCTGATGCGCAGCGCCTCCTCGAGATGCGCCTGCGCCTCCGCGTAGCGCTGCTGCGAGACGAACGCGAGCGCGAGATTGTTGTGCGCGACGAAGTTGCCCTGCGTGACGGCGAGCGCGTGCTCGTTGAGGACGATGTCGTTCTGCCAGTAGCCGACCTGGATGCGCGTCAGCAGGACGCAGGCCGCGACGACGGCGGCCGCGAGCGGCGCGAGCAGGCGGCGTCCGAGAGTGCGCGCCGCGAGCAGGTCGTACGCGCCGAAGACCGCCGCGATGAAGATCCCGACGAGAGGGAGATAGGTGTAGCGGTCGGCCATTGCCTGCATGCCGACCTGGACCAGGCCGACCACCGGCAACAACGTCACCAGGTACCAGAACCAGCCGACCGCGAGGTAGGGCCGCGTCCGCACGTAGCGCAGCGCGAGCGCCGTCAGCGCGAGCAGCAGCGAGGCAGCGCCGGCCGCCTTCACGAGCGAGATCGCGTCCGGATACGGGTAGAAGCACGCGAGCGAGCGGGGCCACACGCTCTTGCCGAGGTAGGCGACGCTGGAGATCAGCGCCTGTGCGACGCGCGCGTCGAGCGGAAGCACGCCCGTCGTCGCGACCGCGCCCGCGCGCTGCTGCGCGAGGAACGTCACCAGCGCGAACAGCGCCGAGCCGGCGAGCAGCGGCAGCTTCTCGAGCGCCAGACGCCGCGCGCTCTCGCTGCGGAGCCGTGCGAGCGGCCACACGTCGAGCAGCAGCAGCACGAGCGGAAAGGTCACGACCATGGCCTTCGACGCGAGGCCGCAGGCGAAGGCGAGCGCGACGGCCGCGAAGCGCATGCGGCTGGGACGCTCGGCGTAGAGGGCATACGCGTACAGCCCGAGCATCCAGAAGAGACCGGAGAGCATGTCCTTGCGCTCCGAGACCCACGCGACGGATTCGACGTGCAGCGGATGGAGCGCGAACAGCGCCGCGACCAGCAGCGAGCGGCCGGGCGCGCGCGTCATGCGGGTCAGCGCCGCGAAGAGCAGCAGCGAGCTCGCAACGTGCAGCAGCACGTTCGTGCGGTGGTGCCAGCCGGCGTCGAGGCCGAAGAGCGTCACGTCGAGCATGTGGGAGAGCCAGGTGAGCGGGTGCCAGTGCCCGTCCGTCAGGGTCGTGAAGGCCCAGGTCGCGCTCGCGGCGCCGAGCCCCTGGCGCACCCAGGGGTTCTCCGTCACACGGATCGGATCGTCGTAGCCGAGGAAGCTGAAGCCGCCGACCGGCCAGTAGGCGTAGAGCACCAGCGCGGCCAGGCCGAGCGCTGCGAGACGCAACCGAGTGTCGGCGGCGTTCAGTGCGACGGCTCCTGCGCCGCGCGCTCGGCGTCGGCGTCGAAGCGCTCCCAGAAGAGGCAGGCGTCCACGCTGCGCCGCGGCGGACGCCCGTGCGACCCGCGCGGCCAGCCGATCGGCAGCATGGCGCAGGAGGGCCGCTCCGGCGGCAGGCCGAGCCACGGGTCGATCTCGTCCGCAAAGGCCAGGTGGAGCGTGGTGAGCGACGCGCCGAGCCCGACGGCGCGGCAGGCGAGCAGCACGTTCTGGATGGCCGGGAAGAGCGCCTGCGTCTGCGGCTCGCCGCGCCGCTTCCAGCCGGCGACGAAGAGCAGCGCCGGCGCCTCGTGCAGGTGATCGGCAAGGTGCAGCGCGCCGCGCACGTTGCGCTTCTTCGCGTCGGGATAGGTGGGATCGTCGAGGCGCGCGATCGCGTCGGCGATGTAGGTGTGGAACGCGCGTCGGTAGCGCTCGGCGACGAAGGCGCGCCGCGCGGGATCCATCACCGCGACGAAGGTCCACGGCTGCCGGTTGCCACCCGACGGCGCGAAGGTGCCGGCCTCGCACACCTTGCGGATCAGCGCGCGCGGCACGGGATCGGGCCGCAGGCGCCGGATGGCGCGCGCGGTGCGCATCCCCTCGAGCAGGGGCACCTCCTCGCCGAGGCGCTCGATCTCGGCGTCGGTCACTTTGCCGGCTCGTTCTTCGCGAGCGACACGATGGCGTCGAAGGCCTTCGGGTCGAGCGCCATCACCGAGAGGCGCCCGCGCGTCACCAGCGGGATCTTCGCGAGGCGCGCCTCCGCCTTGATCTCCGCCAGGCTCACCGCGCGCGGCAGCGGCTTCACGGCCGCGAGCTCGATCGCCAGCCACTTCGGGTCGTCGGCCTTCGGATCGGGGAAGGCCGCGCGCGTCACCTTCGCGACGCCGACGACGGCCTTCTCGTCGCCCGAGTGGTAGACGAGCGCGAGGTCGCCCTTCGCCATCGCCGCGAGGTTGTTGCGCGCCTCGGGGTTGCGCACGCCGTCCCACACGGTGCCGCCGTCGCGCACGAGATCGCTCCACGCGTACGTCGACGGCTCCGTCTTCACCAGGAAGCGATGCATTTCCTGTCCTTCTCCGAACTTCGCTCGCCTGCGGCTCGCTGCGCGCCGCGCCGAGTGCGCGGCTTGCTACTTCATGCCCTCCGGCGTCTGCGCCGCCATCACCTCGCGGGCGGCGAAGCCCGCGAGCGCGCGCGGGCCGATCCGCATGGCGGCGTTTCCGCGCAGCCAGTTCCACCAGCCCGACACCACCGAGGGTTGGCGTCCGAGCGAGCGCAGCGCCAGCTCGACGACGTCCTCCGGCTTCTCGCCCGGATGCGCGATCTCGCCGGCCACCTGCTGGAACTCGGTCTCCACGGGGCCGGGCTCGATCACCACGACGTCGATGCCCTGCGCGCGCAGCTCGACGAAGAGCGCCTCGCCGAAGAAGCGGTCGAAGGCCTTGGTGGCG
>DASUFZ010000267.1:0-6986 GCA_036274295.1 Myxococcota bacterium
TGATTTCCCTGAAAGGCGGGGCCTACGAGATTCGGAAGCCCGACCTCGCCGGCGCGTTCGGCCCGCCGCGCGAGCGCGGCGCGGCGCTGGAGAAGAAGCACTACGACATCGCGCGCTCGCTGCAGAAGGCGCTCGAGGACACCGCGGTCGAGCTCGCGCGCTGGCTCGCGCGCGAGAGCGGCTCGCGCAACCTGTGCATGGCGGGCGGCGTGGCGCTGAACTGCGTGATGAACGCGCGCATCCGCGACGCCGGCGGCTTCGAGCGCGTGTGGGTTCAGCCCGCCGCGGGCGACGCCGGCACGGCGCTCGGCGCCGCGCTCTGGACCGACTGGCAGGCGCGCGGCGCGCGCGCCTGGCGCATGGACCACGCGTTCTACGGCCCGGCGTTCGACGATGCCGAGATCGAGGCGTTCCTGCGGCGCGCGCGGCTGCGCTACCGAAAAATGGCCGACCCGGCGGCGGAGACCGCCTCGCTCCTCGCGCGGGACGCGATCGTCGGCTGGTTCCAGGGCCGCATGGAATTCGGCCCGCGCGCGCTCGGCGCGCGCTCGATCCTCGCCTCGCCGCTCGGCGCCGACATGCAGCAGCGCCTGAACGAGATCAAGGACCGGGAGGATTTCCGGCCGGTGGCGCCGGTGGTGCTCGAGGAGGACGCCGCCAAGTGGTTCGTCGGCGCGCGGGTGTCGCCTTTCATGCTCTTCGTGTACGACGTGGCGCCCGACAAGGCGGCGCGCATCCCGGCGGTGCGGCACGTCGACGGCACCGCGCGCGTGCAGACCATCAACCGCGAGCAAAACGCTCCCTACTACGATCTGGTGCGTGCGTTCCGAGACCTGACCGGCGTGCCGGTGCTCGTGAACACGTCCTTCAACACGCGCAGCGAACCGGTCGTGTGCACGCCGCGCGACGCGATCGAATGCTTCTGGACCTCTCCCATGGACGCGCTCGCCATCGGCTCGTTCCTGCTCGAGAAATGAGGGAAGGATGAAGATCGCCGTCCTGCGCGCGCTGCAGCTCGGCGACTTCCTGTGCGCGGTGCCGGCGCTGCGAGCGCTGCGCGCGGCCTATCCCGACGCGTCCGTCACGCTGATCGGCCTGCCCTGGACGCGCGCCATGGTGCGCCGCTTCGACGCGTACCTGGACGACTTCGTCGAGTTTCCCGGCTTCCTCGGCATGCCGGAGGGCGGCTCGCCGCGCGAGCTGCCGAAGTTCTTCGCCGAGATGCGCGAGCGGGCCTTCGACCTCGCGGTGCAGATGCACGGCAGCGGCCGCTCGAGCAACCGCTTCGTCGCGCGCCTGCAGCCCCGCTCGAGCGTAGGCTATTTCGAGCCCGGCGCGCCCGAGCCGGTTCCCGAGCGCTTCCTCGCCTGGCGAGCGCGCGAGCACGAGGTCGAGCGCTGCCTGCGGCTCGCCGCGCGCGTCGGCGCGCCGTCGAAGGGCTCGCACCTCGAATTCCCGCTCGGCGACGCGGACTGGCGCGAGTTCCGCGCGCTCGATCGCATGTGCGACCTCGCCCGCCGGCCCTACGCCGTCGTGCACGCGGGCTCGCAACTCGCCTCCCGGCGCTGGCCCGCGGGGCGCTTCGCCCAGGTCGCCGATGCGCTGGCCGCCGACGGCATGCAGGTCCTCCTCACCGGCGTTGCTTCGGAGGCGCCGCTCGCCGCCCTCGTGAAGGGAGCGATGCGCCGGCCCGCGCTCGATCTCACCGGCCGCACTTCACTCGGCGGCCTCGCGGCGCTCGTGGCGCGCGCGCGCCTCGTCGTGTGCAACGATACCGGCATCTCGCACATCGCCGCCGCCATGCGCACCCCGAGCGTCGTCGTCGCGTGCGGCTCGGACCCGGCGCGCTGGGCACCGCTCAACCGGGAGCTGCACCGCGTGCTCGCGCATCCGGTGGAGTGCCGGCCGTGCCGGCACGCCGAGTGCCCCATCGGGCATCCGTGCGCGCGCGGCGTGGAGCCGGTCCAGGTGCTGTCGGAAATCCGGAGGCTCGTCCGATGCGCCGCCTGAAGATCCTCACCTGGCACACGCACGGCGCCTACCTGCATTACCTCACCCAGGCGCCGCACGACTTCTACGTGATGTGCAAGCCCGGGCGGCCGCCCGGATACGGCGGGCGCAGCGGACACCTGCCCTGGGGCGACAACGTGCACGACCTGCCGGTCGAGCGCGCGCGCTTCCAGCCGCTCGACTGCATCCTGTACCAGGACGACCCGCAGTACTTCGAGGATCGCGAGCGCTATCTCACCGAAGCGCAGCGCCGCCTGCCGGCGCTCTACATCGAGCACGACACGCCGCGCGAGAACCCGGTGGAGCAGCGCCACCCGGTGCAGGACGCGAACGTGATGCTGGTGCACGTCACGCACTTCAACCGGCTGATGTGGGACAGCGGGCGCACGCCCTCGCGAGTCATCGAGCACGGCGTGATCGACCCGGGCTACCGCTACACGGGCGAGCTCGAGAAGGGACTCGTGGTCGTGAACAACATCCGCGCGCGCGGCCGGCGCCTGGGGTACGACGTCTACGAGCGGACCCGCAGCCTCGTGGACCTCGTCGGCCTCGGCGCGCAGGAGGCCGGCGGCATCGGCGAGGTGCTGCACGCCGACCTGCCCGCGTTCGCCGGGCGCTATCGCTTCCTCTTCAACCCGATCCGCTGGACGAGCCTCGGCCTGGGCGTGATCGAGGCGATGATGGCCGGGCTGCCGGTCGTCGCCCTCGCGACCACCGAAATGGTCACGGTGGTGCGCGACGGCGTCAACGGCTTCCTCGACACCGACGTCGACGCCCTCGTGGAGCGCATGAAGTACCTCCTCGCTGCGCCGGAGGAAGCCGCGCGCCTCGGCATGCACGCGCGCCGCGCCGCGCTCGAGCGCTTCGACATCCGCCGCTTCGTGCGCGACTGGGACGAGGCGCTCGCGGAAGCCACCGGGATGCAGCGTGAGAGATTCGTCGCGTAAGCGCGTGCTCGTCACCGGCGGCGCGGGCTTCCTCGGCTCGCACCTCTGCGAGCGCCTGGAGGCGCGGGGCGACGACGTCCTGTGCGTGGACAACTTCTACACCGGGACGAAGGACAACCTCGCTTCGCTCCTCGGCCGGCCGCACTTCGAGCTGATGCGCCACGACGTCACCTTCCCGCTCTACGTGGAGGTGGACGAGATCTACAACCTCGCCTGCCCCGCCTCGCCCGTGCACTACCAGTTCGACCCGGTGCAGACCACGAAGACCAGCGTGCACGGCGCGATCAACATGCTCGGGCTCGCGAAGCGCGTGAAGGCGAGAATCCTGCACGCCTCGACGAGCGAGGTGTACGGCGACCCGCAGGTGCACCCGCAGAAGGAGAACTACTGGGGTCACGTGAACCCGGTCGGGCGGCGCTCGTGCTACGACGAGGGCAAGCGCTGCGCCGAGACGCTGTTCTTCGACTACCACCGCCAGCACGCCCTGCCGGTCAAGGTGGCGCGCATCTTCAACACCTACGGCCCGCGCATGCATCCCGACGACGGCCGCGTGGTGTCGAACTTCGTCGTGCAGGCGCTGCTCGGGCGGCCGATCACGATCTACGGCAACGGCCGCCAGACGCGCTCGTTCTGCTACGTCGACGACACCATCGAGGCGTTCCTGCGCCTCATGGCGAGCGGCGAGGACTTCACCGGGCCGGTGAACGTCGGCAATCCGCACGAGTGCACGATGCTCGAGCTGGCCGAGCGGGTCGTCGAGCTCGCCCATTCAGCCTCGGGAATCTGCTTCGAGCCCCTGCCCTCCGACGACCCCTGCCGGCGCTGCCCCGACATCACGCTCGCCCGCGCGATGCTCGGCTGGGAGCCGAAGGTGCCGCTGCGCGAGGGGCTGGAGCGCACGATCGAGTATTTCGACGCGCTGCTGCGAACCGGCGCCGGGGCCGCCCGGTCCCAGCAACATGCCTGAGAAAGAGCCCCTGCCCGCGCTCGGCGCCGAGCCCGGCCCCGAGGAAGTCCTGGACGCGGCCATCGAGTTCACGTTTCCCGCGAGCGACCCGATCGCCATCCAGGAGTCCTTCCGCCGCGCGTGCGAGCGAAGCGAGCGCCCCAAGGACTGAGCATGTGGCGGCTGCTCGCGCCCTACCTCGGCGCGGCGCGCGGCCGCGTCGCGGCGGCGCTCGTGCTGCTGCTCGCGGCGAAGCTCGCGACGGTCGCGGTGCCGCTCGCGCTGAAGCTGATCCTCGACCGCCTCGAGGGCGCGTCGGCCGGCGCGGTCCTGCCCGCCGCGCTTCTCCTCGGCTACGCGATCCTGCGCTTCGCCGGGACGCGGTTCGGCGAGCTGCGCGACCTGGTGTTCTCGCGCGTCTCGCACGGCGCGATGGCGGACATCCACGCCCGGACCTTCGCCCACCTGCTCGCCCTGCCGGCGCGCTTCCATGCCCGGCGCGAGACCGGCAGCACGGCGCGCGACGTCGAGCGCGGCATCGCGGGCGTCGCCTTCCTGCTCGGCGTGGGCCTGTTCACCATCGTGCCGACGCTGGTCGAGATCGCCGCGGTGGCGGGCATCCTGGTCGCGCGCTACAGCCCGCTCTTCACGGCGGTCATCGTCGCGACGTTCATCGCGTACACCTTCTACACGGTCGCCTTCACGCAGCGCCGGGCGGTGTACCAGCGCGCGCTGAACGCGCTCGACTCGCGGGCGAGCGCGCGCCTCGTCGACGGGCTGCTCAACTACGAGGCCGTCAAGGCGCAGGCGAACGAGGCGCTGGAGGGCCGCCGCTACCGGGAGCTGCTCTCCGGCTGGGTGGGCCTGAGCGGGCGCAACCAGCGCGCGCTCTCCGAGCTGCACATCGGGCAGAGCGCGGTCATCGCGGTGGGCGTCGCGGCGGTGATGCTGCTCGCGGGGGACGCGGTGATCGACGGGCGCATGACGATCGGCGACCTCGTGCTCGTGAACGCCTACGTGATCCAGATCTGCCTGCCGCTCAACGCGCTCGGCTTCGTCTTCCGCCAGGCACGCGACGCGCGCGTCGACGCCGAACGGTTGCTGCACATCCTCGACGAGGCGCCGGAAGAGGATCCGGGCGAGCGCGTCCCGGACCTGCGCGAGGCCGAGATCGAGTTCCGGCGCGTGGGCTTCGGCTACGACCCGGCGCGCCCGGTGCTCGCCGACGTGAGCTTCCGCATCGCGCCGGGGCGCACGCTCGCGGTCGTCGGCCCGAGCGGCTCGGGCAAGTCGACGCTCGCGCGGCTGCTCTTCCGCTTCTACGAGCCCTCGACCGGCGCCCTTTACATCCAGGGAATCGACGCACGCAGCCTGCCGCTCGCGGTGCTGCGCTCGGCGATCGGGCTCGTGCCGCAGGACACGGCGCTCCTCAACGAGTCGATCGCCTGGAACATCGGCTACGGACGCCCCGGCGCCGCGCAGGAGGACATCGTCGCCGCGGCGCGCGCCGCCGGCATCCATGACTTCATCGCCTCGCTCCCCGATGGCTACGCGACCGTGGTCGGCGAGCGCGGAGCGCGACTTTCGGGCGGCGAGCGCCAGAGGATCGCGATCGCGCGCGTGCTGCTGCGCAACCCGCCGATCCTGGTGCTCGACGAGGCCACCTCGGCGCTCGATGCGCGCTCCGAGCGCGCCGTGCAGGCGGCGCTCGAGCATGCGGCGCGCGGGCGCACCACGCTGGTGATCGCGCACCGCCTTGCCGCGGTGACCGGCGCGGACGAGATCCTGGTGCTCGATCGCGGGCGCGTCGTCGAGCGCGGGGTGCACGCGGCGCTCCTCGCGCGCAACGGCCTGTACGCGCAAATGTGGCGCATGCAGCAGCAGGAGCGCGAGATCCGCGACGCCGAGGGCGCGGCGATCGTCAGGCAGCTCGGCGAACGGCGGCGCAGCGCGTCCTGAGCGCCTCGCGGCGCGTCACGCGAACGCGACCCGGTAGCGCAGCGCGCCGGCGAGCCGCCAGAAGACGGCGAGCGGCGGGATCGCGACCGACGTGAGCGCCATCTCGAGCACGTGGCGCCAATCACGCGAGGCGCCTCGCATCCTGCGCGCGAAGAAGGCCGCCGTCAGCGCGACCCACGGCACGATCGCGAGCGGCTGGAACGGCGACGCTAGCAGGCAGGCGACGATCGCGTAGTAATCCCAGCGCGGCGCGGCGCGGATGCGCTCGCGGTAGCGGCGCGGATGCTTCTTGTAGAGCAGCGCGTCGAACATCACCTTGCGCTGCTGGGCGAGGCTTACGCCCCACGAGGCAGGCCGCACCGGATGCACGACAACCGCGCGCGGGGCGCGCACGAGGCGCGCCCCGCTGTCGAGAATGCGGAAGTGCAGGTCGGAATCCTCGCGCCAGGGCAGGCGGAACGATTCGTCGAAGCCGCCCAGCCGCTCGAGCAGCTCGCGGCGGCAAAAGCAGTTTGCCGTGACGAACTCCGCACTCGCGAGGCCGCTCGCATCGCGCTCGTAGTCGGTCGGCACGCGCGGCAGCGGCATCGCCACCGTGCCGGTCGCGGCGTCGGCGCCCGCCTCGATCGCGCGCAGCCCTTCCGCGAGCCAGTCGGGGCCCGGGATCGTATCGTCGTCCGTGAACGCGATGAACGGCGCGCGCGCGGCGCGCCAGCCGCGGTTGCGGGCCGTTGCCGGGCCGCTGCGCGTCGTGTCCTCCACGACCACGATCTCGTAGCGCTCGGCAGCGAGCGTCTGCCGATGCAGCGCCGCGAGGCATCGCTCGAGGAGCTGCGGGCGGCCGCAGGTCGGGACGACCACGGAAATGTCGGGGCGGGACTGCACATCGGCTCCCGCAGCAACCGCCGTACCGGGAACGGCGCTTGCGGCGCTCCGGCGGTCCAATCCCGGAGGGAAAAATGGAACGCATCGAGAAGACTTTCGACATCGACTGCCCCGTGCACACGGTCTACAACCAGTGGACGCAGTTCGAGGAGTTCCCGCGCTTCATGGAAAGCGTGAAGGAGACGCGGCAGCTGGACGACACCCACGTGCACTGGAAGGTGAGCATCGCCGGCAAGGAG
>DASUFZ010000268.1:0-27338 GCA_036274295.1 Myxococcota bacterium
CCGCCCGGCATCGTGATGGGCCACGAGTTCTCGGGCGTGGTCGAGGAGGTCGGGAAGGAGGCCGCCTCGCGCTTCCAGGTGGGCGATCGCGTGTGCGCCATGCCGATGATCGGCTGCGGCCGCTGCGCACCGTGCCTCACGGGCGACGGCACCCAGTGCGCGACGATCCAGACGACCGGCCTCGGCCAGATCCCCGGGGCCTACGCCGAGTACGTCCGGGTCGGCATGCACGAGACGTTGCGCCTGCCGGACGGCGTCGATCACCGCCAGGGCGCGATGGTCGAGCCGCTCGCGGTCGGGCTCCACGCGGTGGAGAAGGCAGGCCTCGCGCCGGGCGCGCGCGTGCTGATCGTCGGCGCCGGCCCGATCGGTCTCACGGTGGCGTTGTGGTCGCGCTTCTTCGGCGCGCGCGCGGTCGTGATCAGCGAGAAGGCGGAGGGCCGTCGCGAGCTCGCCGCGAAGTTCGGCGCGACCGACGCGCTCGACCCGACGCGCGAAGAGGTCGGGCCCGAGTTCGCGAAGCGGGCCGGCGGCCCGCCGGACGTCGTCTTCGAGTGCGTGGGCGTGCCGGGGCTCATCCAGGAGTGCATGAACCTCGCGCCGAACCGCGGGCGCATCGTCGTGGTCGGCGTCTGCGTCAGCCCCGACACGTTCATGCCGGCCGTCGGCGTGATCAAGGAGCTCGACCTGCGCTTCGTCGTCGCGTACCAGAAGCGCGACTGGGAGCTCACCCTGTCCCTGCTCGAGCAGCGGCGCATCGCGAGCCAGGAGATGGTCACGGACGTCGTCGATCTCGCGGGCTTCCCGTCCGCGTTCGAGGCGCTGAAGAAGCCCTCGTCGCAGTGCAAGGTGATGCTCGAACCGTGGAGGAGCCAGTCATGAAGTTCGGACTCATGTTCGTCAACTCGGGCCCGTTCGCGAACCCGAAGCTCTTCGAAGTGCTCGTGCGCACCGCCGACGAGGTGGGCATCGAGTCGCTCTGGACCGTCGAGCACGTGGTCGTGCCCGTCGGCTACGAGTCGGCCTACCCCTACAGCAGCACGGGCAAGATGCCCGGCAACAACGAGAAGCTGCCGATTCCCGATCCGGTGGTGCCGCTCGCGTACGCGGCCGCCATCACGAAGCGGGTCAAGCTCGGCACCGGCATCATGATCCTGCCGCAGCGCCATCCGGTGTACGTCGCGAAGGAGATGGCGACGCTCGACGTGCTCTCGAACGGGCGCGCGCTGCTCGGTGTCGGCATCGGCTGGCTGGAGGAGGAGTTCGAGGTGGTCGGCGTGCCCTTCAAGGAGCGCGCCGCGCGCACGGAGGAGTCCGTGCGGGCGCTGCGCTCGCTCTGGGGCGCGTCGCCCTCGAGCTTCGACGGCCGCTTCTACCGCTGGGGTCCCGTCGAGTCGTATCCGAAGCCCGTGCAGCCGCGCGGCGTGCCGATCGTCGTCGGCGGACACGTCGAGGGCGCTGCGCGGCGCGCCGCCCGCGTCGGCGACGGCTTCTTCCCCGCGCGCGGCGAGCTCGACCTGCTGACGAAGCTCTTCGCCGCCATGCGCGACGAGTGCGGCAAGGTCGGGCGCAAGCCCGAGGAGATCGAGCTCACGACGGGCATGAACGGGAACGACCGCGATGCCGTGCGCCGCTACGAGGACCTCGGCGTCTCGCGCCTGATCGTGTCGCCGCCGGGCTTCGATCCCGACGCGCTGCGCCGCGGCCTCGAGGATTTCGCGAACCGGCTCATCCGCTGACCTGCGCGTCGCGGTGAGGTCCGACACGGCGCCGTCGCCGGGCTGGCGCTGCTCTTCGCCGCGCCGGCGCTCGTATGGCGGCGCTTCGGCGGGCAGGGCATCGCGCAGGTCGCGGACGCGTGCGCGCGCCGCTTCGGCGCGCCCGTCTACGCGGACGCGCGCCTGGCCGGCAGAGGGGGCAGCGCGAGACCCGCGGCCGCGAGCGCGAGCGCCGCGGGTCCGAGCCAGTCGCCCCACATGAGCGCCAGGGTCGGCGCCGGCGCGACGACCGGCACCGTCGCGACGACGGCGCGCCGCTCGTGCACGCCCGCCTGCGCGACGATCTCGCCGGTCGGCAGGATGGCCGCGCTGATGCCGGTGTTGGTCGCGCGGAGCTGGCTGCGCCGCGTCTCGAGGCTGCGGAAGGCCGACACGGCGAGGTGGAGGCGCGGCCCGCCGCCCTCCGCGAACCAGCTGTCGTTCGAGAGCGTGACGATCAGCTCCGCGCCCGCGCGCACGGCCTCGCGCGCGAGCGGCGGCGCGGTGGCGTCGTAGCAGACGAGCGGCGCCACCTGGATCTCGCGGCCGTCGGCGAGGCGCAGCGGCAGCACGCGCGTGCCGTCGCCCGCCTCCCAGCGCCCGAGCCAGGGCCAGCGCTCGCGCAGCCGCGGCGAATCGAGCCACGCGGGCACGCGCTCGGTCAGCGGGAAGAGCGAGGCCTTGCGGTAGCTGTCGAACTCGACGCGGCCGTCGTTCGCGGGCTCGACGAAGAGCGCGGCGTTGTACTCGCGCGCGCCGTCGGCCTCGTACGCGCCGAAGACGAGCGGCACGCGCACGCCCGCGACGAACGCGGCGAGCGCGCGGTCGAAGGCGGCGCCGTCCGCGCTCTTCGGCGCGCCGAAGGTGGTCGGGTACACCGTCTCGGGCCAGACGAGCAGATCGAGCGGCCCGGCCGCGAGCGCCTCGTGCGAGAGCGCGACGTGCGCCTCCAGGATCGCGGCGACGGCGTCGAACGTGCCGACCTGGCTGGCGAGCGCGCCGTAGTGCGAGATGTCCGCCTGCACCAGCGCGGCGGTGAGGCGGGGTGCTCCCGCCATCTCGCGCTCGAGCGCGCGCGTGCGGAGCGCGCCGTAGAGGGCGAGCGCCGCGACGAGCGCGAGGCCCGTCGCCGCAGGAGTTGCGAGCATGCGCCCGGACCCGGCGCGGAGGGCGCGAACCGAGAGGAGAACGCACTCGTTTGCGAGCAGCAGCGCGAACGTGAGTCCGCCGACGCCTGCGAGGTCCGCTGCCTGGCGGAGCCACGGCGACGGCAGCAGGCCGTGCCCGAGGCTGTCGGCGAAGAGCTTCGGCAGCAGCCACTCGGCGCCGAGCCACGCGCCGGCGGAGGTCAGCGCGAGGCGCACGGGACCCGCGCCGCGCCAGCGCGCCGCATGGCGCACCAGAGCGAAGATCCACGCCTGCGGCTGGAGGAAGAGCGGCGCCAGCAGCAGCAGGATCAGCCAGCCGAGCGGCGCAGGCGCGTCGGCATAGCCGTTGATCGCGACCGCGAACCAGCCGAAGACGCAGAGCGTGAAGGCGACGCAGAAGAGCAGGCCCTGCGCGAGGGCGCTGCGCCAGCTGCGCGCGCCGTCCAGCGCGGCCAGCCACGGCACGAGCAGGGCGAAGCCGAGCAGGAAGTCGAAGCGGCCGAGCTGCGCGTAGACGCCGAGGGCCAGCGCGCTCGCGAGCGCGCCGGCGATGGAGAGAGCTGTGCGGCGCGCGCGCTCGTTCAGGGCTCGCTCGGCGACTCGGGCAGCTCGAGCATCTCGATCGGCATGCCGGGCGGCGCGAGCTCCGGCGGCACGACGCCGTTCTCGGAGGCCTCGACGTGCGCGCCGGTCGCGTCCACCCAGTCGTAGTCCGGGTGGAACATCAGGATCGGTGGCAGCGCCTGTCCATCGTCCGTCACCTGGTAGTGACGCACGTAGCCCTCGGGCAGCTCGAAGCCCTCGGGCACGATGATGCCGATCTTCGGCGGATCGGTGCCGGGCGGCGGGAAGAGGCCGATGCCGCTCGGCGCGATCGGGGCGATCGGCATCGGCATCACCTCGGGCGCGGGCCGCGGCGCCTCGGGGCTCGCGGCGTCCTTCGCGGGTGTCGGCGGCGGCGCCGCGGGCACCGCGTGCACCTCGACCCGCGGCGGCGCCGCGACGGGCGCCGCGCGACGAGCGGCGGCGGGCGGCTCGGGCGGCGGCGCCGGCTCCGTCCGCCGCGGTCCGAAGACCGAGAGCAGCGCGATCGCCGCGAGCGCGCCCGCTGCCGCGAGCAGCAGAAGCGTCTTGCGTCCGCCGGGCGCCGGCGCGATCGTGAGCCCGTCGGCGTGGCCAGGCGGCCTTTCCTTGCGTCGGGCTCGGGGAGCGTGCGCCATCTCAGGGGTTCCCGTGCTCGAGCATCATACCCTGTGGGCGCTGCCCCCGGTGGCGCGCGCGCTCGCCGCCGCGCTGATGCTCGTCGCGCGCGTGTGCCTCTTGCTGCTGCTCGTCGCGGTCTGGCGCGCGAACGACCCGCCCATCACGGTCGACCTGCTCGCGCGCGACTTCCTCGCATTCGTGATCGTGCCGGAGCTCTGCGCGCGGCTGCTGTGCCGCGCGTTCGCCGGCAGCGCGCGCGTCGAGGCCGGCAGCCTCCGCGTCGAGCGCGGCGGGCGTCGCCTCGAGGTGCCGTGCGCGTCGATCGAGCGCGTGCAGCCGTGGCGTCTGCCGCTGCCGCGGCCGGGGCTCACGCTCGAGCTCCGATCCGGCGCGCGCTTCCCGGCGCGCCTCGCGCTCGCCGATCCGGCGCGCCTGCTCGAGGCGCTCGCGGCGGCGGACGTCGCGGCGGCGCGCGATGCGCTCGCGCGTCCCGCCGTGAGGTACGCGGCGGCGCGCGCGGCGTGGCCGCGTCGCTGGTACGACCGCGCGTTCACGAAGGTGGTGCTCTTCGCCCTGCTGCCCGGATGCATCGGCTTCTACGCGCACCAGCACATCGCCTTCGGCGCACTGCTCGGCGAGTACTACCTGATGGGGCTCGCCGCCTGGCTCCGCAGCTTCGCCGCCCACTGGCTGACGGGCGCGCTCTACCTCGCGCTGTGGGCGGGACTCTTCCGCATGGCGGCGGAGAGCCTGCTGCTCTCCGCCGCCCATGCAGCTCCCGAGCGCGCGGGCGGCGCGCGCCGCATCGCGGAACGCGCCGCCACGGCGCTCTTCTACGTCAGCGTGCCGGCCCTGCTGGCCGTCCGTTTTCTCGCCTAGCTAGGGCGTCGCCGGGTTGAAGACCGAGATCGCCCAGCCCATGCGCTCGTGGCCGAGCAGGTTCCAGACCGGGTTCTTCCCGTTCACGATCTGCGCGTCGGTGTAGTCCGGAGCTCCCGAGCCGGAGCCCGAGCCGCCGATGAAGCCGATCGAGATCGTCGCGCCCGTGTAGGTCGGGTGCGTGTTGTCGGACTGGATGTAGTCGGCGGTCGCGCTGGCGGACAGCAGCTTGCCGTTCGCGTCGCGCAGGGTGGAGCGGTAGGTCGTCGTGATCTTCTGCACGTACGCCGCCTCCGACTCGCCCTGCACGTAGCGGATCGCCTCCGAGTCGATCTGGCCGTCGCCGTTGCTGTCGTAGTCCGCCGCCATGTACTGGGCGAACGAGTCGGCGCAGGCGAAGCCATACTGGTTGGCGAAGTTGCAGGCGCGCCAGTTCATCTGGGCGATGCGGGGCAGCAGCGCGTCCTGCTTGTTGGGGCGCTGGCCGGTGCCCGAATCGGTGCAGTTGGCCAGCACGTTGTCGGCCGCGTAGCCCGGGTAGTAGAGGTTGCTCACCACCTTGAGCTTCGTGTTCGCGTGCGCGTACTGGTTGATCGCCTGCATCGCGAGCTGCGTGTAGGTCGTGCAGTTCGTGACCGCGTTGTTGAGGCCCGAGTAGTTACAGGTGCCCGACTGGCCCGAGAACGAGCTGCGCGCCTGCAGGCCGTCGTTGCCGCACATCTCGAACGTGACGACGCGGGTGGAGGCGTCCTGCATGTAGGAGCGCTCGGCCACGATCTTGTTGTTGTAGATGTCGCTGGCGACGGCGCCCGACTTGGCGCGCCGCACCACCTGGATGTCCGCGTTCCACAGCTTCGAGAGGTACTCGCCGTCGACCGTCGGCGCGGCGCGCTTGGCGACGCGGCCGAGCGAGCCGTAGTAGCCCGCGTAGATCGAGTCGCCGTAGGCGACGACCCGGTAGACCGTCGACGTGTTGGCGCGGTTGATGGTCCACGAGAGATTCTGGGTCAGCGTGCTCGCGAGCGCGGGCGCGCCGGCCAGGAGTAAGACACAAGCAGACGTCAGCGAGAGAGATTTCCGGTGCATGGCACCCCTCCGAGTTAGGGTTCACGCAGTCTGCGCACGCGCGCGCGCGCCTAGCAAGACGGATTTGCGCGAACGCCGTTTCACGGACTGCGAGTCCGCGGGTCGCGTCGCGACGCGCGTCACCCATCCGGTGGGTGACTCGCGGTCACGGCACAGCGGGCGATGTTCCGGCCTTCGCTCCGGAGGTCCGCATGCAATCCGCTTCGCTGTTCGTGGACGAGCCCGCGCGACGCACGCCCGTCACGCACGAGGCCGACGTGCTCGTCGTGGGCGGCGGCTCGGCCGGCGTCGCAGCCGCGATCGCCGCTGCGCGCGACGGCGCCGACGTCGTGCTCGCCGAGCGCTACGGCTCGCTCGGCGGGCTCGCGACCGGCGGGCTGATCGTGTTGCTGCTCACGCTCGACGACGGACGCGGTCGGCAGGCCGTCGCAGGGCTGTGTCAGGAGCTGACGGAGCGCATGGCGCGTCGCGGCGCCGCGCACTTCCCGCCGCGCGAGCAGTGGGGCAGCGCGGATCCGGCGTGGGTGGAAGAGGCGCGCCGCTGGGGCCTCGTGTGGGGGCATGCGCCGCACGTCGTGCGCTACTCCGTCGCCTACGACCCCGAGGAGATGCGCCACGCCTTCTGCGAGATGCTGCAAGAGGCGGGGGTGCGCGTGCTCTTCCACGCCTGGGCCTGCGAGCCGCTCGTCGAAGGCGGGCGCGTCGGCGCCGTCGCGTTCCAGGGGAAGTCGGGCCGCTTCGCGGTTCGCGCGCGCGCCGTCGTCGACGCGACCGGTGACGGCGATCTCTTCGCCGCGGCCGGCTGCGCGCACGAGAAGGAGGCCGTGCTGCCCTGGCTCTGGTTCCTGGTCGGCGGCGTCGAGGACGCGGAGTCCGCGGTGGAAAAGGGCGCGGGCGGCTTCCTCACGCTCGGCCGGGGACGCCTGCTGCTGCCCTGGGGCGCGACCCCGAAGCAGGCGCGCCGCATCGATGCGACGTCGCCCGAGGACCTCAGCTACGCCGAGCTCGCCTGTCGCGCGCGCGTGATGGAGGAGTTCGACCGCCTGCGGCGCGAGGTGCCGGGCGCGGCGGGCGCGCATCTCTGCCGCATCGCCGAGCAGCTCGGCATCACCGAGAGCCGTCGCCTGCTCGGGCGCCGCGTGCTGACGCGCGACGACATGGACGCGCGCCTGGACGATGCCGTCGCGCTGACGGGTCACTGGACGAAGTACGGCGCGACCTACCAGATCCCGTACGGCGCGCTGCTGCCGCGCGAGCTCTCCAACCTGCTCGTCGCGGGGCGCTGCATCTCCGTCGACCACCGCACGCACCACGCGACGAAGGAGATCCCCTGCTGCATGGCGACGGGCGAAGCGGCCGGCACCGCGGCGGCGCTCGCGCTCGCCGCGGGCGTCGAGCCGGCGGACGCCGACGTCGCCGCGCTGCAGGAGAAGCTCCGCGCGAAGGGCGCGATCCTGGAGCTCTAGCCTGCTAGCGCGGCTTGCGCAGGGTGAACGCGGCCGTGCGGTGTCGGAAACGCAGGCGGCCGTCGCGGCGGTAGACGGCGAGGCCGGCGCGGTCGCCGTCCATCGAGCCCTCGAGCAGCGCGCGGATCTCCGCGGCCGTCGCCGCGTCGGGACCGCCGTGCGCCATCCACTCCTCGACGTCGTAGTGGAGCTCGGAGCCCGGCTTGCGCACGAGCTCGAGCCCCTGCGCGCGGAAGATCCGCTCGAACTCCGAGAGCGGCAGCGCGCGCGTGTGCGTCGGATCGCACAGGCGCTCGATGCGGTCGTGCAGCACCGCCTGCGCCGGATCCTCGGAGCCGAGCAGGTCCGCGACGAGCAGGCTGCCGCCGGGCTTCGCCACGCGCGCCATCTCGGCCAGCACGCGCGCGGGATCGGGGAAGTGGTGGAACGCCGCGCGACACGCCACGACGTCGTAGCTCGCGTCCTTCTCCGGCAGCGCGTTGACGTCGCCCTGTGCGAAGGTGACGTTGGCGACGCCGCGCTCCGCCGCCACGCGGCGCGCGCGCTCGACGAAGGCCGGCGTGGCGTCGATGCCGCGCGCCTGCGCGCACGCCTTCGCGAACGCGAGCGTCAGGAAGCCGGGACCGCAGGCGACGTCGAGCGCGCGGTCGTCCGGCCCGGCGCCGGCGAGCGCGACCAGCAGGCGCAGGCCCGCCTCGTCGTGCTGCTGCATCTCGGCGTAGGTCTCGGCCTGACGCGTGAACTGCGCGCGGATGCGCTCGACGTGGGATCCCGACATGAAGCTCTCCGAGGCGCGCGCCCCGGCGAGCATACGCCGCTTTCTACGCGTCGACCGTCGGCGCCGTCGCGGGCTCGCTCTCCTGCCCGGCTGCCGGCGCGTCCGCCTGCGCCGCCCGCTCCGGGCGATACATGCGCGTGCGGCCGTTGAAGAAGGCGCCGCGCATCACCACGAGCGACGGCGCTTCGACGTCGCCGTGGAGGCGTCCGGACGGGTGGATCACCACCTCGCGCGCGGCTTGCACGTCGCCGACGACGGCGCCGCGGATCTCCACGCTGCGCGCGCGGATCGGCGCCTCGACGGCGCCGGTCTCGGTGACGATCACCGCGCTCGCGCAGCGGATCTCGCCGCGGAACTCGCCCTCGACGCGCAGCCCGCGCTCGGTCACGAGGCGTCCGCTCATCTCGACACCACGCTCGATGCGGGCGAAGTCGCCGCTCGGATCGGGTGCCGGCGCGTCCGCTTCACGGGGCGTCGGGGCAGTGGGTCCGGTCGCGCTGCCGGGTACCAGGCGGCGCCAGCCAACAGATCTCGTGGCCATCGTGGAAACCCCTATCGCCGCAAGCATCTCGCCAGAAGAGCTGCGACCTCAGGGATACGCATCGGCCGAGCAGGAGGGGGTCTTGAGCCCCGATGGAAGCTGAGAGTGCGTCGGTTTTGCCCCGATTCTTTTAACGAGTCCGCGATCTAAACCACCGGAATCACGAACTTTCTTCTCGCGTGTGAACTAGTTCACACCCAATTTGGGTGAGATCGAGGCAAGCTGTGCCCGGGAGGCGGCGGTCATCGTCGCGGGATTGGGTTACGGCGCAATGGACGCACGCGCGCTCGGTTCCTTCCGTGCTGTGGCGGGTGGGCGTATAGGCGCGCCGGTGGTAGGGCGAGCCCTCCGCGTCGTACCCGTCCTCAGCCAGCTTCACGAAGGCCGCCGCCTCCCTGCTCGGCTGCGAGAACGAGAACACCCGGGCGTTCGATGAGCCGGCATCTCCTCGACGAGGACCTCGTCCGCGTTCGAGGCGATCACCCCGACGCGGTCCACGACGCGCGCAGCGACCGCGTGATCCGCACGCTCTACTGGGGCGACGAGATCGATTTCGTCGACGACGCCGAGAACGAGGATCCCGGCGTCCGCGACGTGCGCATCCGCATCTACAACTACACCGTCGGCGTCATGCAGGACGCCTGCGTGCGCAAGCGCCGCGAGAACGGCAGCAACCGCCCGCTGCGCTTGCGGGCGCCCGATGCGCGCGGCCTGCTGGAGGTGACGTTCGTCGACGTCCAGCAGGGCGACGCGACCTTCATCCGCACGCCCGGCGGACGCCGCGTGCTGATCGACGGCGGCGAGGAGGCGTTCATCGCGCGCCTGCTCGCCTCGGTCTCGCCCGGCACCAGCGCGGAGCTTCCGCTCGTCCTCGACGCGCTCGTCGTCAGCCACGGCGACGCGCACCACTTCGCGGGCCTCGCCGCGCTGGCCGAGGCGCGCCAGCACGCGGAGCCGCGCAAGCGGCTGCACGTGCGCGTGCCGCGCGTCTACCACAACGGCCTGGTGAAGCGGCCCGAGAAGCAGGGCGGCCGCAGGCTGCGCGAGACGGAGCGCTTCGGCGCGTGCGTGCGCCGCGGCGGCGAGCAGTTCGTGACGGAGCTCTTCGACGATCCGCGCATGGCGCCCGCGATGAACGCGGAGTTCGCGCGCTGGAAGGAGGCGCTCGGCGCGCTGCTGACGTCGAACGGCGCCGTGCTGCGCCGGCTGCGCGCGGGAGACCACGACGCCTTCGACTTCCTGTCGGGCGAGGGCTTCGAGATCCTGGTGCTCGGCCCCGTCGAGGAGACCATCGACGCGAAGCCGGCGCTGCGCATCCTGCGCGACGACCGCGGCGCGCAGAGCGCGTCGCACACGATCAACGGACACGCCGTCGTGCTGAAGCTCCGCTACGGCAACGTGCGCATGCTGCTCGGCGGCGCGCGCGACGTAGAGGGTTCGCAGCGGCTGCTCGACTGGGTGGAGCACCACCATCCGCCCGTCTCGCTCCAGAGCGAGATCTTCAAGGTCCCGCACCACGGCTCGCACGCGTACCTGCCGGAATTCCTCGCGGCCGTCGCGCCCGTGTGCTCGGTGGTGTCGTCGGGCGACGAGGGCCCGGGGCGGGAGCGCGCCCATCCGCGCGCGAACCTGCTCGCCGCGCTCGGCCGCTACTCGCGCGGCGACGCGCCGCTGCTGTTCTCGACTGGGCTCGCCGCCGGCTTCGCGTACCGCAACCTCGCGCGGCCCGAGCGGGCCGACGCGAGGCGCACGGGCGCGTTCCACGCCTTCGAGCGCGTCCACTTCGGCGTCATCCGCGTGCGCACGGACGGCGAGCGCGTGCTCGTCGCGCCCGAGACCGCGGCCGACCCGATCAAGGACGCCTACGTGTTCCGCGTGAACGCGCAGGGCTGCGTGCAGCCGGACGTCTGCGCGAGCGTGTAGTCGCGATCGCGGCTCTGCCTTGCCCCGCTACGTTTGCATTGGTACACGGAACACGGCAGGAGGGTCCGCATGGCCGACGCGCCGTCCGACGCTCGTCCCGCTTCGCGCTTCGAGGCGCGCCGCATCGTGCCCGAGCCGCCGACACCGCTCGCAGCAGATGCCGAGAGCCTCGACGTGTGGGGCTTCCGCGACAGTGGCTTCGGCGTCGACGCGGCGGGCCGGGTCGAGTTCCGCGGCTCGCGTTATGCGATCAGCGGCAAGGTGATCCCGAGCCTGCTGCCCTGGGCGGAGGGAATCCTCGGCCTGCGCGTCGACCCCTTCGACCGCAACGTGTCGCAGTACCCGACCGGCGTGCAGGAGAGCCGCGCCCCCGCGGCGCTCGAGGCCGCGCTCGGCGCGAGCCTCGATCCGTCTCGCGTGTCGCGCGATGCGCGCGTGCGCATGCGCCACGGCCACGGCCACACGCAGGAGGACATGTGGGCCATCAAATACGGCCTGCTCGCGCGCGTGCCGGATCTGGTGGTGTGGCCCGAGCGCGCGGACGAGGTGCGCGCGGTGCTGATGCTGGCCGCGGCGCACGGCGCCTGCGTGATCCCGTACGGCGGCGGCACGAACGTCACCGACGCGCTGCGCTGCCCGGAGGACGAGCGTCGCGCCATCGTGTCGCTCGACCTGCGCCGCATGAACCGCGTGCTGTGGATCGATCCGGTGAACCAGACGGCCGAGATCCAGGCCGGCGCGACGGGCACGGAGATCGAGGAGCAGCTCGCGCGCCACGGCTACACGATGGGCCACGAGCCCGATTCGGCGGAGCTCTCGACGCTCGGCGGCTGGATCGCCACCAACGCGTCGGGCATGAAGAAGAACCGCTACGGAAACATCGAGGACCTCGTGCTCTCGATCTCGGCGGTGACGCCCTCGGGCGATCTCTCGCGCGCCGCCGTGCCGCGCGAGTCCGTCGGCGCGGATCCGGCGCGCTGGCTGATCGGCTCGGAGGGCGAGCTCGGCGTGGTGACGAGCGCCGTCGTGCAGGTGTTCGCCTTGCCGGCGATCCGCCGCTTCGGCTCCGTGCTCTTCGAGAGCTTCGACGAGGGCTTCGCGTTCCTCTACGCGGTGCAGCGCTCCGGCTGCGTGCCGGCCAGCGTGCGCCTGATGGACAACCTCCAGTTCCAGTTCGGCCAGGCGCTCAAGCCTGCGAAATCGCGGCTCGGCGCCTGGAAGAGCGCGCTCGAGAAGCTCTACGTGCTGCGCGTGAAGGGCTTCGACGCCGAGCGCATGGTGGCCTGCACCCTGCTCTTCGAAGGGAGCGAGGAGGAGGTCGCGGCGCAGGAGCGCAGCGTCTACCGCCTGGCCGCCGCGCACGGCGGCATGAAGGCCGGCGCCGAGAACGGCGAGCGCGGCTACCAGCTCACCTTCGCGATCGCCTACATCCGCGACTTCATGCTCGAGCACTGGATCATCGCGGAGTCGTTCGAGACGTCGGTGCCGTGGAGCGAGGCGCAGGCGCTCTGCGCCAACGTGAAGCAGCGCCTGTGGCAGGAGCACGAGAAGCGCGGGCTTCCCGGCAAGCCCTTCATCAGCGTGCGCGTGACGCAGCTCTACGGCGCGGGCGTCTGCCTCTACTTCTACTTCGCCTTCCACTACAAGGGCGTCGAGCATCCGTCCGAGGTGTTCGCCGAGCTCGAGCGCGCCGCACGCGACGAGATCCTGCGCTCGGGCGGCTCGCTCTCGCACCACCACGGCGTCGGCAAGCTGCGCAGCGAGTTCCTGCCGCGCGTGTTCTCGCCCGCGGCGCTCGCCTGGCGCTCGCGGCTCGCGCGCTCGGTCGACCCCGACGATCTCTTCGGAGCCGGCAACGGATGAGCGCGCCGCGGCGCGTGGTGCTGCTGACGGGCGCCACCGGCTTCGTCGGCAAGGTGGTGCTCGAGGCGCTGCTGCGCCGGCGCGAGGAGCTCGGCATCGAGCGCGTGCTGGCGCTCGTGCGCGCGCAGGACCCCGAGCACGCCGACGCGCGCTTCCGCGCCGACGTCGTCTCGTCGCCGTGCTTCGCCGCGCACGCGCCCGGCTGGGAGAAGCGGGTCGAGGCCGTGGCCGGCGACGTCACCCGCCCGGGCCTCGGGCTGGCGCCCGAGGTGCGCGCGCGCGTGCAGGCGGAGGCGACGCACGTCGTCCACTGCGCGGCGTCGGTCGAGTTCACCCTGCCGCTCGCCGAGGCGCTCGCGGTGAACACGCAGGGCGCCCTGCATGCGCTCGAGCTCTCGCGTTCGTGCGCGCGGGTCGAGTCGTACGTCGGCGTCTCGACGGCCTACGTCACGCCGCACCCTGCTCCGTACGACGGCGACATCCCGCGCATCGAGGAGGTGCTGGCGCCGCTCGCGCAGGACGCCGATGCGCTCTTCGCGTCGCTGCGCGCGAAGGCGTGGAGCGAAGAGGAGGAGCGCGCGCTCCTCGCCGAGACCGGCCATCCGAACACCTACACCTTGACGAAGTGCCTGGCCGAGCACCTCGTTGCGCGCCGCGCCGGCGATCTCCCGGTGACGCTCGTGCGCCCGAGCATCGTCTCGGCCTGCCGCACGCATCCGCAGCCCGGCTGGATCGACAGCGCGGCGGCCTTCGCGGGCTTCGTCGCGCTGATCGGCGCGGGACGGCTCCGCGTCGTCGCGGGGGATCCCGACGCGCGCCTCGACGTCGTGCCCTGCGACGCCGTGGCCGAGCGCATCGTGCAGGCGGCCTTCGCGCCGCCCGTGCGCGGCGCGCTGCGGATCGAGCACGCGGTGGCGGGACTCGACGGCGCGCTCCCCATTCGTCTGTGCCGCGAGCGCATCGTCTCGCACTTCACGCGCAACCCCGTGGGCGGCCGCGCGCGCGTCGATTTCGTCGGCAGCCCCGGCCCGCTCTTCCGCGCCGCGCACGCGCTGCGCCACGAGCTGCCGGCGCGCGCCGCGTCGCTGTGGCTCACCTGGCGGGGCCAGCTGCGCGGCGTGCGCGCGGTGCAGAAGCTCCTGGAGCGCATCCGCTCCATTCACGGGGACTTCGCGTACTTCACCCACGCGACCTTCGACTTCGCGAGCTCGGTCCCGCTCGAGCCCGCCCTGGAGCCCTCGCCCTATCTGGATCTCGTCTGCGCGGGCGTCGCGCGCCACCTGCTCCAGCGCGAGCGCCGTCGGGGCGCTCAGGAACGCGGCGGCGCCGGATCGTAGAAGAAGCGCTCCTTCCAGATCTCGTCGCCGCGCCAGGTCTGGTGCGCCAGCTCGTCGACGTGGAGCGTCTTCCCGCCCGCGAACACGAAGTCGAAGATCCAGTGGATCACGACGGTGTCGCCGTCGATCAGCACCGGCCGCACGCACTGGCTGCGCACCTCCTTCGCGGCGGCGAGCACCTTGCGCTCGTGCGCGACGAGCAGATCGCGCCCGCTCCGCGCCGGCCCGTCGTTCTCCTGCATGCTGGCGTCCTCGGCGTAGAACTTCTCGATGGCGAGGTCGTGCTGGTTCGACTCCACCATCGCGACGAAGGCCTCGACCGTCTCGCGCTTCGGCATCGCATCTTCCTCCGCTCGTAGGCTATCCCTCGCGATGCGGCGGCGTTGGGGCCACTGCGCGCCGCGAGGAAGGAGCCGCATGTCGATCGAATTGCGCGAGGCCGAGCAGGGCGACGCCGAGCGCGCCGGGACGATCTGCTACGAGGCGTTCCGCGCCATCAACGAAGCGCACGGCTTTCCGCCGGACATCCCGAGCCCCGAAGTCGGCGTCGCCGTGCTGACCGGCATGATCCGGCGCAAGGGCGTCCACGTCGTCGTCGCCGAGCAGGACGGCCGCGTCGTCGGCAGCAACGGGCTCGACGAGCGCAGCGAGATCGCGGGCGTCGGTCCCATCACGGTGGATCCGACGCTCCAGAACGCGGGGATCGGGCGCCGGCTCATGCAGCACGTGATGCAGCGCGGCGCGCGCTTCGCCGGCATCCGGCTCGTGCAGGCGGCCTTCCACTGCCGCTCGCTCTCGCTCTACACGAAGCTCGGCTTCGACCCGGTCGAGCCGCTCTCCTGCGTGCAGGGTCCCGCGCTCGCGCGCCAGCTCCCGGGCGCCGAGGTCCGCTCCGCGACGCCTGCGGACCAGGCCGCGTGCGACGACGTCTGCCGCGCGGTGCACGGCCACACCCGCAGCGGCGAGCTCGCGGACGCCATCGCGGATCGCCACGCCCGCGTCGTCGTGCGCGACGGCCGCATCACCGGATACGCCACCTTCGTCGGCTTCTTCGGCCACGCGGTCGGCCTCGCCGACGAGGACGTGATGGCGCTGATCGCCGCCGCTCCCGGCTTCATGGGCCCGGGCTTCCTGGTGCCGACGCGCAATGCGCGCCTGCTGCGCTGGTGCCTCGAGCAGAAGCTCCGCATCGAGCAGCCGCTGACCCTGATGGCGCTGGGCGAGTACCGCGAGCCGCAGGGCGCATATCTGCCGTCCATCCTCTACTGACCTGTCTCTCCGGCGCGCCCTCGAACGTCGAGGAGCAGAGGAGGAGCCCCCAATGTGGAAGAAGCTCGCGCTCGGTCTCGCTCTCTTCGTTGCGGTCGCGGGGGTCGTGATCGCCACGCGGCCCGCGACCTTCGAGGTCGAGCGCTCGGCGCTCGTGCAGGCGCCGCCGGACGTCGTCTTCGCGCAGATCCAGAATCTCCGCGCGATGGACACGTGGTCGCCGTATGCGCAGATGGATCCGCAGATGAAGATCCGCTACGAGGGTCCGGAGGCGGGCGTCGGCGCGCGCTCGTCGTGGGAGGGCCCGCAGATGGGCACCGGCAGCCTGACGGTCACTGCGGTCGAGCCGGGCCGCTCCGTCGACATGGCGCTCGACATGTTGACGCCGCTGGAAGCTCACAATCAGATCCGCTTCAGCCTGACGCCGGAGGCGCAGGGAACCCGCGTCACCTGGCGCATGCAGGGCGCGAGCGGCTTCCTCGGCAAGGCCATCCATCTCGTCGTGGACATGGACGACATGGTGGGCGGTCAGTTCGAGCAGGGGCTCGCGGCGCTCACCGAGAAGGCCGAGGCGGAGGCTGTCGCTCTCGCCCCTGCCCGCGCGTCATCGCGGTAAGGAGGGAGGCGAACCATGCCCCGCTACGTCGACGGATTCGTGATCCCGATGCCGAAGAAGAACGTCGAGGCCTACCGCCGCATCGCAGCGAAGGCCGGGAAGATATGGAAGGAGTACGGCGCGCTCGAGTACCGCGAGTGCGTCGGCGACGACCTGAAGATCAAGATGGGCGTGCCCTTCCCGCGCCTCGCGCGCACGAAGCCCGGCGAGACGACGGTCTTCTCGTGGATCGTCTACAAGTCGCGCGCGCACCGCGACAAGGTGAATGCGAAGGTGATGGCGGATCCGCGCATGGCGAAGATGATGGGCCCGGACAGCATGCCCTTCGACCCGAAGCGCATGACCTTCGGCGGCTTCGAGACGATCGTCGACCTTTGAGCGAGGACACCATGCAATACATGCTGTTGATCTACGAGAACGACGCCGAGCGCGTGGCGAAGATGGACGAGCGCATGCCGTTCTGCTCCGCCTACGTCGAGGTGATGAAGAAGGCCGGCATCTACGTCGACGGCCATCGCCTGCGCGGCGCCGATTCCGCGGCGACCGTGTCGGTCGTGGAGGGCCGCACGCACGTGCTCGACGGTCCGTACGCGGAGGCCAAGGAGCATCTCGGCGGCTATCACATCATCGACGTGCCGGATCTCGACGCGGCGCTCGCCTGGGCCGCGCGCTGTCCCTCGGCCGCCCGCGGGCGGGTCGAGGTGCGGCCGGTCTGGCCGCTCTAGACGGTGCCTCCGTGCCTCGGGCCGACGACACTTCGGTCCGCGAGATCGCGGAGGCGGTGGCACGCCGCAGCTACGGCAAGCTCGTCGCCTTCCTGGCGGCGCGTACGCGCGACGTCGCCGGCGCCGAGGACGCGCTCTCGGACGCGTTCGCCTCTGCGCTGGTGGACTGGCCGGCGAGCGGGGTCCCCGCCAATCCCGAGGCGTGGCTGCTGACCGTGGCGCGGCGCAAGGCGATCGACGCATCGCGCCGCCGCCGCACCCGGCTGGAGAGCGCCGACCACCTGAAGCTGCTGGCCGACGAGGTCGACGCCGCCGCGTCGAGCGCGACACCGATCCCGGACGACCGCCTGGCGCTGCTCTTCGCGTGCGCGCACCCGGCGATCGAGCGCGGCATCCGCGCGCCGCTGATGCTCCAGACCGTGCTCGGCTTCGACGCCGCCGTCGTCGGCTCGGCCTTCCTCGTCGCGCCGGGCGCCATGCGCCAGCGCCTCGTGCGCGCGAAGAGCAAGATCCGCCAGGCCGGCATCCCCTTCGAGGTGCCGGAGCGCGAGGAGCTGCCGGAGCGCCTCGAGTCGGTGCTCGACGCGATCTACGCCGTCTTCTCGGAGGGCTGGTCGGACCCGGCCGGCAGCGAGGCGCGCCGACGCAACCTGGCGGAGGAGGGCATCTGGCTCGGCCGCCTCGTCGCCTCGTTGCTGCCGGACGAGCCCGAGGCGCTCGGCCTCCTCGCCCTCATGCTCTACGCAGAGGCGCGCCGCGACGCGCGCCGCGACGCGCAGGGCGAGTACGTGCCGCTGGCGGACCAGGATCCCGCCGCGTGGGACGGCGCGGCGATCGCGGAGGCGGAGGCGCTGCTGCTGCGCGCGAGCGCGATCGGCGCGATCGGGCGCTACCAGCTCGAGGCGGCGGTGCAGTCGGCGCACGTGGTGCGGCGCCGCAGCGGCCGCGCGGACTGGGCCGCGATCGAGCGCCTCTACGACGCCCTGCTGGCGCTGACGGGCTCGCCGGTCGTCGCGCTGAACCGCGCGATCGCGCTCGCCGAGACGCGGGGACCGGCAGCCGGCCTCGAGGCGCTCGACGCGCTCGCTCGCGACGCGCGCCTGCGCGACTACCAGCCGTACTGGGCCGCGCGCGCCGATCTGCTCGCGCGCTGCGGGAACGGAGCCGCTGCGCGCGAGGCCTACGAGCGCGCGGTCGGGCTGGAGCCGGATCCGGCGGTGCGCCGCTTCCTGCACGAGCGCCGTGCGAAGCTCCAGCACTGAGCCGAGAAGGAGTCGCGATGCTCACGCTCTTCCACGCCCCGCAGTCGCGCTCGTCGCGCATCATCTGGCTGCTCGAGGAGATCGGCGAGCCCTACACGATCGAGTACGTGTCGATCCGCCGCGGCGACGGCTCCGGCGCTCCCGACCCGCGCAACCCGCACCCGGACAAGAAGGTGCCGGCGCTCCTCCACGACGACCGGCTCGTCACCGAGTCGGGCGCCATCTGCCTGCATCTCTCGGACAGCTTTCCCGACGCGAAGCTCGGCCCCGAGCCCGGCGATCCGTCGCGCAGCGAGTACCTGACCTGGCTCTTCTATTACGCGGGCGTGCTCGAGCCCGCGCTCGTCGCGAAGATCACCGGCCGCACGGAGCGCGAGCCCGACGAGAAGCGCGCCTACGACGCCATGTGCGCGCGCCTGCGCGCCGCGCTGCGCCGCGGCCCCTATCTGGTCGGCGAGGAGTTCAGCGCGGCGGACATCCTGGTCGAGAGCGCCTTCGTCTGGGGCCGCGCGCACATGCCGCAGGGCCCGGAGGTCGACGCCTACGCCCTGCGGCTCTCTTCGCGTCCCGCGCGTGCGCGCGCGTTCACGAAGGACTCGCCGCCCGCGGCCTGACAGCCCGTCGTGTCGATCGGGAGATCGGGCGGCTCGGCCGCCTCGCGCCGCCACTCCCAGCTCTCCCAGTCGGCGGGGTCGCCCTTGGCGACGAAGCCGGCCAGCGAGATGCCGTCGGTGTCGGGATCGAAGCTCTTGTCGAGCAGCTCCAGCTCCTTCATGCGATCGGGGCGGAAGCTGCGGTAGTCGTTCCGCAGCTCGCACCACGCCGCAAGGGTCCACTTGCGGCCCCAGAAGTAGAGGCCGAGCGGACGCGCGTCGCGCTCGCTCGCCTCGCCGTCCTCGCGGCCGTACTTGAAGTGCACGAGCCGGCGCTCGCTGATGGCGCGCCGCAAGAGCGCCACCTCGCCCGCCATCGCCGACGCCCACGGGCGGCCCGGCGCGAAGAGCGGCGTCTCGAGCACGACGCGGCGCAGGCCTTCCGGCAGCACGGCCTCGACCTTCGTCATCGCGCTCGCGACGGCGGTGGCGAGATCGGGGTCGCCCCACGATGCCACGATGCGCGCGCCGAGCACGAGCCCGGCGAGCTCGTCGCTCGTGAAGATGAGCGGCGCCAGCTCGTAGCCGCGCTCCAGCCGGTAGCCGACGCCGGCCTCGCCGCGGATCGGCACGCCCGAGCCCTGGAGATCCGCGACGTCGCGGTAGATGGTGCGCTTCGAGACGCCGAGCTCGTCGGCGATCTGCTCGCCCGTCGCGAAGCGGCGCGCGCGCAGGAGCTGCACCAGGCGGAAGAGTCGGTCAGCGCGGCGCATGCGTCGCTCCGTTCACGAGCAGAGCCCGACGGGATGGCCCTCGGGATCCGAGACGACCGCGAAGGAGGTGTCGCCGTGTCGGGTCGGCGGCACCAGCACGCGGCTCCCGTGTGCGCGCGCCGCGCGAATGGCCGAGTCGAGGTCGGAAACCTCGGTGTAGAAGGTCACCCACCAGGGCGGCGCGCTCGGCACCTGCGCGCTGCGGCGGAAGAAGCCGCGGCGAGGCGCAGCCGCGCCCGCGACGCGGTCCGGCGGGGTTCGTTTCACGTCCGACTGCCAACCCAGGACCTCCGCGTAGAAGTCCTTCAAGTTGTCACTATGCTGCCCCGCCACCTCGAACCAGATCAAGGGCTTCCGCATCCCGGGACCTCCTTCGAAATCTCTTTTCTTACGAGCTCTTGGGGGAAGGTGAGTGCCCCAACCGCGGGCGGAAGTCTGGCGCAGGTCCGCTGCCAGCTTTCTGTCAGCAGGACGGCCCCGGTCGGGGCGCTGCTGCCAATGAATGGCAGGAGGCGCGCGCTTCAGCGGTAGGCGGCCGCCTGGATCCCGTAGAGCTCCGCGTACGGGCCGCCGCGCGCCATCAGGTCCTCGTGGGTGCCGGTCTCGACCACCCGCGAGCCGTCGAGCACGACGATCACGTCGGCCATGCGCACCGTGCTGAAGCGGTGCGAGACGAGCAGGGTGATCTGGTCCCCCCGCACGGCGGCCGCATAGCGCTCGAAGAGCGCGTGCTCGGTCTCGGCATCGAGCGCCGCGGTCGGCTCGTCGAGCACGAGCACGAGCGGCGCCTCGCGCATGAAGCCGCGCGCGAGCGCGAGCTTCTGCCACTGGCCGAAGGAGAGGTCGACGCCGGCAGGCCAGGTCGGACCGAGCTGCGTCTCGAGGCCGGACGTGAGCTGCGCGACCAGATCGTCCGCGCCCGCGCGACCGACGGCGCGCGTGACGGCGGGGACGTCCTCGATGCGCGGCACGTCGCCGACGCCGACGCTGTGTCGCGCTCGCAGCTCGAAGCGGAAGAAGTCCTGGAAGGCGCCGGCCAGACGCTCGCGCCAGCCGGCCGGCGCGAGCGACGCGAGCGGGACGCCGTCCACCAGGATGCGCCCGCGCGTCGGCGGGTACATGCGGCACAGCAGCTTCACGAGCGTGCTCTTGCCCGCGCCGTTCTCGCCGACGAGCGCGACGACGGAGCCCGGCGCGAGCTCGAGGCTCACGTCCTCGAGCGCCATCCGCGCCGAGCCCGGATAGGCGAAGGAGACGTGCTCGAAGCGGATGCCTCTCGCGAGGCGCGCAGGCACCGCCGCGTCGGCGCCATCGAGCTGCGCGGCCGCGTAGTCCTCGAGCCAGGCGAGGCGCCGCGAGCCGTCGAGCCAGATGCCGCGCAGGAAGCCGATCTCGCCGACCGTCGCGCCGATGTAGGCCGAGAGGCGCGAGCCGGCGGCCAGCACGAGCAGGACGTTGCCGGCGGACGCGCGCAGCACCGACGCGACGAAGACCACGGCGCCCACGTAGGCCGCGCCGAAGAGCGCCCAGCCGCACGCGTGCCACAGCGCGCTCCGGCTCCGCGCCGACGCCACCGGGCCGTACCAGCGCTCCCAGGCCGCGCGGCGGCGCGCCACCAGCGCGTTGCCGATGCGCGTCACGCGCACCTCCTTGCCGGGCGGCGCCGTCGTCGCCGTGTCGAAGAGATGGCGCGCGAGCCGCTGGGCCGGCGCGCCGCGCTCCTCGGCCGCGCGCTCGACGCCCGGTCGCCATGTGGAGGTCAGCACCGTCGGCAGGGCGAAGGCCGCGAGCAGCGCCAGCGCCGGGTGGATCGAGACGAGCAGCGCGAGGGTCACGCCGAGGCGCAGCACCCAGCCGCAGGTCGTGAAGAGCGACATGTACATGTGATCGAGCACGAAGACCTGGTTCCGCAGCACCGCCAGGCGATCGAGGTACTCGGGGCGCTCGTGGTGCTCGATGCTCGCGACGGACGCCTGGAGCTCCGCCACGTGCGATTCCAGCGCGATCGTCAGGCGGTCGCGGAAGTGGCGCTGCGTGCGGTCGGACACCAGGCGCAGGAACCAGGTCGCCACCGCCGAGATGCCGAGGCCGAGCGCCGCGCCGAGGACGAGATCGCGGCGCGCGTGCTGCACGCCGTCGGCCAGCAGCTTCAGCCAGAGCGCGATCAGGGCGTCGGGCAGCGCGGCCAGCAGCGAGAGGCCGAAGGAGACGCTGAGCAGCCACGGCTCCGCGCGGTAGCCGCGCACGAGCGCGCGCCACATCGCGGGGAGCGCCGGCGGGAGATCGTCATTCGAGGACATCGAGCGCCGTGCCCTCCTCGGTCTCGTCGCCGAAACGCGACGCCTGCAGCTCGAACATCGTGCGGTAGCGGCCGCCCTGCGCCATCAGCTCGTCGTGACTGCCGAGCTCGACGACGCGGCCCTGCTCGAGCACGCAGATGCGGTCGGCGTGGCGGACCGTCGAGAAGCGGTGCGAGACGAGGATGGTGGTGGCGTGGCGCGTGGCCGCGAGGATGCGGTCGAAGATCTCGGCCTCGCCGCGCACGTCGAGCTGCGCGGTCGGCTCGTCGAGCAGCACGAGGCCTGCGCCCTGCGCGACGGCGCAGAGCGCGCGCGCGAGCGCGACGCGCTGCCACTGCCCGCCCGAGAGATCGGTGCCGCCCGCGTAGCCGCGCGCGAGCACCTGGTCGAGATCGGCGAGCTGCGCCGCCCCGGCGGCCTCGAGCGCGCTGCGGATCGCGGCGTCGGGCGCGCCGCCCGGCGCGACGTTGTCGCGCAGCGGCATCTCGAAGCGGATGAAGTCCTGGAACACCGCGGCGAGTCGCGCGCGCCAGGCGTCGAGATCGAGCGCGCGCAGATCGACGCCGTCCACCTCGATGGCGCCCTCCTGCGGGTCGTAGAGGCGACACAGGAGCTTGGCGAGCGTGGTCTTGCCGGCGCCGTTCTGGCCGACGATCGCGAGCGACGAGCCCGCCGGGATGGTGAGGTCGAAGCCCTGGAGCACCGGCTCGCCCGTCGCGGGATAGGCGAAGGTCACGTTGCGGAAGCGCAGCTCGCGCGCCGGCATGCCGGAAGCCTTCCGCGTGCCCTGCGTGAGCGCGCCGGCCGGCGCCATCGCGCCCTGGAGGCGCAGCACCGCCGCGACGGGCGCGGCCGCGCCGTCGAGCGCCCACGAGAGTCCGCCGAAGGCGAGCATGCTGACGCCGACCGCCGCGCTCGCGAAGGTGACGAGGTGGGCGAGGCCGAGGCGCCCGTCCGCGGCCGCCAGTCCGAGCGAGGCGAACACGACGAGATTCGCGGCGAGCACCGCGCAGAGGCTCCACACGAGCGGGCGTTCACGCAGGCGTGTCGCATGCCAGCGCAGCTCGAAGAGCCGGCGCCGTGTCGCGCGGAAGCGCTCGACCGTCCAGCTCGCGAGACCGAACAGGCGCAGCTCCTTGGCGGCGGGCGGGTCGACGGCGAGCCGGTACGCGTAGTCGGCGTGGCGCTGCGCCTCGCGCACTTCGGGCGTCTCGCGATCGAACCACACGCCGGCCTCGCGCAGCCACCACTGCGTCGCGAGCCAGGCGCCGCCGAGGACGAGCGGCGCCCACCAGGCGTAGAAGGCGAGCACGGCGGCCGACGCGAGTCCGCCGACCGCCTCGACGAGCCCGCCGGCGATGAAGTCCATCGAGATGCTCATGGGCGGGCCGGTGATGCCGAGGTCGAAGTCGCGCGCCATGCCGAGATCGTTCGCCAGCTCCGGATTCTCGAGGTGGCCCATGCCCGGCGGGCGCACGGAGGCGATGGCGAGCTGGTCGTAGAGCCAGGCTGCGGTGCGGCTGCCGAGGTTCTGGCCGAGCGCCTGGTGGATCGGCGCGAGCACCTGGAGGAGGACGAAGACGACGCCCATCCCGGTGAGCGGAGCGACGAGCGGCTCGCCGCGCTGCACCGCGCCGACGAGCTGCCCCATGGCCACCGCGAAGCCTGCGGGCAGGAGCCCCCGCAGCACGAGCACGCTCCACCACGCGATCGCCAGCCCGCGATCCGCCCGGGGGAGCGCGCGCGCGAACTTCCACTCGTTGCTGGCCAGCAGGCTCTGGAGCATGACGGGACGATGTTGCGCCGCCGCCCGGACGAAGGGTTGGAGAAAATTTCCCGCGCAACCTACGGTCGGGTGCCGGGTTCCATCAGGAAGGGAGATCCGCCCATGCGTATCTACAGGACATTTCTCGCGCTCACCGCAGTCTCGGGCCTCTGGTTCGGCGCCGGCATGGTGCTGGCAGACGACACGGTGCCCTCGAAGGGCGCCGGTGTCGGCGACGCCCAGTTCTGCAAGGACAATCCGGAGAAGTGCGAGAAGTTCAAAGAGAAGCGCGACGCCTTCTGCAAGGAGAACCCCGAGAAGTGCGAGGAGTGGCAGCAGAAGCGCGCGGAGCGCCAGCAGTTCTGCAAGGAGAATCCCGAGAAGTGCGAGGAGCAGCGCGCCGCGATGAAGGAGCGCCGCGCCGAGATCAAGAAGAAGTGCGAGGCCGATCCCGAGAAGTGTGATCAGATCAAGCAGCAGGCGCGCGAGCGCTTCAAGGAGCGCCACGGCATGAGCGGCACCGGCAGCATGGGACAACCGGGCGCGTCCGGAGGCCAGCCGGGCCAACAGGGCAGCAAGTAGCCGGCTGCGGCCGGAGCGGAGTCAGCCGATCAGCGCGTGGTTGCGGTCGCCGACGGCGCGCGGCCGGTAGCTCGTCGGGTTCATGCCCGAGAACTCCTGGAAGTCGTGGATCAGGTGCGCCTGGTCGAAGTAGCCGCACGACGCCGCCACCGCGCTCCAGTCGACCCTCCGGCCGTGCTCCCAGGCTTCGAGCACGCGGCCGAAACGGCGCACGCGCGCATAGCGTTTCGGCGCAATGCCCACGATCCCACTGAAGCGGCGGATGAAACGCTTCGGCGTCATGCCGAGGCGGTCGGTGACGTGGCCGACCGGCGCGCCGCGCTCGAGCGCGCCGAGCGCGAAGTCGACCGGCTTGTCCACCTCGAGCGGGTGCGCGATCTGCTGGAGCAGCACGGTCTCCAGGACGCGCAGCGCGGCGGCGGGATCGGGCGCTTCGAGCAGGCGCTCGCGCAGCAGCGCGCCTTCGAGCCCCCAGAGCCGCTCGAGCTCGATGTGATCCTCGCGCAGCGCGTCGCAGGGCGGGGCGAAGAAGGGCGCGCCGCCGCCCGGGCGGAAGGCGACGCCGGCGACCCACCTCTGCTCGTCGGTGTCGATGCCGAAGGGCCGCGCGTACGCGCCGCAGATCGCCGCGCCGCGCATCCACCGGACCTCCTCGAAGTCCTTGCCGCCGTAGGTGCGGAGCTCGTCTTCGTGCAGGTTCACGAGGAGCTGCATCGTGCCGGTCGGCAGGATGCGCTCGCGCGCGTGCGGCATGTCGCCCGTGAAGTACCAGAGCGACTCGACGAAGGGCCGCAGCGCGGGCGAGGACGGCGCCAGCTGGAGGATGGGCGACACCACTCCAGTCTACGCGAGCGCCGCCGGGTCCATCCAGAAGACCTCCCAGTGATGGCCGTCGAGGTCGTAGAAGCTCTGGCCGTACATGAAGCCGTGGTCCTGCACGTCCATCGCGGGGGTGCCGCCGGCCTCGAACGCGATCTTCACCAGCTGGTCCACCTCGGCGCGGCTCGTGCAGCTCAGCGCGAAGAGGCCCTCGGTGTGCGTCCGCGTGTCGCAGATCTGATGCCTGGTGAAATCGCGGAAGCGGCTCTGCTCGAGGAGCATCACGTAGGCCTCGTCGGAGACGATCATGCAGGTGGCGTGCTCGTCCGTGAACCGTGGGTCGAAGCGGAAGCCGAGCTTCGTGAAGAACGCCACGGAGCGCTCCAGCTCGCGCACGGGCAGGTTCACGAAGAGCTTGCGGGAGATGCGGGTCGTCATGTCGGTTTCCTTTCTGGGTTGGAGCTCGCGCCCACTCCGATGACGAGCGGGAGGGTGCCCGAGAGACATGCGGCGCTACCGTCGGCGCCCGATGCGGAAGGAGAAGGCGGCGCGCGATGGTCTCGCTGCGGGCAGCGACGGCGCCGTCCGCTGCTTCTGGTGCGCCGGCGACCCGCTCTACGAGTCCTACCACGACCGCGAGTGGGGACATCCCGTCCGCGACGACGTGCGCCTGTTCGAGAAGATCTGCCTGGAGGGCTTCCAGGCGGGCCTCTCGTGGATCACGGTGCTGCGCAAGCGCGAGGCCTTCCGCAGCGCGTTCCACGGCTTCGAGCCCGAGCGCGTGGCGCGCATGAATGGGCGCGACGTCGCACGGCTGCTGCGCGACCCGGGGATCATCCGCCATCGCCAGAAGCTCGAGTCGGCCGTGAACAACGCGAAGCGCACGCTCGAGCTGATCGAGGAGCGGGGATCGCTGGCCGCGTATCTCTGGACCTTCGAGCCCGACGCGAAGGAGCGGCCGAAGCGCATCACCTGGCCGGCGCTCGGCAAGCTGACCGAGAGCGCCGCGTCGCGCGCGCTCTCGAAGGATCTGCGCCAGCGCGGCTTCAGCTTCGTCGGGCCCACCACGATGTACGCGATGATGCAGGCCATGGGGCTCGTGAACGACCACCTCGAGGGCTGCCCGGTGCGCGAGCGCGCGCTCGCGGCGCGCACGCGCTTCCGTTTGCCTCGCTAGGCGCCGTCCGAAGCGCCGAGAACCGACGGGTCCTCTGCGGCGGGATGTCCCTCGCCGCGAACAACCCGATGCAGTACGGCATCGTCTCGGCCGAGACGCCCGGCATCGGCGGCGGCGTCTGCCAGTCGATGGGTCAGCCGCTGGTGACGTTCTACGTCTCCTCCGACGATCTCGCCGCGACCCTGGAGAAGGTCAAGCGCCTCGGCGGCAAGACGGTGTTCCCGCCGCACGAGGTGCCGGGCGGACCGCAGATCGCACTCTTCTCGGATCCGGACGGCAACGTCGTGGGGCTCGTCAAGCCGACGCCGATGTAGTGCGGATGCGCGACGCTCAGCGCAGCGCCGCGCGCAGGCGCGCCGTCGCCAGCGCGACGAAGGCGCGCACCTTCGGACGCGGCGCGCGGCCCTCGGCGTGCAGCACCGAGACCGGCAGCGCGGGCGGCTCGAAGCGCTCGAGGATGCGCGTGAGTCGGCCCGCGGCGATCGCGTCGGCGGCCTGGTAGGAGAGCACGCGGGTGACGCCGAGCCCGGACGCGGCCGCGTCGACCGCGGCGTCCGCCATCGTGACGGTGAGGCGCGAGCGGATCGGCACGGCGCGCGTGCCGCGTCGCGACGGGAAGGACCAGCGCGTCGACGACGAGAGCGGCTCGAACGACACGCAGTCGTGCGCGGCGAGGTCCTCGGGCTCTGCGGGTGTGCCGCGCCGGCGCAGGTAGTCCGGGCTCGCGCAGGCGATTCGCCGCACTGCGCCGACCTTCGCAGCCACGAGCGCCGAGTCCGGCAACGCGCCGATCCGCACGGCCACGTCGAGCCCCTCGTCGACCCACTCGAGATTCCGGTCGGCGAGCGAGAGGCGCACGTCGACCCGCGGATGCGTGCGCAGGAACTCGCTCACGACCGGCACGACGTGGAGACGCCCGAATGCCACGGGCGCAGTGACGGTCAGCAGGCCCTGCGGCTCGCGCGCGTCCGACGCGGCGCTGCGATCGGCGTCGTCGATCTGCGCGAGGACGCGCTGGCAGGTCTCGAGATAGCGGCGTCCGACCTCGGTCAACGCCGTGCGCCGCGTCGTGCGCGAGACGAGCCGCGCGCCGACGTGCGCCTCCAGCGCAGCGAGCTTGCGGCTGACGCTCGCGACCGGCGCGCCGAGCGCGCGCGCGGCCGCCGAGAAGCTGCCGGCCTGCGCGATGGCCGCGAAGGTGCGCATCGAGTCGAGCTGATCCACGGGGTCTCCTCTGCGCCGGATTATTGCGCCGCGCGCAAGAGTGTTTCGCGCGCGGCCCGGCTGTTCGCCACGCGCGACGCCCGCGAGACTCCTCGCATGGCCGAGAAGACTCCGAACAGCGACGTCGCCTTCACGGAGAGCGTGAAGGCCATCCAGACGCGCAAGGGCTCGCGCGCCGCCTACGCGCGGCTCGAGCAGCGCGGGGGCTTCGAGGACCGGGTGACGCCGGAGCTCGCCGCCTTCCTCGCCGAG
>DASUFZ010000269.1:0-4497 GCA_036274295.1 Myxococcota bacterium
CGTGATGACGGTGTAGGAGAGCGCGAGCTCCGCCTCCTTCAGGGCCGCCTCCGCCTGGCGCAGCGGCGCCTCGTTCCCGAGCACGGCGCGCTCCGCGAGCACGCGCTGCTCGAGCGCCCGGATGCGCGCCTCGGCGGCATCGCGCGTGGCGTTCGCGTTCTCGACCAGCTGCTCGCTGGTGGCGCCGCGCTCCTTCAGCCCCTGGACGCGCTTCGCCTCGCTCTTGGCGCGCTCGTGCTCGATGCCCGCTGCGCGCCGCTCGGCCTCGGCCGCCTCCGCGTCTGCGCGCGCGGCGGCGAGACGGTTGCGCGCCTCCTCGAGGTTGGCGCGCGCGCGCGCGAGGCTCACCTCGTAGTCGGTCGGGTCGAGGCGCACGAGCACGTCGCCCTCGCGCACCTGCTGGTTCTCGTCGACGGAGACCTCGATCACCGTCCCGCCGACGCGGGCGGAGATCAGCGCGAGGCTCGCCTCGATGAAGGCGTCGTCGGTGCGCTCGCGGTGGCGGATCTCCTGGTACCAGTGCGCGCCGAAGCCGATGACGCCGGCGAGCACGACGACGAGCAGGCCGACGCGCACGGCGCGGCCGCGGAAGCTCAGACGCTCGCGCTCAGCCACGGCGCACCTCCTCGTCGCGGCGCATGCCGTCCAGGAAGATCGAGACGAACGTCTCCGCGACCTCCTCGGGGCCGGCGCGGTAGACGTCGCGCTGCTGGAAGACCTGCCGGACGATCAGGTAGTCGACGATCATGCCGAGGAACGCGCGCGCGGCGAGCGTCGGGTCGAGCGCGTGGAAGGCGCCCTCGCGGCTACGCCGTTCGATGTAGCTCGCGACGAACTCGCGCAGGCGCCGGATGCGCCGCTCGAAGAAGGGCGCGGAGAGCTCGTGATCCTCGAGGCCCGTGTAGAGCAGGATGCGCAGGAAGGACGGGTCGGCGTCGACGCTCGCCAGGAAGCTGCGCGCGAGCCCGCCGAAGACTGCGCGGTCGTCGCCCGAGCGCGCGGCCTCTTCGAGCGCGGCGACCGGATCGGGCGCGGCGATCTTCTCGTCGATGATCGCCTGGTAGAGCGCCTCCTTGCTGGGGAAGTAGCGGTAGAGCGCGGCCTCGGTGAGGCCGACGCGGCCGGCGAGCTCGCGGATGGTGGTGCCGCGGAAGCCCTTCGCCGCGAAGCAGCGGATGGCCTCGTCGATGATCTGGCGTCGACGCTCTTCCCCCGCGGGGCGGTGGGTGACGTCAGAGGAGGAAGAGGAGATAGGAGGAAGCTCGGCCATGGGTGGGGTATCGACGAAAGGCGGGCGCGAAGTGAGTGAGTGTTTACTAACTGGCCCACCGGCGCGCAAGCCCGTCCGCATCCCCAGGCACCATGCGACCGCGTTCGCTCAGTTCGTGGGGGCGCCCGGAGGCGCTTCGACCGCGACGTAGCGGAGCTCGCCGCCGGCCAGGGCCTCGACGTACCAGGTGCCGCCGCAGCGCGAGTAGCGCGCTCCCGCGTACTCGGTCTGCGCGCGCGCGCAGCCCGCCTGCTGGCTCAGGCGTTCGAGCTCCCCCGCGCTGAGCACCGTGCCGAGCGGCCGATCGATCGCGTTCGTCTCGGGGACGGCGACGGGGTCTGCGTCCGGTGACTCGGGGTTCGGTGCCGGCGGGGTCGAGCCGCGCCGCACGGCGCGCCCGCTCTGGGGCCGGCCGGCCGCTCGCTCCAGACGCTCTGCCGTGTCGCGCGCGGCAGCCACCGCCGCCGCGGTCTGCTGCGCGCGCTTCGCGCGCTCGAGCGAGACGAGGCCGCCGGCGGCGGGCCCCCGTTCGGGCTCGCTGCGCGGCGGCTCGTGGCCGTTCTTCGCCAAGACGAAGGGGACGGCGCGCACGCCGTCCGGCGGATCGAATGCGAAGACCCACTCCGTGACCTTCGGTGCGAGGTCCCACTCGCGGAAGTCGGCGTGCAGCTGTGGCCGCCCGCGCGCGCCCTCGAAAGTGAGGGTGAGGCGGCGAGGCAGCGGATCGCCCTCGCCGGCGATCCAGAGCTGGAGGCCGACGTCGCCGTAGCGCAGGGCGACGTGATCGTGCGGCGCGCCGTCGAACGTCTCGCGGCCGATCCAGGCGGCGCTCGTCACGCCCTCCAGCAGCAGGCTGCGGATCCCGCTCGAGAAGAGCGGAGCCACCGGGAGATCCATCCCCACGTCGTCGCGCACGAACGCCAGCACGCCGTCGAGATCGGACTCGCGCTCGACCGCGGCGAAGAGGTTCTCGCGCGCGTCGTACAAGGTGAGGTAGCGGCCGTCGTAGCCGAGCACGCGCTGCGCCCCCGCGCCCTCGCTCGACTCGATGCGCAGCCGGTCGGGACGGCGCAACGTGATCTCGGATGCGCGCGAGAAGGAGAGCGTCTCGCCGCTCTCGCGCACGGCGTCGTACTCCGACTCCACGCGGACGTGTAGGGCCTGCGCGTAGACGAGCGCGTCGAGCATGCGCTTCAGCGCGGCCATCGCCTGCGGCTCGACGGCGGAGAGCGTCGGCGGCGGCGCGATCTCCGCCGGCGCGGGCGCGGGCAGAGGGAGGAGCGCATCCAGGCTGGACGCCCCGGGTGTCTCGTCGGCCCGACTCGCGGTCACGAGGAGCCACGTCGCTGCGAGCAGCAGCGCGGCGCGCGCGCCTCCACGTCGTCGCATCTCGACTTCACCCCCGAACGAACGCGGTCCGAGGCACAGCGTAGGAAACTCGCCGCTCTGCCGCGGCTCGCGTACCGTCTCGCGATCCCATCGAGGGGAGCCGCATGAGCGCATCCGCATCCATCGCTGCGTCGCAGATCGACCCCGCCCGCCTCGACGTCATCTCGTCCGGGCACTACGAGGAGAACGGCTACCCCTTCCGCGAATGGGCCTGGCTGCGCCGGCACGATCCCATGCGCTGGATCGAGCACCCGGACTACGAGCCCTTCTGGGCGATCGTGAAGCATGCCGACATCACCTGGCTCTCCACGCAGCCGCGGCTCTTCCTCAACGCGCCGCGCCTCGCGGTGTTCAACAAGAACGCCCCGCCGCCGCCGGAGAACGAGAGCCGCCACCTGCTCAACATGGATCCGCCCGACCACGGTCGGTACCGCAACGTCTCGAGCAAGCAGTTCACGCCGCGCGCGGTGCGCGCGCTCGAGGAGAAGGTGCAGCGCATCACGCGCGAGGTGCTCGACGCAGCCGCAGCGCGCGACCGCGGCGACTTCGTGCGCGACATCTCGGCGCCGATCACGATCTCGGTCATCGCGGAGATGCTCGGCGTGCCCGCCTCGGACCGCGCCCTGCTCTTCCGCTGGACCAACGAGGTGATCGCGCCGGAGGATCCGGAGTTCCAGCGCGAGGGCTCGATCGAGAAGACTGTCGAGGGCGCGCGCATCGAGCTGTTCCAGTACTTCGACGCGATGTCGCGCGACCGCCGCGCGAAGCCGCGCGAGGACATCGTCAGCGTCGTAGCCAACGGCCACGTCGAGGGAAGCCCGCTCAACCCGGTGGAGCTCCTCTCCTACTACCTGCTGCTCGTCGTCGCGGGCAACGAGACGACGCGCAACGCCATGACCGGCGGCCTCCTCACCTTCCTCGAGAACCCCGGCGAATGGCGCAAGCTCCAGCAGAACGCCGCGCTGCTCGATCCCGCCGTCGAGGAGGTCGTGCGCTGGATCACGCCGGTGATCCAGTTCTGCCGCACCGCCGAGCGCGACGCCGAGCTGCGCGGGAAGACGATCCGCGCGGGCCAGAGCGCGTGTCTCTTCTATGCGTCGGCGAACCGCGACGAGGAGGTGTTCGAGGATCCGGACACCTTCCGCATCGACCGCATCCCGAACCGCCACATCGGCTTCGGCGTCGGCGAGCACGTCTGCCTCGGCGCGCACCTGGCGCGCCTCGAGCTGCGCACCGCCTTCGCGCAGCTCCGCGAGCGCCTCGTCCACGCCGAGCTCGCCGGACCCGTCGAGCGCGCGCGCTCCAGCTTCGTCGGCGGCATCAAGCGCGCGCCGATGCGGTGGGAGATCCGGGGGTAGGACTCAGGCGTCCGCCTGCGCCGACGAACTCGCACTCCTGCGGGAACGGCTTCATCGACCCGGGATCTCTGCGGCGTCTATCAGCCCATGGCGGCGCCAGCCGACGCACAGGAGCCAAGTGTGCGGTGCGGCCACCGGCGGTGGCTCGCGAGACGAGAGCGGCTGAAGCCCACGGCTCCAGCCGTCGAACCACGCGCCTGACGACGCTTCGTCGAGCTGCACCGGCGGCGCAGTTCCCGTTCGCTGCTTCCAGTGCTTGCGAGCGTTGAGGAGTACATAGGCCAGCGCGTTCCGCACTTCGCGCGGCGTGCGCAGCGCGCGGACGTGATAGCGGCCGAGAAGCGCGGCCCCAGCTCTCTTGAAGACCCGATTCACCGCGCGCGCGATGCGAGCGCCGACTGACTTCATGCCGCGTCCGAGCGCGCGCTCGTCGTCTGCCTCGACGACCATGTGGATGTGATCGCGCTGGATCGAGAAGTG
>DASUFZ010000270.1:0-5261 GCA_036274295.1 Myxococcota bacterium
CAGCGCGGCGTCCGAGAGCTCGAGATCCACCACGGTCATGCGGTTCTCGGTCAAGGTCCCGGTCTTGTCGGTGAAGATGACCCCGGTGGCGCCGAGCGTCTCCACCGCGGAGAGCCGGTTGACGAGCGCGTTGCGCCGTGCCATGCGGTGCATGCCGCGCGCGAGCGCGAGGGTGGCGATGATCGGCAGGCCTTCCGGCACCGTGGCGACTGCGAGCGCGATCCCCGTCTGGACGGTGAGGAGCCAGTCGCGTCCGGTCGCGATTCCGCTCGCGACGATGGCGGCGGCCACGATCAGGGTGAGCCAGACGAGCCGCTGGCCGAGCCGGTCGAGCCGCTTCTCGAGCGGCGTGAGCTCCGCCTTCGCCTCCTCGACGAGCCGGGTGATGCGGCCGAGCTCCGTCGCCATGCCGGTGCCGACGACGACGCCCTCGCCCGCGCCGCGCGTGACCGACGTGCCCTTGAAGAGCATGTTGCGGCGCTCCGCCAGCGCGGTGTCGGCGGCGAGCGGCGCCGTCGCCTTGCCGACCGGAGCGGACTCGCCGGTGAGCAGCGACTCGTCGGCCTGGAGCTTCGAGGCCTCGACGAGCCGCACGTCCGCTGTCACGACGTCGCCGCCTTCGAGCACGACGAGGTCGCCCGGCACGAGCTCCACGGCGTCGAGCACGCGCACGCGCCCATCGCGGCGCACGCGCGTGTGCACGTGGCCGAGCCGCCGCAGCGCCTCCATCGAGCGCACGGCGCGCAGCTCGCTGGCGAAGCCGACGGCCGCGTTGAGCAGCAGCACGGCGCCGATCGCGATCGCCTCGGGCGCGCGACCGAAGGCCAGCGAGAGCCCGGCCGCGACGGCCAGCAGCGCCACCAGCAGGCTGCGGAACTGGTCGACGAGGATCGCGAGGGCGCTGCGCGCACGCGCCTCGTGAAGCCGGTTGGCTCCGTGGACCGCCAGGCGCGCGCGCGCTTCGTGCTCGGAGAGGCCCTCGCGCCGCGCTTCCCACGCGTGGAGGACGTCGCGCGCTTCCAGCGCGTGGGGCGGGTCGGAACCCGCGCCTGCCGGCGCCGCGACGCGTGCATCCTCGCTCACCGGGTCCAGGGTCTACCGCCGAGGGACCGTCGCTTGCCAGTCGGGCGGGATGTGGGACTCCATGTCCGCGAATCGAGAAGCCAAGGCGGGCCGAAAGGCCGCCAGAGCGCGTCTCGCGCTGGCATCGCTCTTGCTCCGCAGCGGCGGCATGTCCGAACGCGCGGCCGAGCGGGAGGAGATGATCCGGCGCCACCTCGTGGCCCGGGGGATCCGCGACGACCGCCTGCTCGAGGCGTTCCGCTCGGTGCCGCGCGAGGCGTTCCTCGCGGAGGAGCTGCAGGAGTTCGCCTACGAGGACGCGCCGCTCCCGATCGAGCGCGGCCAGACGATCTCGCAGCCCTACGTCGTCGCGCTGATGGCGTCCGCGCTCGGGCTCTCGCCGCGCGACCGCGTGCTCGAGATCGGCACCGGCTCGGGCTACGCGGCGGCCATCCTCGGCCGCATGGCGGGCCAGGTCTACACGGTCGAGCGGCACGAGGAGCTGGCGAGCGTGGCCGCGCGGCGCCTCGAGGAGCTCGGCCTGAAGAACGTCTCGGTCCGCTGCGGCGATGGCACGCTCGGCTGGCCCGAGCACGCGCCCTACGACGCGATCGTCGTCGCGGCGGGCGGGCCGGGCGTGCCGCCGGCGCTGCTCGCGCAGCTCGCGCCCGGCGGGCGCCTCGTGATGCCGGTCGGCGAGGGCCGCGAGCTCCAGAAGCTCGTGCGCATGACGCGACTGCGCGACGGCAGCCTCGCGAGCGAGGATCTCGGCGACGTGCGCTTCGTGCCGCTGATCGGCGCACAGGGCTGGGAGGCCGAAGAGGAGTGGGACGGCCGCGCCGCGCGCGCGCCGAGCCGACCGGCGAGCGTCGCGCACCTCGTACGCGAACAGGCGCTGCGCTTCGACGCGATCGAGGGCGCCGATCTCGGCGCGCTGCTCGAGCGCATCGGCGACGCCCGCGTGGTCGGGATCGGCGAGGCGAGCCACGGCACCTCCGAGTTCTACCGGATGCGCGCGGAGATCACAAAGGCGCTGATCGAGCAGCGCGGCTTCCGCGTCGTCGCGGTGGAGGCGGACTGGCCCGACGCGGCCGCGCTGAACCGCTGGGTGCAGGGCGTCCCGCCGGTCCGCGACGACACCGGCCGCATGCGCCCCTTCCAGCGCTTCCCGACCTGGATGTGGCGCAACCACGAGACGCTCGGCTTCGTCGAGTGGCTGCGCGCGCGCAACGCAGGGCGCGGGGAACGGCCGGTCGTCGGCTTCCACGGCCTCGACCTCTACAGCCTGTTCGCGTCGATCCAGGCCGTGCTCCAGTTCCTCGACCGGGTCGACCCGCCGAGCGCGCGGGTCGCGCGGCAGCGCTACGCGTGCCTCACGCCCTGGGAGGCCGATCCTGCCGCCTATGGCAGCGCGGCGCTCTCCGGCCGCTACCGCGTGTGCGAGCGCGAGGCGGTCGCGATGCTGCGCGATCTGATGGCGCGACGTCTCGACTACGCGCAGCGCGACGGCGAAGCCGTCTTCGACGCGCTCCAGAATGCGCGCCTCGTGGCGGACGCCGAGCGCTACTACCGCGCCATGTACTACGGCTCGAACGAGTCGTGGAACCTGCGCGACCGACACATGTTCGGAACGCTCGAGGCGCTGCTCGATTTCTATGGCGCGGGCGCGAAGGCGGTGCTCTGGGAGCACAACTCGCACCTCGGCGACGCGTCGGCCACCGAGATGGGCCGGCGCGGGCAGCTGAACGTGGGACAGCTCTGCCGCGAGAAGTTCGGCGCGTCCGCCTTCCTGATCGGCTTCGGCAGCGACCGCGGCACGGTCGCCGCCGCCGACGAGTGGGGCGGTCCGATGCAAGTGATGCGGGTACGCGCGTCGCACGCGGACAGCTACGAGCGCATCTGCCACGACGCCGCGGTGCCGGCGTTCTGGCTGCACCTGCGCCAGCCGCACCGCGAGGAGCTGCGCTACGAGCTCGAGCCTCCGCGTCTCGAGCGCGCGATCGGCGTCGTCTACCGGCCCGACACCGAGCTGCAGAGCCACTACTTCCACGCCAGCCTGCCGCGTCAGTTCGACGAGTACGTCTGGATCGACGAGACGCGCGCCGTGCGTCCGGTGACGGAGGCCGACGCGCGCGCGCTGCCCCCGCAGCATCCCTTCGCCGCGTGAGCGGGGAGGTCGCCGAAGCCGCAGCCCTGCTGCGGGGGTTCGCAGCGCGCACGGGGCTCGGATCGCCGTGCCCGCCGCGCCGCTACCTCTGGACCGACGCGTTCGCCGTCTGCACCGATCTCGCGCTCTGGCACGCGACGGGTGACGCCGCGCACCGCACGCGCGCGCGCTTGCTCGTCGATCAGGTGCACGCGGTGCTCGGCCATCACCGCCCTCGCGACGCGCGCAGCGGCTGGATCAGCGGCCTCGACGAGCAGGAGGGCGCGCTCCATCCGACGCGCGGCGGGCTCCGCATCGGGAAACCGCTGCCGGAGCGGGGGCGCGGCGAGGCCCTCGACGAGCGCCTCGAGTGGGAGCGCGACGGCCAGTACTTCCACTACCTGACGCGCTGGATGCACGCGCTCGACCAGCTCGCGCGCGCGACCGGCGAAGTACGGCTCAACACGTGGGCGCGCGAGCTCGCCGACGTCGCGCAGCGCGCGTTCAGCGCGGGCGCCGGCGGGCGCGGGCTCGCGTGGAAGATGAGCACGGATCTCTCGCGTCCTCTCGTCGCTTCCATGGGCCAGCACGATCCGCTCGATGGCCTCGTCACCTGCCTCCAGCTACGGGCGACGGCGGCGCGCCTGCCGGGCGCGCCCCACGAGCCGACGCTCGATGACGCGGTGTCGGGCCTGGCGCGGCTCGTCGACCCGCGCGGCCTCGCGACGGCGGATCCGCTCGGCCTCGGCGGCCTGCTCTGCGACGCCGCGCGCGTCGCAGAGCTGTGGCGGCAGGACGGCATCGCCGGGGCGCAGCTGCTCGACGCGCTGCTCGCGGCGGCGGCGGCCGGGCTCGCGCAGTTCGCGGAGCACAACGAGCTCGAGGCGCCGGCCGCGCGGCGCCTCGCCTTCCGCGAGCTCGGTCTCGCGCTCGGGCTGGCCGCGCTGGATCCTCTCGCGCAGGCGCTGGAGGGCGACGCGCACGAGGCGGAGTGCGCGCGCCTGCGCCCGCGGCTCGCCGCGCTCGCGCGCTTCGCCCCGCTCGGCGCGCGCATCCGCGACTTCTGGCGCGAGCCCGCGCCGCGCCGGACCGCGCTCTGGTCGGAGCACCAGGACATCGACGACGTGATGCTGGCCGCGAGTCTCGTTCCCTCGGGCGTGATCGCGCTCGCTCAGGCGCCCTGAGCGAGCTCCGCGAGACGGCTCAGGTTGGCGCGATCGCCCACCACGATCACGCGGTCGCCCGCGCGCAGCGCGTCGGTTGCGCTGGGGTTGAGGCGCAGCGGCCCTTCGCCCTTGATGGCGACCACCGAGACGCGCACGCCGTGTGCGGGCAGCGCGTCGAGGGTGACGTCGACGAGCTTGCAGCCCGGGTCGACGCGCACCTCCTCGAGGTCCACCTCCTCGCCGCTTCCCGGTGTCGTCAGCTCGATGAACTCCACGACCGTCGGCCGCACGATCGCGTTCGCGATGCGCTGTCCGCCGAGCTGGTGCAGCGCCACGACCTGGCTCGCGCCGGCCTGCTGGAGCCGGCGCACGGCCATCGGCGTCTCGGCGCGCGCGTGCACCGCCACGCGCGGATTGAGCTCGCGCACGGACAGGGCGATGAAGACGTTGTCGGCGTCGCTGGCGGTCGCCGCGACGACGGCCGAGGCGCGCGCGATGCCGGCCCGCTCGAGCACCTCCTCGTCGAGCGCCGAGCCGAGCAGGCTCGGATAGCCGCGGCTCTCGCACTCGGCCTCGCGGGCGGCGTCGCTCTCGATCACGAGGAAGGGCTGACCCGCCTCCTCGAGCTTCTCCGCGACGGCGCGCCCGAGGCGGCCGTATCCACACAACACCACGTGTCCGTGCAACGCGTCGATCGCGTGCTGCATGCTGCGTCTCCCGAGAATGCGCCGCAGCTCGCCCTCGAGCAGGAAGGCGGCGAACGCGACGACGGTGTAGAAGGCGAGCCCGACGCCGATCACGAGCAGCGCCATCGTGTACCAGCGGCCGGCGGGGGACAGCGGGATCGTCTCGCCGTAGCCGACCGTGGTGAGCGTGATCACCGTGAA
>DASUFZ010000271.1:0-33070 GCA_036274295.1 Myxococcota bacterium
ACGTCGGTCTCTACCTCGCGAAGAACTGGTGTCTCGGGCTGGCGCGCGTCGGCGCCGTCGCGGCGGGGCTCGCGCGACGAGGGCCCGGCAGCGATCAGGGCCGCGACGGCGCGGCCTTCGCCGCGGCCGCCCTGCTCTTCCTGCTCTACGTCGCGCACGTCGGCGGCGACTTCATGTTCGCGCGCCGCGTGCTGCCGGCGGTGCCGCTGCTGCTCCTCGCGATCGAGGGCGAGCTCGTGCAGCTCCCGCTGCGCCTCGCGCGCGCGGCTACGCTGGCCTGCGTCGCCGCGGCGGCGCTGCCCTACCCCGTGCTCGGCGACCGCGCGCTCTGGCGCGGCGTCGCCGACGAGCGCCGCTTCTACCCGGCGCGCGCGGTCGCTGCGCGCGCGCTCCAGGGCCGCACCGTCGGCGGCGCGCTCGCGGGCACGAACGCCCGCGTCGCCTACGAGGGCGGCATGTGCGCCTTCGGCTACTACAGCGGGCTTCCCTGGCTCGCGGAGATGACCGGCCTCACGCACTACTCGCTCGCGAAGCTGCCCCTCGAGTCGCGCGGGCGGCCCGGCCACGAGAAGAAGCCGACCGAGGCCTGGCTCCAGCAGCAGGGCGTCCACTTCGTGGTGAGCCAGCGCTTCCCGCCGATCCCGGAGACGGCGAGCGAGCCCTACGACCTGCTCCGCTTCGGCGACACCGCCGCGGCGCGCATCGTCCGCTACGACGACGCCATCATGGCCCACCTGCGCGAGCAGCCCGGGGTCCGCTTCACGCCGATCGAGCGCGTGCTCGCACAGCGGCGGCGCGAGATCGAGCGCGCGGACCGCGCCGGGGCCGAGGCGATCTATGCGCAGCTCGCCCACTACTACCTCGACGGCGCCGGCGAGCGGGGCGCCGCCGAGGCGCGCTCGCTGCGCGCGCTGATCGACGCGAAGCCGCGCTGACACCGGGCATTTCGCCTTGCATCGCCGCGCGGCGCCGATGCAGACTGGCGCCCCCGATCGGAGGACCTCATGCGACGCTCCCTTTGCGCTGCCCTCGCCGCCCTGGCGCTCGTGCTGGCCCTGCCGGCTCTCGCGCAGGCGGCCGACACCGACGACGATGCAGGCGACGAGGTGAAGGCCCAGGCGCAGGACGAGGCCGACGAGCCGGCCGACGAAGGGGACGAGGCGGAGGCCGAGGAGGACGAGGGGGGCGAGCCGAACGACGACGCGAACCGCCCGGGCGCCTATCTCGGTCTGGCCGGCACCTGGGGCCACGAGGAGTTCGGCGACTCGAACGACGTGAGCATCAACGACTCGGTCGGCTTCAACGCGCGCGGCGGCTACCGCTTCTTCGGGTGGCTCTCGCCCGAGGTGCAGGGCGAATGGCTGTCCAACTTCAGCGTCGATTTCGGGTCCGAACACGGCAATGTCGAGATGCACCTGATCGGCGGCAATCTGCGCCTCAACCTGCCGACGGGTCTGATCCAGCCCTACGCGCTCCTCGGCGGCGGCTGGATGCACGCCGAGCTCAGCGGCGCCAGCGCGCCCTCCGGCTACGAGGGAGACGGCGCCTTCGCGCGGCTCGGCGGCGGCATGGAGTTCTATCCGTGGCCGTGGCTCGCCATCGATCTCGGCATCGCCTACGTGCTGCCGACGGGCGACGTCGACAACCTCGACTACCTCTCGATCACGTGGGGCGGGCTGTACCGCTTCTGACCTCGCGGTAGCGCGCGAGCGCTTCTTCGCGGCGCTCGGCGTGATCGACGATCGGCGCGGGGTAGTCGCGCGCGAGCTGCGGCGATTTCCACGGCTCGTGCGCGGCCGCGCCGGCGAGGCGCGCGAGCTCCGGCACGTAGCGCCGCACGTACGCGCCGTCCGGATCGAAGCGCAGGCCCTGCGCGACGGGGTTGAAGACGCGGAAGTACGGCTGCGCGTCGGTGCCGGTGGAGGCCGCCCACTGCCAGCCGCCGTCGTTGCTGGCGGGATCGCCGTCGACGAGCCGTTGCAGGAAGAAACGCTCACCGCGCCGCCAGTCGACGAGCAGATCCTTGGCCAGGAAGCTCGCGACGACCATGCGCGCGCGGTTGTGCATCCAGCCCGTCTCGCGGAGCTGGCGCATGCCGGCGTCGACGAGCGGATAGCCGGTGCGGCCCTCGCACCAGGCGCGGAAGCCGCGCGGGGCGTCGTCCCAGCGCACGCGGTCGTACTCGCGCCGGAAGGCGCCGCGCAGCACGTGCGGGAAGCTCGCCAGGATGGCCGCGTAGAACTCGCGCCACACCAGCTCGTCCAGCCATTTCGCGATGCCGCGCGCAGCGCGCGGATCGTCGGCCGCGACCTCGCGCGCCTCGCGGAAGCAGGCGCGGATCGAGAGCGCCCCGAAGCGGAGGTAGGGCGAGAGGCGCGAGGTGGCGTCCAGCGCGGGGAAGTCGCGGCGCTTCGCGTAGTCGCCCGCGTCGCGCGCGAGGAAGCGGCGCAGGCGCCGGCGCGCCGCCTCTTCGCCCGCGGCCGGCAGCTTCGTCGCGTCGCTGCGCGCGCCGAGGGCCTCCGCCGACGGCAACGCGCCGGCCGCGAGGCGAGCCGGCGGAGGGGGCATTCGCCGCGCCGGCGCGGGCTGCGGAGGATCCTCCTGGTAGCGCGCGAACCACGCGCGCCGGAACGGCGTGTACACCGTGTACGGTCGCCCCTCGCGCGTACGCACCGCGTCGGCCTCGAAGACGGTGCGGTCGAGGCATTCGCGCACCTCGACGCCCATCCGGCGCAGCGCCTCGCGCACGGCGGCGTCGCGGCGCCGCGCATAGGGCGTGGCGTCGCGGTTCCAGCTGACGACGTCGGCGCGCAGCTCGCGCGCCAGCTCGGGAATCAGCGCGCGCGGGTCGCCGCGCCGCACGATGAGGCGGCTGCCGCGCGCCTCGAGCCGCCGCGCCAGCGCCGCGACGCTCTCGCGCAGGAAGCGCACGCGCGGCGCGCCCATGCTCGCCGCGCCGAGCAGCCGCTCGTCGAAGACGAAGACCGGCGCGAGCACGTCGGCGCGACAGGCCTCCGCGAGCGCGGTGTTGTCGGCCAGACGCAGGTCGTTCCTGAACCAGTGGATCGCGCGCATCAGTTGTAGAACCAGTGGATCGCGCGCAAGGCCGTTTCGTCGCTCCCCGTCCCGGTGTCTGCCGGGTTAGCATGGCCTCCGTAGCATCCGGCGCGCCCGCCAGGAGAATCGATGTCGCTCAACATGAGCAGGAAGGAGCGCGAGGCCTTCCTCGCGGATGTCCACGTCGGGATCATCAGCATCGCGGAGGAGGGCCGCGCCCCGCTCGCGGTGCCGATCTGGTACGGCTACGCGCCGGGCGGCGAGGTGTGGGTCGTGACGGAGCGCGGCTCGCGCAAGGGCGTGCTGCTCGAGAAGGCGCGCCGCTTCAGCCTGTGCGCGCAGAACGAGTCGCCGCCCTACCGCTACGTGAGCGTCGAGGGACCCGTCACGTCGATCGCGCCGTCGCAGCTCGAGCGCGACGAGCGCCCGCTCGCGCACCGCTACCTCGGCCGCGAGATGGGGGAGCGCTACCTCGAGGCGACCGGCGGCGCCGACGCGCGCGCGCAGAACGTCGTCGTGCGCATGCGTCCCGAGCGCTGGCTGACGGTCGACTACGGCAAGCAGTTCGGCAGCGAGACCTGAAGTGCGCGCGGCCGCGAGCACCGCGTTGGCCACGCTCGCGCTCTGCGCGGCGGCCTTCGCCGGGGAGCCGAGCGCCGACGAGATCGCCGAGGCCGAGGGCTTCCTGGATGCCAACGCGCAGGACGCGGACGGCGCGTGGGCGTACGTCCACTTCACGCCGGACGACGCGCCGATCGTCGTCGCCGTCGGCATGCCGAAAGAGCCGCCGCGCCTGGCCTCGAGCGTGGAGGGACGCGAGGCCGCGCTCGAAGGCGTGCGCGCGTGGGTGCGCGCGCTGCGTCCCTACGTGCCGTGGTTCGCGGTGCAGTTCGTCGAGAGCGATCCGCACGCCGACGTCGAGATCGTGTGGAAGCGGCGCATGACGGCCGGCACCGCGGGACGCGGGCGCATGGAGTACCGCATCGAGGACGGCCGCGTCGTCGCGCGCGGATCGCTCGAGCTCGCGACCCGGCCGAACCCGCGCGGCCCCGCACTGACGAAGGAGGAGATCGAGCGGGTCGTCGCGCACGAGTTCGGCCACGCGCTCGGCCTCGGCCACTGTCTCGCTTGCGACTCCGCCATGAACGACTCGTGGCAGACGCGCGAGCGCGTCTTCGTCACCGCCGTCGACGTGAAGACCTACCTGCTGCTGCTGGCGCAGCCGAACGGCGTCCGCCAGGGCGGCGGACCGCTCGCCGGTCTCGCGCGCACGGGCTGGGCGCTGGGAGCGGAGTAGCCGTGCTCTGGCTGCGCGCGGCCTTCTTCTTCCTGCTGCTGCCGGGGACGCTCGCGTACCTCGTGCCGACCTGGCTCGGCGTGCGCACGGGCGGCGACACGCCGGGCTCGCTGCGTGCGCTCGGCGCCGCGTTCCAGCTCGCGGGCACCTGCGTCCTCCTCTGGTGCGTGCGCGATTTCGCGGTGCGCGGGCGCGGCACGCTCGCACCGGTCGATCCGCCGAAGGAGCTGGTTGCCGCCGGCCTGTACCGATGGGTGCGCAACCCGATGTACGTCGGCGTCGTGACGACCCTGATCGGCCACGCGCTCGTCTTCGGGAGCGCCGCGCTGTGGATCTACGCGGCCGCCGTCTTCGTCGGCTTTCACCTGTTCGTCACGCTCTACGAGGAGCCGACCCTGCTCGAGCGCTTCGGCGAGTCGTACGCGCGCTATCGCGCGACGGTGCCGCGCTGGATTCCCCGCCCGCCGCCGCAAGCGCCGCGAAGCGGCGCGCGCAGCGAGGCGCAGCCGAGCGGAGATCAGAGAAGATAGAATTGCGCGCTTCCAGCAAAGGAGCTCCGCATGCGCGCGGCCGACGGCGTCCATACCCGCACCTGCTCGCTCTGCGAGGCGATGTGCGGCCTCCACGTGCACGTCGAGAACGGGCGCGTGGCGAGGATCCGCGCGAACGAAGACGACGTCTGGAGCCGCGGCTACATCTGCCCGAAGGGCACGACGCTCGGCCACCTGCACGAGGATCCCGACCGCCTGCGGCGTCCGCTCGTGCGCGACGGCAGCAGCTGGCGCGAGGTCACCTGGCCCGAGGCCTTCGCCGAGATCGAGCGGCGCCTGCGCCCGGTGCTCGCGCGCGGCGATCGCACCGCGCTCAGCTGCTACATCGGCAACCCGACCGCGCACAACTTCTCGCTCTCGCGCTACGTGCCGGCCTTCGTCGCGATGGCGCAGCTGCCGCGCCTCTACTCGGCCGGCACCGTCGACCAGTGGCCCAAGAACGTCGCCGTCGCGCTGATGTACGGCGGCATGTGGACGATCCCGCTGCCGGACCTCGACCGCACCGACCACCTGCTCGTGCTCGGCGCGAATCCGCACGCCTCGCAGGGAAGCCTGCTCGCCGCGCCCGACATCCTCGGGCGCTTCGACGCGATCCGCCGGCGCGGCGGCAAGGTGGTGGTGGTGGACCCGCGCCGCACCGGCACGGTGCGACACGCGGATGCGTGGATCCCGATCCGGCCGGGCACCGACGCGGCGCTGCTCATGGCGATGGTCCACGTGCTCTTCGCCGAGGGCCGCGTGAAGCTCGGAGAGCTTCAGGGACGCGTGCGCGGCGTCGCGGAGGTCGAGCGGCTGTCGCGGCCCTTCACGCCGGAGGCCGTCGCCGACACCTGCCAGGTCCCCGCCGCGACGATCCGCACGCTCGCGCGCGAGCTCGCCGACGCGCGGCGTTCCGCCGTCTACGGGCGCATCGGCACCTGCAACCAGGAGTTCGGGACGCTCGCCTCGTGGCTCGTCGAGGTGCTGAACATCCTGACCGGGAATCTCGACCGCGAGGGCGGCTCGATGTTCTCGAACCCGATCGCGTGGTCGCTCGCATCGCTGACGCCGCCGGAGTTCGCCGACGGCTTCACCTTCGGGCGTTGGAAGAGCCGCGTGCGCGGCGCGCCCGAGGTGCTCGGCCAGGTGCCGGTCTCGTGCATGGCCGAGGAGATCGCGACGCCGGGCCCCGGTCAGATCCAGGCGCTCGTCACGATCGCAGGCAATCCGGTGCTCTCGTCGCCCGACGCCGCGCGCCTCGACGCGGCGCTGCCGCAGCTCGAGTGCATGGTCAGCCTCGACAACTGGCGCAACGAGACGACGCGCCACGCGCACGTGATCCTGCCGGGCCTCTCGGTGCTGGAGCAGCCGCACTACGACGAGCTGATCTGGTCGTGGGCGGTGCGCAACGCGGGCAAGTACTCGCCGCCGGTCTTCGAGCCGGAGCCCGGCCGCCCGCACGAGTGGGAGATCCTGCTCACCCTCGCCGCGCTCCTGAACGGCATGCCCGCCGCCGACGTGAACGCGCACGCGCTCGACGATCTCTTCTTCGGCGGACTCTGCGCCGCGGCCGCCGCGCGCAAGGGCTCGCCGATCGCCGGGCGCGATCCCGGCGAGATCGCCGCGCAGCACAAAGAGCGCGGCCCGCGCCGCATCCTGGATCTCCAGATCCGCACGGGGCCCTGGGGCGACGGCTACGGCGCGAATCCCGGCGGGCTCACGCTCGCCGATTTCGAGACCGCGCCGAACGGCATCGACCGCGGCGCGCTGACGCCGCAGCTCGACCAGGTGCTGACGACTCCGTCGGGCAAGGTCGAGCTCGCGCCGGAGCACATCACGCAGGACCTGCCGCGGCTCGCGCAGCGACTCGGCCGCGCCGAGCCGCCGCTCGTGCTCGTCTCGCGCCGCCACCTGCGCTCGAACAACTCGTGGATGCACAACGTGGCGCCGCTCGTCACCGGCAAGGATCGCTGCACGCTGCTCGTCCACCCGGACGACGCCGCGCGCTTCGGCCTGCGCGACGGCGGACGCGCGCGCGTCGCGAGCCGCGCCGGCAGCATCCAGGTGCCGGTCGAGGTGACGGATGAGATGATGCCGGGCGTCGTCTCGCTGCCGCACGGCTGGGGCCACGACAAGGACGGCGCGCAGCTCGGCGTCGCGTCGAAGCACGCGGGCGCCTGCAACAACGTGCTGGCCCCGGGCGAGCTGGTGGACGTGCCGTCGGGCAACGCGGTCGTGAACGGCATCCCCGTCGAGGTCGCAAACGCATGACGGCGGCAGGTCCGACGACCGCCTTCTGGCGGCGCTGCTCGAGCTGCAAGAACTCGATCGGCTTCGAGCGCATCTACTGGGTCTGCAACATCTCGACGTGCAACCGCAAGCGCACGGGGCTCGTCTTCTGCACGGTCTCGTGCTGGGACGCGCACCTCTCGGTGATGCGCCATCGCGAATCGTGGTCCGAGGAGCGCCGCTCGCCCTCGCGCGTCGAGTGGGAGCGCGAGCAGGCGGAGGAGGCGGCACGCACGGGCGTCGGCGCGGGCGCCGGCAAGCCGCTGCCGCCGGGCGGCGCGCCGGCGCCGACGCGCGAGCCGCAGCGGCGCATCGTCGTCAGCCCGCCGCCGCCGCTGGAGAAGAACCTCGACAGGGAGATCCTGATCGTCGTCTCGAAGCTCAAGGCCTATGTGCGCGCGCGCGGCGACATGAACACGAGCGACTCCGTCGCAGAGCTGCTCTCCGAGCGGCTGCGCACCTTGTGCGACGAGGCGATCCGCCGGGCGAGGAAAGAGGGCCGCAAGACCCTGATGGATCGGGATTTCTAGAGCTCCGCTCGGCTTCGCCTCGCTGCGCGCGGCGGCGTCGGAGCTGGAACCGAGCGGGTCTTCGCCGCCGCTTGCGGCGACCCGCGCGCCTTCGGCGCGCTTCGCCGTGCTCGGGCGAGCGCGCGTTCAGAGCCTACGAAGGTGCGGGGCAGAGGTCCCCGAGGAGGAACAGATGGCCGCCGCAGGGGACCTCTGCCCCGCACCTCGGCCAACCGCGGCTGCGTTCCTCCGCAGTCTGCCTAGCGCTGTTGCGCGTGCGGATACAGCGCGCGCAGCTCCTCGACCCAGCTGCCGATCGACGCGGGCTCGACGCGCACGAAGGCGGTCGAAGCCAGCGCGCCGAGCAGCGCGGTCGCCAGCGCGACCCGCAGCCAGGGGCGCACGCGCCCGCCCGCCGGCTCCGGCGTCGACAGCACGACGGTGTCGCCCTCGCGCACCTCGAAGACGCCCTCCTGCCAGAGCCACGTCGCGAGCTCGAGGCGCCCTTCGCTCGGGAAGATGCCGAGGCGGCGCTCGAGCTGGCGGCGCACGACCTGGATGGAGCTCGGCCGGCGGCGCGGACGCGCGCGCAGCAGCGCGTGGACCTGGCGCGCCACCCAGCGCGGCGTGCCGGGCGCGGCGCGCCGCACCGACTCGAAGCGCCCGCGCGACATGCGCTCGAGCAGGCTGTCGGTCTCGCCCTCGGTCGGCTCGCGGAAGGGCGGGAAGCCGGCGAGCAGCTCGTAGAAGACGACGCCGAAGCAGAAGAGATCCGCGCGCGCATCGCTGCGCTCGCCCTGGAGCTGCTCCGGCGCGATGTAGGGCGGCGAGCCGAGCGTGGTGCCCGCGCGGGTCAGGCCGTCGGCCGTGCTCTCCAGCGCGATCCCGAAGTCCGCGATCTTCACGTCGCCGCCGCGCCCGAGCAGCACGTTGGCCGGCTTGAGATCGCGGTGCACGGTGCCGCGCGCGTGGATCGCCTCGAGGCCGCGCGCGATGTCGAGCGCCACGAGCGCCGCGATGCGCCACGGCAGCCGTCCCACCGTCTCGAGCGCGGCGCGCAGATCCACGCCGTCGACGTACTCCTGCGCGATGTAGTGCTCGCCGCGCCACGAGATCCAGTCGTAGACGGCGACGACGTTCTGGTGGTGGACGGCGGCGGAGGCCTTCGCCTCGCGCGCGAAGCGCTCGACGAGCTCGTCGCTGACGGCGAGCTCCGGGCGCAGCCGCTTCAGCACCGCGCGGCGCTCGAGCGTCGCGTGACGACCGAGCAGCACGACGCCCATGCCGCCCTTGCCGAGCTCGCGCTCGATCGAGAAGCTGCCGATCGTGCGGGGTCCCTGAGAGGACATCGACTGGCGCGCGGCTGCGCGCGCTACTCGTCGAGGTGGTGCGTCGGCGGCGCCGACTTGCGCGTCTCGACCACGTAGCGGAAGGCGACCTTGCCGAGCTCGAAGCGGTCGCCGTGCTTCAGCTCCGCGACCTGGATCTTGCAGCCGTTGACGCTGACGCCGTTCGTGCTGCCGAGATCGCGCAGGCGGAAGCCGCGCTCCGTCAGCTCGAGCGCCGCGTGCTCCGAGGAGACCGACGCGTCCTGCAGCTGGACGTCCGAGCCCGCCGCGCGGCCGAGCGTCATGCGCTCCTTCTCGAGCGCGACCTCGTTGCCGGCGTGCGGCCCGGAGGCCAGCACCAAGGTGACCTTGTGCTTCGCGAAGAAGCCCCGGGCGGCGCCTCCGCCCTGCGTTGCAACCCTGCGCGTGCTGCCGTCCTTCATCTGGCGGGACCTCCCTGGCGCGGCGGCTGGCGCGGCGCCCGGCAGCGCGCATCGGAGGCCAGGGGCGTGGGCTTTAGGCCAGGGATCTTCCGCGCGCAGCGCGCGCGCAGGCAACGCGCAACTCCGCTACGGGAGCTTCTCGCCCACCACCGTCTTCGCGGGAGTGCCCGCCTTGTAGGTGCCGCCCGCCTCGATCTGATTGAGGATCGCGAGCTCCTGCGCCGTCACGGGGCCGGGATAGGTCTTCGCGAACTCCTCGATCGAGAGATCGCGGGTCGGCGTCACGAGCTGGAGGCGCGCGGGCTTCACCGCCAGGACCTTCGGATCCGTCTCCTTCTGGAAGCTCGCGATCGCGCCGGCCAGCGCCTTCTCCCGGGCGAGGTAGCTCTGCTGCGGCGCGAAGCCGACCAGCTGGTAGACGTTCTTGCCGAGCTCGATGAAGGCGGTGCGACCGCGCAGGGTGCCCTGCTCCGTCGCCGCGCTGAAGTTCGCCGACACCGCCGTGAGTCCGTTCACGGAGGAGTCGTCGAACGTGCCGCGCTGGATGCCCTGGCTCGAGAAGAAGGCCGCCGCGGCGGAGTCCGCGTCCTTCTGCTTCGCCATGGTGATCTGGAGCGCGGCGTCCTCGTCGGGGCTCACGCCGACGACGGCCTGCGGCAGGTTCTGCGTCTTCCAGCCCTTCGGGTAGCGCACCTTGAAGCCGAGGCCCGCGTGATGGAAGACGTTGGCGTCGTCGAAGTAGCCTGCGCGTGGATCGGCGCCGTAGACGATGCCCTCGATCTGCGCGAGGTAGGGCCTGGCGTCGACGCGGCCCTCCCGCTGCGCCGGCGGCAGCTTCGCGATCTCGCTGCGGATGCGCTCCTCGCGGTTCTCCGGCGCCGGGTGTGTCGACTGCCACTCCGGCACGCGCGCGCCCTCGGGCGATTCCTGCGACTGACGCGCCAGGGTGTGGAAGACGCGCGGCATCTCCGTCGGCGCGTAGCCGGCGGCGCTCATGTAGCGGAGGCCGAGGTCGTCCGACTGCGTCTCGTCGTCGCGGCTGTACTTGAGGAAGAGGAGCTGCACGCCGCTGCCGACCATCTGGCCGAGCATCTGGCCGGCCTCGCCCGCGCCGATGACGGCGAGCCCGATCATGCCGACGCCCATGCCGATGTTCGCGAACTGCGCGCGCGTCATCTGCGAGACGCTGTGCCGCGCCGTCACGTGGCCGATCTCGTGGCCGAGCACGCTTGCGAGCTCGGCCTCGCTGTTCATCGTCGCCAGGATGCCGCGCGTCACGTAGATGAAGCCGCCCGGCACCGCGAACGCGTTGATCGCCGGATCGTCGATGACGTGGAACTTCCAGGGCAGGTGCGGGCGCTCGGAAGACGCCGCCATGCGCTTGCCGATCCCCTCGATGTACTGCTGGAGCTGGTCGTTCTGGTAGATGCCCATGGAGGCGGCGATCTGCGGCTCCGCCTCCTTGCCCATCTGGATCTCCTGGGCCTCGCTCATCAGCACGATCTCGGGACGACCCGTCACGGGGTTCGTCGCGCAGTCGGCGAGCACCAGAGCGGTGAGCAGCGCCACGAGGGCACGGACGACACTAGCCATGCGAGCGGTGCCTGTGCGGCGCGTCGCGGAAGGGCGCCGTCGCGCGCTCGATGCGCTCGAACACGCGCCAGCGATCGAGCGCCGGATTGCAGAAGCCCGTGGTGACGCAGTAGGCCGCGTCGCCCGACGCGTGGTGGCGTGCGTGGCGCTGCGGAGGGATGGCGACGCGCAGCGCCTGGAGCCAGCGTGCGGCGCGCGGCGGATCGGTCTGGTGCGCCCACTGGTGGAAGGTGTTGGTCAGGAAGACGCCGGCGCAGAGCGAGGCGACGAAGCCGGCCAGGAAGAGCGCGAGCGCGCCCTCGAGCGACGGGTCGAACGCGGCGAAGGGCGCGAGCACGCCGAGCGCGAGCCACGCGTTGCTCGACGCGCCGTCGAAGAAGTCCTTGCGCGCGAGGATCTGCGGGTCGACGTGGTGCTCGCGGAAGGGCGCGATCACGAGGGGACCGACCAGCGGCGTGCGCTCGTCGCCGTAGCGGTCGCACAGCCAGTGGACGACGCCGCTGGCGAGATCGGAGGCGATCCAGCCGAGCCAGCCCGAGAGGACGAGCAACGCGAGCTCCGCGCTGTCGCCGACGGCGCGCACGATGCGCACGAGCACGAGCGCGAGCAGCCCGGTCATGGCGCAGGTCGGCGCGACCGCCAGTGCGCGGCCGAGCCAGCGGGAGAACGGCGAGTGTGTGGCTTCGATCTGCACGAACGCGACCCCCTCGATCGTCGCCGGGCGGAGCATGCCGGCTGAATCTACTACGGGCGAGTCGCTTCGGAAGGACCAGTCATTGCCGGACCTTCGCGCTCGCTAATCACTCGCGCTCGGGCCCCGGCCTTCGCTCGGCTACGCCTCGCTGCGCGTCGGCCGACTTCGTCGGCCTCCTAGCAGTCCGAGAGCCGCATCGCGCACCGCGGCGACGTCGACGTTCCAGTCGAGGTCGAGCGCCGCGCGCACGCCGAGCGCCGTCAGCACGAGGAGCGCCGCGAGCTCTCTGGGGCCTTCGAGCCCCTCGCTCGCGGCGGCCTGCGAGACGCGCGCGATCGCCTCGTCGAGGATCGAGACGAAGCGACGCCGCAGCTCGGGCGAGCGCGAGCACGCGGCGAGCACCTGGTGGAACGGCACGCCGGGCGCTCCCCACGCGTCCGCGGGATCGCCCGTGGGCGCAGCGCGCCCGCGCGCGCGCGCCGCGCGCTGACCCGACACCGCCGCGGCGAAGCGCTCGACCGTCGCGGCGAGACTGCGCGCGTCGCTGCGGCGCGCGACGACGGCATCGAGGAACGCGCCGAGCACGCGCTCCATCACGGCGGCGACGAGATCCTCGCGGTCGCGGAAGTGGACGTAGAAGGCGCCGCGCGTGAAGCCGGCGCGCGCGCAGATGGCGTCGAGGCTCGGCGCATCGAGCCCGTGCGCCGCGAACTCGGACATCGCCGCGCGCACGAGCGCCTCGCGCGTCTCCTGCTTGGAGACCTCGCGCGCGCTGTTCGCCGCCTCGGCCATCGGCGCTTGACATACCGATTCGTATGTGGCAAATCAAGGCTGACATACGGGGTCGTATGTGAAGCCTTCCGCGAAAATCTGGGCCCTCCACCTGCTCTGCTTCGTGCTGCCGCTGGCGTCGTTCGCCTTCCTGGTGACCGCTCCGCATGCGCACGGCGTCTTGTGGTGGCTGCTGCCGCTCGGTCTCTCCGTGGCGGCCGACCTCGCGAGCCCGCCAGAGCGGCGCCAGCCGGCGCCGGGGCTCCCGGGGTGGCCCTTCGACGCCGTCCTCTATGCGCTCGCGGCGCTCCAGCTCGCGAACGTCGTGCTGGCCGCGCGGCTGATCGGTACGACCGGCTTCTTCGACTTGCACACGCTCGTGGCGGTCGCGCTGGTCGGGACGAACTCGGGCTACTCCGGCATCGTCGTCGCGCACGAGCTGATCCACCGGCGCGAGGCGCACCTGCGCGTGATCGGCCGCGTTCTCATGGGCCTCGTGCTCTACGAGCACTTCGCGACCGAGCACGTGCGCGGCCATCACGTGCGCGTCGGCACGCCGGACGATCCCGCCACCGCGCGCTTCGGCGAGAGCTATGGCGCCTTCTTCCGGCGCACCGTGCCGGGCCAGCTCCGCAGCGCGTGGCGGCTCGAAGCGAAGCGGCTCGGCGACGAGCACATGAAGTGGTGGGACCGCCGCCTGCTGAAGAGCCGCGTCGTCCACGGGCTCGTCGCGGAGTGGGCCTTCGCCGCAGCGCTCGGCGCCGCGTTCGGATGGGCGGGCTTCGCCTTCCACCTGCTCCAGTCCTTCTGGGCCGTGCACCTGCTCGAGTGCGTCAACTACTTCGAGCACTGGGGGCTCGTGCGCCGCGGCAAGCGCGTCGACACGCTCGACTCCTGGGACGCCGACTCCTGGTTCACGCTCTACACGCTCGTCGGTCTCTCGCGTCACGCCGACCACCACGCGTTCGCGACGCGGCCCTACCCGCAGCTCCGCTACAGCGAGGCGAGCCCGAAGCTGCCGCGCGGCTACTTCGGCATGGTCACCCTGGCGATGCTCCACAACCGCAAGTTCCGCCGCCTGATGACGGCGGAGCTGGAGCGGCGCGGACTGGGACCATTCGCACGCGAGACGGCGGTCTGAGCCGCCGCCGTCTCGCGGCGAACGCGATCAGCTCGACCGCACCTCGATGGTGCGCGGACGTTTGCGCTCGACCTTCGGCAGGCGCAGCTCGAGCACGCCGTCGCGCATGGAGGCCGCGACCGCCGCGCTGTCGATCGTGTCCGAGACGCGGAACTCCCGGTGGTAGCCGCCGACGCGGTACTCGCTGTGCACCGAATTCCACCCCTCTCCCGGGAGCGTTGCCAGGGATGCGTCGAGCGTGAGCAGGTCGTTCTCGAGCCGCACCTGCACCGTCTTCTCGTCGACGCCCGGCAGATCCGCGTAGATCACGTAGGCGTCGGGCTTCTCCAGGATGTCGACGTCCGGCCTGAACACCAGGCCGGGTCGGGTGCTCTCGTGCTGCAGCTCCTGCTTCGCGCGGAGCTGGAGATCGTGTGTCGGATTCTCGATCGCCATGGACGTTCTCCTCTCAGCCGCCCTGCACCGAGATCTGGCGCGGGCGATGTTCGGGGGCTTTCGGCAGGTGCAGCATCAGCACGCCGTTCCGATGCACGGCCTCGACCTTGTCGGCGTCGATGCCGACAGGCAGCTCGAAGGCGCGCCGGAAGACGCCGGACTGCCGCTCGATGCGGTGGACGCTCGTCTTCTCATCGGCCGGGTACTCGATGCGGCGCTCGCCGTGCAACGTCACGACCTGCCCCTCGAGACCGATGTGGATCTCTTCGGGACGCACCCCGGGGAGCTCTGCGGTCAGCACGTACGCGTCCGCAGTTTCGTAGAGATTCACCGCCGGAAAGGCGCCGCGGGCGCTCGGAAGCGTGCCCGACCCATACTGCCGGAAGAGCGCATCCATCTCGCGGCGCAGATCGTCGAACGAAGATCCCGACCCCCAGGGCCGGAACAACGTGTAGGGAGCCATGATGACCTCCTTGCGCTGGTGCGGGCACAGCCGCACAGGCGCGATCGGTTAATCCCGATCCTGGAGGTGTCAACGCCGCGACGGCGCGGCGGACGCGCCGCTCAGCCCTGCTTCTTCGGCGCCCAGCGCGGCGGACGCTTCTCGGCGAACGCGCGCATGCCCTCGCGCGCCTCGTCCGACGCGAAGAGCTCGGCGATCTTCTTCTCGGCGAACGCGAAGGCCTCGTCCTCCGGCAGCCGCTCGACGGTGCGGATCAGCTGCTTGGCTTCGCGCAGCGCGTTGGGTCCCCCCTGCGCGATCGCGTGCACCTCCTGCTCGACGGCGCGTTCGAGCTCCGCGGCCGGCACCACGCGGTGGAGGAGGCCGTACGCCAGCGCGCGCTGCGCGTCGAAGCGCTCGCCCGTCAGGAACAGACGCATGGTGTGGTGCGGGCCGAGCTTCGGCAGCACCACCACCGAGATCATCGCGGGCACCGCGCCGATGCGGACCTCGGAGAAGCTCATCAGCGCGCTGTCGGCGCCGATCGCGATGTCGGACGCGGCGACGAGGCCGATGCCGCCGCCGAAGGCGTGCCCGTTGACGGCCGCGATCACCGGCTTCTCGCCGTGGCGGATCAGGCGCAGGATCTCGACGAAGGGATTGCCGCGCCCCTCGCCGCCCATGTCGCCGCGGTTCTTGAGATCCGCGCCGGCGCAGAACGCGCTGCCCGCGCCGGTCAGCACGATGACGCGCGCGCGCGGGTCGGACTGCGCGGCGGAGAGATCGCCGAGCAGCGACGCCACGAGATCGGCCGAGAGCGCGTTGCGCGCCTGCGGCCGGTTCAAGGTGATCCACAGCGCGCTGCCTCGAAGCTCCGCCTGTGTCGCGCGCTCGTCGCCCATGTCGTGCTCTCCTAGAAGCCGAGCTGCTTCGCGAGGTAGTGGATCATCGTCTCGTCCGAGCCGCCGCCGATGCTGATGAGGCGCGAGTCGACGAAGGCGCGCCCGGCCGGACTGTCCTTCATGTAGCCGTAGCCGCCCCAGAGCTGGATGCAGGTATCGGCCACCATGCGCGAGGTCCGCCCGCAGAAGATCTTGGTCATGGTGATGAGCTGGGTCGCGTCGCGGCCCGCGTCGGCCTCGCGGACGCACGCGTAGCAGAGCTCTCGCGCGGCGGTGAGCTGCGTGAGCATCTCGACGAACTTGAACTGCGTGACCTGCATCTTCGCAAGCGGCTTGCCGAAGAGCACGCGCTCCTCGGCCCACTTGCGCGTCTCCTCCCACAGCGCGTACGAGCCGGCGATGCTGCTGAGGCTGCCGATCAGGCGCTCGTCCTGGAACTGCATCATCTGCTGCTGGAAGCCGCGGCCGATGTCGCCGATGGTGTTGGCGACCGGCACGCGCACGTCCTCGAAGAAGAGCTGTCCGGTGTCGGAGCCCCAGTTGCCGATCTTGTCGAGCAGCTCGTAGCGGAAGCCCGGCGTGTCGGTCGGCACCAGGATCTGCGAGAAGCCGCCGTAGCCCTTGTCGGGATCGGTGACCGCGAGCAGGCACAGCCAGTCCGCGGTGGCGGCATTGGTGATGTAGATCTTGCTGCCGTTGATCACCCAGTCTTCGCCGTCGCGCACGGCGCGCGTCTGGATGCCGGCGACGTCGGAGCCCGCGCCCGGCTCGGTGACGGCGATGGCCGCGACCTGCTCGCCGCGGATCGCCGGCACCAGGTACTGCTGGCGCAGCGCGTCGCTGCCGAAGCGGTGCAGCGACGGCGTCGCCATGTCGGTCTGCACGCTGATGCCCATGACGACGCCGGCGTTGTCGCACTGCGCCAGCTCCTCGAAGAGCACCGCGGTGAAGGTCCAGTCGAGGCCGGAGCCGCCCCAGCGCGGGTCATAGCGGAGGCCGAGGAAGCCGAGCTCGCCCATGCGCTTGTAGAGGCTCTTGTCGAAGCGGCCCTTCGCGTCGAACTCGCGCGCGCGCGGGCGCATCTCCTGCGCGACGAACTGGCGCACGGTGCGCCGGAAGTCTTCGTGCTCCGGTGTCGAGAAGAGATCGTGCGGCATCGGGGGGCCTCCGGGGTGGGGCGCATTCTCGCCCCGCGGAGGCGCCCTGCCAAGCGACCGCGGACTAGACGACCGGGCTCTGCGTCCGCGAGGCGAGCGCGCGGCGGCGTTCCGCCCGCCGATAGAGCGTCTTGCGGTCGATGCCGAGGATCTGCGCGGCGCGCACCTTGTTGCCGCCGGTCATGCGCAGCACCTCGTCGATGTAACGCTCCTCGAGCTTCCGCAGCGAGAGCTGCCGCCGCGCGGCGGCCTCGAGGAAGGCGTCGTCGCCGGAGCGTCCGGACTCCGGCGCGCCTGCGGCGAGCGGCAGGTCCTGCGCCTCGATCACGTCGGCCGCGCAGCGCGCGAGCGCGCGCTCGATGACGTTCTCGAGCTCGCGCGCGTTGCCGCGCCAGAGGCAGGTCGCGAGGCGGCGCAGCGCTGCGGACGAGAGCGTGTGCCGGCCGGAAGGGTCGTGCCGGCGCAGGAACGCCTCGGCGAGCTCCAGCACGTCGTCGGGGCGCTCGCGCAGCGGCGGGATGTGCAGGTGTACGGCACCGAGCCGGTGCAGCAGCTCCGCGCGGAAGCGGCCCTCCTCGATGCCGCGCTCGAGGTCGTCGCTCGACGCGGCGACGACGCGCACGTCGACCGCCACCGGTGTCGCCGTGCCGACGGGATGGATCTGACCGTTCTGGAGCGTGCGCAGCAGCTTCTCCTGCAGCGCGGATCCGAGCTCGTCGACGGCGTCGAGGAAGAGCGTGCCGCCGTTCGCGCGGGCGAAGAGCCCGTTTCTCGCCGTCGAAGCGCGCGCGCCGCGGGCGCTCTGGCCGAAGAGCTCGCTCTCGAGCCGATCCTCGTCGGGCGATCCGCAACGCACCGGCACGAACGGCCGCTCCGCGCGCGGCCCCGTGACGTGGAGCGCGCGCGCGACCAGCTCCTTGCCCGTGCCGCGCTCGCCGGTGATGAGCACGTTCGCGCGGCTGCTCGCGGCGCGGCGGATCGCGGCGAAGAGATCACGCATCGCGGGGCTCGTGCCGATCAGATCGCCGAACGCGCGCGTGCGGTCGAGCGCGCGGCGCAGGTCGCGGTTCTCCTGCTCGAGCGCGCGGCGCTCGAGCGCGCGCTCGATCGAGCAGAGCGCCGTCTCGCTCTCGAACGGGCGCACGAGGTGTTCGAGCGCGCCGGAGCGCAGCGCCTCGCGCGCGGCTTCGGCGTGCGCCGTCAGCGCGACGATCGGCGTCTCCGGGCGCAGCCGGCGCAGGAGCCCGACGATCTCGACGCCCGCGCCCGGCAGCTCGACGTCGGAGAGCACGACGTCGAACTCCTGCTCGCGCACCTTCGCGAGCGCCGCGTCCTCCGATTCCGCCGTCTCTGCGCTGAAGCCCCGCTCGCGCAGCAGTGCGACGAGCGCCGGGCGCGTCGCGGAGTCGCCATCGACGATGAGCAGTCTCGGCGTCATGGTCGCCCTCTCGAGAGCGCCACGCGCCAGGCGGTGGCGCCGTCGGTGCGCGCGTCGCGCCCGCCGCGCGCCGCGACACCGGATCCATCATCCCACATGCCGGGGCAACCTGTCCCGGGAACTCGCGGACCCGCCCGTCGGCGCGCCGAGCGGCGCGCTCAAGCGGCCCTGAGGGTCAGAACGGGGCAGGGCGCATGGCGGAGGGTGCGCTCCGCGACACTCCCGAGCACCACGTGTTTCAGTCCGGTCAGCCCGCGCGTCCCCATCACGATCAGGTCCGCGTGGATCTCTTCCGCGTGATGGACGATCGCCTCGGACGGCGCGTCGGAGCTGGTGAAGATCTCCACGTCGACCCCCACCTTGCTGGCGCGCTCGGCCCACTCGCGGAGCTGCCTGTCCGTCGCCTCGCGGAAGCCGCGCTCGAGGTCGGGCGGAATCGCAACGCCGTACGGGGACAGCAGGATCGGGTTGATCGGGTAGCTGTGCACGAGGTGCAAGGTGCCGCCGGACTGCTTCGCGATGTCGATCGCCATCTCGAGCGCCCGCGCGGAGTGGTCCGAGAAGTCGAGCGGCACCACGATCTTCTGGAAGACGGGCATGGGGTCTCCTGCTTTCTGGTTCAGCGTTGCGGCGCAGCGGCGCTGATGCGGCCGAGAGCCGAATCGCGATCGCGCGCCTGCGCGAGGTCGCCGATCGAGACGATCCCGACGGGCTGGTGATTCTCGACGATGGGGATGCGGCGGATCGCCTTCTGCCCCATCAGCTGGATCGCCTCGTCGATGCCCGCGCCGGGCGGCAGCCACGCGAGCTCGCGCGAGCAGATGTCGCCGAGCGTCTTCGTGCCCACCTGCTTCGGATCGGCGGCGAGTCCGCGCACGACGAGATCGCGATCGGTGACGATGCCGCAGAGCCTGCCATCGCGACGCACGAGCACGTCACCCACGTTGCGCGCGCGCATGGCGCGCGCCGCATCGCCGATGCTGGCCTCCGCGTCGAGCACGATCGGCTCCGGCGTCATCACGTCTCCGAGGGTCTGTCGCACGTCCCCCATGATGAGCTCCTTCTCGTTGCGGGGTTCGCCGGAGGCCGCAGCAAGTGCGGTGCCAGCCTCCTCGTGCGAGGCGTTCTGCGACGGGTTCGCGCACCCACCTTTCTACATTCGACCCGGAGCGCGGGTCAGGCGGTCTCTTGCAGCCCCGCCTTGTCGACGACCTCCTCCAGCAGGAACTCCTCGCGGCGCTCGTGATCTCCGATCGCCGCGTGCAGGCGCGACACAGCTGCGGCGTCGCACGCGCACTTCCCGGCGCGCATGTCCAGGAGCTCTCCCAGGAACGAGCGGTGCTGATCGGACAGCGCTTCGAGCGCCAGGCGCGCGCTCGGCGAGAGGCCGTGCAGCGCCGGGAAGAGCACCTGGTCCTCCAGGTCGAAGTGCGCGGCCAGCGCGTCGCGCAGGCGCCCGAGCGGCGCGATCGCCGCGGCGGGATCTCCCTGACGCACGGCGTCCTCGAGATCGCGCAGCAGCTCGCGCATCCGCGTGTGCTGGGACTCCACCCGGCGCAGCGCGCGCCGCAGACGAAGGCGAAGTCCCGTCTCGAGGGCGTCGGCCACGCGTCCGCTCCGGACTCCCAGACTGCCACGCCCGACGGAGCCTTTGCAGCCCGAATTGCACGGGATCGGGGGGCCCGGCACCCGCTGGTATTTAACTAAACGTTGGATTAAATTCGAGGCCATGCCTCGAACGCTGCGACGGAAGCCCGGCCGTCCCGCCCGCCAGCAAGGCGGCGGCGACCCGCGCGAGGCGCTGCTCGACGCGGCGGCGCGCGTATACGCCGAACACGAGCCGCGCTCGCTGCGCGCCGTCGCCACCGCGGCGGGCGTGACGCCGGCGATGGTCCACTACTACTTCGGCGACAAGCGCGGACTCGACGACGCGCTGCTCGAGCGCGCGCTCGCGCGCGTGCTGGACCGCGTCTCGCAGGTGCGCCGTCTCGACGACCTGCCCGCGACGATCGCGCAGGCCTTCGGCGCCGAGCCCTGGATCCCGCCGCTGCTCGTGCGCGAGGTGCTCTCGGAGGGCGGCCGCTTCCGCGCGCGCTTCATCGAGCGCTATGCCTCGCACATCGGGCGGCTCGTGCCGGGGATGCTGCGCGCCGAGATCGCCGCCGGCCGGCTGCGCGCGGATCTCGACCCGAAGCTCGCCTTCGTCTCGCTGCTCGGCATGATGGGCTTCGCGTTCATCGCGCGTCCCGTGCTCGAGCCCGTGCTCGGCCTCCGCTACGACGCGGCCTTCCTGGCGCGTCTCGCCGAGCACACGCGCCGCCTCTTCCTCGAAGGAGCGGGCGCATGAAGCGACGCCGTCTCGCATCGCTCGCGTGCGCGCTCTGGCTCGGGCTCTCGGCGTGCAGCGGCGGCGACGGCGATGCCGTCGGCACGCTCGAGCGCGACCGCATCGAGCTGATCGCCGAGGCGTCGGAGCCGATCGCGGAGATCGCCGTGCGCGAGGGCGATCCGGTGCAGCCGGGCGCGCTGCTGCTGCGTCTCGACGGCTCGCGCTTCGCGGCGCTGGTATCGCAGGCGGAGGGCGCGCGCGATCGCGCCGCCGCGCGCCTGGCCGAGCTGCGCCGCGGCCCGCGCCGCGAGGAGATCGCGCAGGGGCGCGCGCGCCTGGCCGGCGCCGAGGGCGCGCTCGAGACCGCGAAGGCCGATCTCGCGCGCACGCGGCAGCTCGTCACCAGCGGCGTCGCCTCGCAGGCGCGCCTCGACCAGGACCGCGCGCGCTACGACGAGGCGCTGGCGCAGCGCGACGCGGCGCGCGCGGAGCTGGCGGCGATGCTCGAGGGCACGACGGCCGAGGAGCTCGCGCAGGCCGAGGGCGCGGTCGCGGAGGCCGAGTCGGCGCTGGCGGACGTGCGCCTGCGCGCAGGGCGCCTCGAAATCCGCGCGCCCGTGGCGGGACGCATCGACGCGCTGCCCTTCGAGGTGGGCGAGCGGCCGCCGCAGGGCGCGACCGTCGTGGTGATGCTGGCAGAGGGCGCCCCCTACGCGCGCGTGTTCGTGCCGGAAGCGCTGCGCGTGCGCGTCGTGCCGGGCGTCGCGGCGCGCGTACACGTCGACGGCGTCGACCACCCCTTCGACGCGCGCGTGCGCAGCGTCGCGAGCGACGCGTCGTTCACGCCCTACCACGCGCTCACCGAGCGCGACCGCGGCCGGCTCGTGTTCGTGGCCGAGGTCGATCTCGAGGGCGACGGCGCGCAGGCGCTGCCGACCGGCGTGCCTGTGCAGGTCGAATTCCTGCTTGAGTGAGACACTCGCCATCGGCGCGCGCGAGACACTCGCCATCGAGGCCCACGGGCTGACGCGCCACTTCGGCGACGTCGTGGCCGTCGACCACGTCGACCTCGCGATCCCGCGCGCGCGCATCCACGGCTTCCTCGGCCCGAACGGCTCGGGCAAGACCACGACGATCCGCATGCTGTGTGGACTGCTGACGCCGTCGTCGGGCGACGCGCGCGTGCTCGGCCACCGCGTGCCCGCGGAGGCGGAGAGCCTGCGCCTCGAGATCGGCTACATGACGCAGCGCTTCTCGCTCTACGACGACCTCACGATCCGCGAGAACCTCGACTTCGTGGCGGAGGTCCACTCGCTCGCGCGCGCGGACCGGAGGGAGCGCGTCGAGGCGCTGCTCGCCGAGTACCGCCTCGCGCCGCGCGCGTCGCAACGCGCGGGCACGCTCTCGGGCGGTCAGCGCCAGCGGCTCGCGCTCGCGGCGTCGCTGGTGCACCGGCCGCAGCTCCTCTTCCTCGACGAGCCGACCAGCGCCGTCGATCCGCAGAGCCGGCGCGAGTTCTGGGAGTCGCTCTTCCGGCTCGTCGACCAGGGCACCACGATCCTCGTGTCGACGCACTACATGGACGAGGCCGAGCGCTGCCACGGCCTCAGCATCCTGCACGAGGGCACCCTGGTCGCGCACGGCACGCCGCGCGAGCTGACGGCCGCGATCGAGGCAACCGTCCTCGAGATCGAGGCCGAAGAGGTCCGCGCGGCGCGCGCAGCGCTCGACGGACTGCCCGAGGTGCTCTCCGTCGCGCAGCTCGGCACGCGCCTGCACGCGCTCGTCGACCTCGACGCGCGCGACCCCGAGGCGCTGCTGCGCGACGCGCTCGCCGCGGCCGGCATCGCCGCGCAGGTCGAGCGCGCGCGGCCGAGCCTCGAGGACGTCTTCGTCGCCGCGACGCGCGGGCGCACGACGTGAGGGCCTCGCTCGGGCGCATCCTCGCGATCGTGCACAAGGAGGTGCTCCAGCTCCTGCGCGACCGCCTCACGTTCGGGATGGTGATCGGCATCCCGCTGATGCAGACGGTGCTCTTCGGCTACGCGATCAACCAGGACATCCGCCACCTGCGCGCCGCCGTCGCGGACCAGTCCGGCAGCCAGCGCGCGCGCTGGCTCGTGGCCGACGCCGAAGCGAGCCAGGTGGTCGACGTCGTCGCGCACGTGCCGACGGCGGAAGCGCTCGAGGACCTGCTGCGCCGCGGAACGGTGTCGGTCGGCATCTTCGTGCCCGAGGACTTCGAGCGCCGCGCGGCGCAGGGCGGCCGCAGCGCCGCCCAGCTCCTCATCGACGGCAGCGATCCCATCGTGCTGCAGGCGGCGCGCTCGCTCGCCGAGCTGCCGCTGCGAGACTCCGGACGCGCGCCGCCCCGCGCGGTGCCGGGCGCGCCCGCCTTCGAGCTGCGCCCGTTCTACAACCCCGAGCGCCGCTCGGCGGTTCAGATCGTGCCGGGCATCATCGGCGTGATCCTCACGATGACGATGACGCTCTTCACGGCGGTCGCGATCGTGCGCGAGCGCGAGCGCGGCAACCTCGAGCTGCTGATCACGACGCCCGTGAAGACGCCCGAGCTGATGGTCGGGAAGATCGTGCCGTACATGGGGATCGGCCTGATCCAGCAGACGCTCGTGCTCGCCGTCGGCAGCCTGCTCTTCCGCGTCCCGATCCGCGGCACGCTCTTCGACCTCTACCTCGCGGGCTTCGTGTTCGTCGTCGCGACCCTCGGTCTCGGCCTCCTCATCTCGACCGCCGTGCAGACGCAGTTCCAGGCCTTCCAGCTCACCTTCACGAGCTTCCTGCCGCAGATCCTGCTCTCTGGCTTCATGTTCCCGTTCGACGGCATGCCGCGCCCGGCGCAGTGGATCGCGGAGGTCTTCCCGCTGACCCATTTCGTGCGGATCCTGCGCGGCATCCTGCTGCGCGGTGCGACACTCGGCGAGGTCTCGCGCGATCTGTGGCCGCTGCTCGCCTTCTTCGTGGTGACGATGGGGCTCTCGGTGCTGCGCTTCCGCAAGCGGCTCGATTGAGGTTGATCGTCGACACCGGCGCGTGGGAGGATGCCGTTGTCGTGACGAGAAGCGCTTGCTTCGTCTTGCTCGCGCTGCTTGCGCTCGCGTCGCGAGCCGACGGCGCCGTCTTCTCCTGCGACGAGCCCGGCGTGCTCGCCGCGATCGCGGCCGGCGGCGGCCCGCACACCTTTTCGTGCGGCGGCCCGACGACGATCGTCACATCGGCCGAGCTCGTCATCTCGCAGTCGGTCGAGCTCGACGGCGGCGGGCTGCTCACGCTCTCCGGCGGCCACGCGCATCGCGTGATCCGCCTGCCGTTCAGCTCCACGGTCGCCGCATCGCTCCGCAACCTCGTCATCCGCGATGGCCGCTCCTTCGTGAGCTTCCTCGAGCCCGGCGGATGCATCCGCACGAGCGCCCGCCTGACGCTCGACCACGTCGAGATCCACGGGTGTGAAGGAGGATCGGGGGGCGCGATCGAAATCGAGAACGCCGCGGTGACCGTGATCGATTCGACGCTCCACGGGAATCGCGGCGGCGGCGCAATCTACCAATATCCGGACACCGCCAGCGCCAACATCCTCACGATCACGCGGAGCCGGATCGTCGACAATCTGAACGAGGGCTTGATCCTCAGCGGATGGTCCGCCATCACGGACTCCACCATCGCCGGCAACGTCGCCACCGGGATCGCGGTCGGCGGCAACTTCACCGGGTACGCGGTGATCTCCCGCAGCACGATCTCGCACAACGGTGGATTCGGCGGGCTCGTCGTGAGCAGCGGGTTCGCCGACGTCGATGACTGCACCTTCGTTGGGAATCTTCCGGTCGCCATTCGCGACCGCCGATTCGTGACGCCTCCGTCCGACATCAACAACGTCGTGGTGCGGAACAGCACCATCGTCGGAAATGCGGGAACGGGAGCGAGCACGATCGTCATCGACCCGCGTCCGCCCCCGGCGCCCGGCCAGCTCGGGTGGTTCTACGTCACCGTCGAGAACTCGATCGTGTCGGGCGAGGGCTTCACCCTCAGCAAGGGGGGAAATCTCTTCGCGGGCATGGCGAACTGCTTCCCTCTGGAACCGACCGATCACTGCATCTCGGAGGCCGCGCTGAACCTCGGCAAGCTCGGCCCGCACGGCGGGCCGACGTGGACGGTGCCGCTGCGCGCGCCCTCGGCCGCGATCGACGCGGCGCCCGGCTGCCTCTCCGCGACGGATCAGCGCGGCGTCGCGCGTCCACAGGGCGCGGCCTGCGACGCCGGCGCGTACGAGTACGACGGCCCTTCGCCGGGGCAGGTGCCGGCGCTGCCGATGCCGGCTGCCGCGCTGCTCGTCGCGGCGCTCGCAGCCGCGGGCGCGCTGCCGTTCCGCGCGCGGCGGCGCGCCTAACGCCGCTTCGGATCCTCGACGCCGTAGATCCGCGCCATCGACTGCGAGGCCAGCGCCGCCGCCGGCAGCGCGACGCCGGCTTCGCGGGCCAGCTCGAGCGCCCAGGCGAGGTCCTTCTCGGCGATCTTCATGTGGTTGCGCACGAGCTTCTGGAAGCCGTCGCTCTTGCGCGCCTCGTCGGGAAGCTTCTGCGAGGCGAGGTAGCGCGACATCAGGTCGGTGAGCTGGCCGTTGGCCTTGCCCGCCGCCTCGAAGACGTCCGTCGGCAGGCCGATCACCTGCGCGAGCTTGAACGACTCGAAAGCCGCTGCCCACTGGAGGTAGGTCAGCACGTTGATGCAGAGCTTCAGCTTCGCACCATTGCCGAGCTCGCCCGCGTGGATGATGCGCTCCGAGCTCTGCTCCATGAACGCGCGCGCCTTCTCGAGCGAGCCGGCGTCTCCCCCGACCAGGTAGGTGCAGGTGCCCGCGCGCGCGCGGTCCTCGCCACCCGTCACGCAGGCGTCGAGCAGCGCGACACCGTGTGCGGACGCTTCCTTTGCGAGCTCGACCGCCGTCGCCGGCAGGATCGTGCTGTGGATCAGCACCACCGTGCCGGGCTTCGCGCCGACGAGCACGCCGTCGGGACCGCCGAGCACCGCGCGCACGTGGCGATCCTCGGGCACGCAGATGCCGATCACGTCGGAGCGCTCGGCGACTTCTCGCGCCGTGCGCGCGGCATGGGCGCCGCGCGCCACCAGCTCCTGCACCGGCACCGGATCGAGATCGAAGACGGTCGTCTCGAAGCCGCCCGGCGCGCGCAGGCGCTCCGCCATCGGCTTGCCGATGTTCCCGAGCCCGATGAAGCCCGCACGCATGACGTCAAGCCTCCGGATTCACGAGCGTCGCGTACCAGTCGAAGTCGCTGCGACGCACCCAGCCCGGCATCTTCGAGCCGGCCTTCATGCGCTCGATCATCGCAGGCTTCAGCTGGTTGTTCTTCATCATGGCGCCGAACACGCTGCCCGCGTTGATGTGGTCGAAGAAGTCTCGCTGCCACGACCACTGGTAGTTGCCCGCGTAGCGGAACCACGAGCCGCCCGTGCCGGCGATCTCGTAGTTGCGGCCCTCGGGATCCTTGTCGGGACCGATCTGGCGCCAGACGCCGAGGATCTCGCCCTTCTGGTCGTCGATCAGGGTGCGCACGTACGGGTAGACCCAGTGCTCGAGCCCGGCCATCTCGGTGCCGAAGACCCAGTCGTGGATCTGCTGGCGCCCGCGCGCGACGAACTCCCAGTTCGGCCCGTTGTTCCAGCTGTAGATCGCGTCGTCGGCGTAGAACTTCGACATCTTCGACCAGTCGCCCGTGCGGCCGGCCTCGTCGTTGGCCGCCACCCAGCGGCGCAGCATCTCCTCGAGCTCTCTTCGCGGGAAGGCGGTCACGTCGGGTCCTCCAATTCAGTGTGACGCCGCGGGCGCCGGCGCGGCGCGACGGCGGTAGCGGATGCGACAGGGCTGACGCACCGAGACGACCATCTTCGAGTGATCGTTGCGGTAGCTCTCCGGCGGCTGCGCCAGCTCGAGCTCGTAGCGGCGCAGCAGGATCCCGACGATCGCCTTCAGCTGCATCATCGCGAAGGCGGCGCCGACGCAGCGGTGCCGGCCCGCGCCGAAGGGGATCCAGGCGAAGGGCTGGGCGTCCTCCTCGCGCGGCGGCAGGTAGCGCGAGGGGTCGTAGCGCAGCGGGTCCGGGAAGTGTTCGGGCATGCGGTTCGAGACGGCGATCGAGACGCCGACGCTCTTGCCCTCGGGCACGACGAAGCGCCCGTAGCGGTACTCCTTCATCACCTTGCGCATCAGCAGGATGAGCGGCGGATGCAGGCGCAGGCTCTCCTTCAGCGCGCACTCGAGCAGCGGGATCTCGCGCAGCGCCTGGTAGCTGACCTCGCGGCCGTCGGCGTGCAACGCGTCGAGCTCCGACACCACCTGGCGCAGCCAATCGGGGTGGCGCAGCAGCTCGATCAGCGCCCACGAGGCCGAGACGCTCGTCGTGTGGTGCCCCGCGAACATCATCGAGATGAACATCCCGGTGATGACGTCGGTCGTGAAGCGCGGCGTGCCGTCGGGGAGGCGCAGCCGGCGCAGCACGCCGAAGAGATCCTCCGTCTGCGTCCCCGCGCGCTCGCGCTTCGTGAAGATCTCCTCGATCAACGCGACGAGCTCGCGGCGCGCGCGGTCGCGTTTGCGGAAGGCGGGCAGCGGCAGGTCGGGGTTCACGTAGGCGATGGCGTCGGTGCCGCGCTCGAGCTCGTAGAAGAGCGGGTAGACGCGGCCGTCGAGCTCCTCGCGGAACTCCTTGCCGATCAGGCACGCCGTCGAGGTGTAGATCGTGAGCTCGGCCATGAAATCGAGCAGGTCGAACTCGCCCGACTCGCCGAAGCCGGCGAGCATGCGCTCGACCTCCGACGCGATCATCTCGGCGTGGCCGCGCATGAACTGGTCGCGCAGCGAGCGGTTGCGCACGGCCTGCTTGCGCTGCTCGGGGGTCGCGTCGAAGACGACGCCCGGCCCGAAGATCGGCTTCATGAACGGGTACGCGGCGGCCTGGTCGAGCTGCTCGTCGGGCGCGCGGAAGAACGCCTCCTGCGCCGCCGCGCCGTAGAACATCACCAGGCGGTGTCCCGCGAGGTCGATCTCGCCGGCCTCGCCGCACTCGTCGTGCACGCGCTGGAGCAGGCCCAGCGGGTCGCGGCGCAGCTCGAGCAGGTGGCCGAGCAGCGGCAGGCGGCCCGAAGCGACCGGCGGCGAGACGGCAGGACCGCCAGTCAGGGGAGCGGACGCGGAGAGCTCGGAGGGGGCGGCCGTCATGCGTTTCCTGGGGGTCGGAGGGGCCTGAGTATGCGCCGCTAGAACACGTTCTAACAGCGGGATCTTCCGCGACCGCCCCGGAAGCACTCCGGAGGCTGCGGGCAAGATGCCCCACGGGGCTCCAAGTCCGCGCCCATCAAGTGGAAATCACGCCTCTTCGATACGTCCGTGACGGCCCCCACCATGCGGCTGCACCGATCCGTCCGCCCGTCGCTCGTGTCCGCCGCGGTCGTCACCGCGGTCTTCGGAACGCTCTCTGCCGTCGGCTTGCTGGCTCCGGCCGAGCGCTTCGCCGCGGACGCGCTGCTGCGGGTGGCGCTGCGACATGCGGAGCCCCCGCGGCCGGTCGCGCCCGACGTGACCGTCGTCGCGCTCGACCCGCAGAGCCTGCGCGCATTCCCGAGCTGGCCGTGGCCGCGACGTCTCTACGCGCAGGCGATCGAGCGTCTCGATGCGGCGGGCGCGTTCGCCATCGCCTTCGACATCGATCTCTCCGCGGCGCGCGACCCGGCCGACGACGCCGCGCTCGCCGGCGCGATCGCGCGCTCGGGCAAGGTCGCGCTCGCGGCGTTCCGCCAGCAGACGTCGCTGCCGGGCGGCGGCGAGCTCGAGGTCTCGAGCGTGCCGATCGCAACCCTCGCGGATCCCGCGGCCGCGCTCGGCAACGTGCTGATGCCGGTCGAGCCGGACGGCGCGATGCGCTTCGCGCCGCGCTGGAGCGAGGTCGGCGGCCGCGAGATGCCGACACTCGCCGGTGCCGCGCTCGGCATCGCGACCCGCTCGCCGGTCCCGCGCGACAGCGCGCGCATGCGCGTCGACTACCGGCGCGCCGCCGGCATCCCCGAGATCCCGATCGTCGAGGTGATCGAGGGCCGCTTCGATCCGCGGCTCGTCGCCGGCCGCGCCGTGCTGATCGGCGCGACTGCCGCGGAGTTCCAGGACCTCTGGGACACGCCGCTCGCGCCCGCGCGTCCCGGCGTGTGGATCCAGGCGATCGCGTACCGCACGCTCGCCGCCGAGCGCGAGCACGCTCTGGTGCTGCGCGCGGCGCCGGGCTGGCTCGGCTGCGGCGTGATCTTCACCGCTTGTCTGCTCGTCTCCGCGCTCGCGCCCTTGGGGCCTTCGCAGCGGCTCGGCGCGCTCGTGCTGCTCGCGGGCGCCACCGTCGCGGCGAGCGCCGCGCTGCTCGCGACGCGCGGACTCGCCGTCGATCCGGTGGCGCCCGTCGCGGCGATGGCCGGCATGCACGTGCTCGGCCTGGAGCGCGTGCGCGACCGCCTGCGCGGTCTGCTGGCGGAGCGCGAGCGCTCGCTCAGCGCGATCTACCAGGTCGGCGAGGCGGCGTCGGCGCCGCTCGGCGGCGATCCCCTCGGCGCGGCGCTCGCACTTCTTGCCGACGTCGTCGACGCGCGCGCCGTCGCGCTGCTGCGCGCGGGTCCGGACGGCGAGCTCGACGGGCGACGTCTCGACTGGCAGCGGCGCGGGAAGGAGCCGGCCGGCGACGCCGAGCTCGCCGCGCGCGCGCTCGCCGAACGCGCCACCACGAGCCTGCCGCGCCGCGGCGACGGTAGCGCCGGGCTCTGCGTCTACGCGCCGCTCTTCGCGGGTGCGCGCGCCGTCGGCGTGCTGGTGGTCGAGCGCGAATCGCCGGAGCCGCTCGAGCGGGTCGAGCTGCGCACGCTCGCGACCGTCGGCGCGCAGATCGCCCTGCTGGCCGAGAACCTGCGGCTGGTCGACGACCTGCGCTCGACCTTCGACGCCTCCATCGAGGCGATCGCGTCGGCCGTCGAGGCGCGCGACGGCTACACCGAATCGCACTGCCGGCGCCTGGCGATCTTCTCCGTCTCGATGGCCGACCGCCTCGGGCTGCCGGCCGAGGAGATCGAGGCGATCCGACTCGGCGCGCTGCTCCACGACGTCGGCAAGATCGGCGTGCGCGACGAGGTGCTGCTGAAGCCCGGGCGCTTCACGCCGGAAGAGCGCGCCGAGATGGAGGAGCACACGGTCTGCGGCCACCGCATCGTGCTGCCGATCCACGGCTTGCGTCCGACGACGCTCGCCTGCGTGCGCCACCACCACGAGCGCTGGGACGGCACGGGCTACCCGGACCGCCTCGTCGGCGAGGCGATCCCGCTCGGCGCGCGCATCGTCTCGATCGTGGACGTCTGGGACGCGCTCTCGACGAAGCGGCCGTACAAGAACGCCCTCGCGCAGCCGGAGGTCCGCGACATCCTCGAGAAGTACCGCGGCACCTTCTTCGAGCCGGCGCTGGTCGACCTCTTCCTCCAGATCCTCGACGAGGAAGGCGAGGCGATGCTCGCGCTCGCCGGCGGAGCGGCGGCGTGATGCGCGCGCTCCACGTCTTCCTCTTCGCGGCCGCGCTGACCCTCGCGCTGGCCGGCGTCGGCGCCGCGACCGGGCTCGACCAGGCACTCGCCTCGCTGCGCAACGCCGTCGCGAAGCACCCCGACGATCCCGACGTCTCGTGGGCGCTGGCCGACGCGCTCGACGCCGCGGGCAAGACCGCCGAAGCCGCGGATCAGATGCAGCGTCACCTGGCGCGCTGGCCCGACCGTCCCGCGCACGGCTGGCTCGCGCTCGGACGCTGCGCGTACGGCGCGGGCCGCATCGACGACGCCATCGCCGCGCTCTCTCGCGCGCTCGAGCGCGACGCGGACGACGCCGAGGCGCACCTCTACATGGGCCTCGCGCTGCGGCAGAAGGGCGACGCGCAGGGCGCCGAGACGCACTTCGACGCGGCGGCCCGGGATCCCGACCTCGCGCCGCAGGCGCTGCTGCTCGCCGGCATGTCACAGGTCGGACGCGGCGAGCAGGCGGCCGGGCGCGCGCAGCTCGAGCGCGTCATCGAGCTGGCGCCGCGGAGCGACGCCGCGCAGGGCGCGCGCGCGCTGCTCGAGGACCCGGCGCCGAGCACGCTGCCCTTCACGATCGAGTCCTTCGCCGGCGTCAACTACGACTCGAACGCGACGCTCGGCAGCGACGGCAACATTCCGGGCGCGAGCTCCGCGGAGGGCGACGCGCTCTTCGAGTTCGGCACCGATCTCACCTGGAGCCCGCCGCTCGGCGGCGAGGACCGGCCCTTCGAGCTCGGCCTGCACTACACGCGCGGCGACTACGTGGAGCAGTCGCAGTACTCGGATCAGAGCGTGCGCGGCAGCGTCAACTGGCAGAAGCTGCTCGGCCCGCGGCTGGCGCTGCGCGTCGACGGCGCCGGCGGCTACACCTGGCTCGAGAACGAGCCGTACTCGGCGCGAGGTTCGCTGCGCCCGAGCGTGCTCTTCGAGCTCGGTCCGAACGCGGGCGTGCTGCGCCTGTACGGCAGCGGCGAGCGCGACGAGTACGAAAACGTCCCCGTCATCGACTCGCTCGAGCGCGACGGCTGGCTCTACGGCGGCGGCGCCGAGCATCTGCTGCGGCTCGGACACGAGAGCGGCACGTGGTTCGCCTGGGGCGGGCGCTACCTGCGCCGCGATACCGAGGCGCAGCGCGACGCCCTCGGCTTCGCGAGCGCCTACGACGCGAACCTGTGGCAGGGATCGCTGCGCCTGGCGACGACGCTCCCCTTCGAGATCCGCGCGCGCGCCGAGCTCTTCTTCGACGCGCAGCTCTACGACCACCGCAACGTGATCGACGCCCTCAGCGAGGAGACGGACTCGCCGGTGCGGCGGCGCGATCTCGTGTGGAGCTCGGGCCTCTCGTTCCGGCGCGCGCTCTACCGCGGCGTCGATCTCGAGCTCCACGGCGAATTCACCGACGTCGACTCCAACGTCGGCCTCTACAGCTATCAGCGCGCGCTGACGGGCATGCGCCTGCGCGCCGCTCTTCCCTGACCGATGAGGAGACCCCCCATGATCTGGAGACGAACGAAGAGAAACGCACGGCTGCTCTCGCTCCCGGTGCTGGCGGCGATCGCGCTGCTCGCACCCGCCTGGCCCGGCGCGCGCCTTTCGGTCGCGACGGGCTCGGTGGAAGTCGGGCGCGGCGAGCCGCCGGTCTGGAAGGCCGCCGACGAGGGCGACGCCCTCGGCGCGGGCGACCGTGTCCGCACCGGTGAGGACGGGCGCGCGGAGATCGCGCTCGAGGGCTCGACCCTGCGCCTGTATCCGAACTCGATGCTGCGCCTGCCGGAGGCGAACACGCCCGGCAAGACGTCGGTCGAGATGGACCGCGGCACCTCGCTCTTCGACGTGCTGAAGCGCGGCGACACCTTCGAGGTCCACACCCCCGAGGTGGTGGTGAGCGTGAAGGGCACACGCTTCGGCGTCGGCGTCGGCGACGACGAGGCGTCCGTCGCCGTGTACCGCGGCGTCGTCGGCGTGCGCGGCGAGAGCGGGCAGGATCCGTCGGAGACGCTCGTGCACGCGGGATTCTCCACGTTCGGGAGCGACGCGTTCCAGCTGCGCTGGCACGGCTCGGACGATCCCTGGGAGAGCTGGAGCCACGGCGACGCGGTGCCCGGCTCGCTCGGCCGCGGCGCGCGGCACGACGCGGCGCTGCGCGACGCGCGCGCGGCGGCGTTGGCAATGGCGAAGGACCTGCCGAAGGGCAAGGGCGACGCGCGCAAGCACGGCGACGGCAAGCACGCGCCGCCGGCCCACATCGCGGACCCGCCGGAGTCGACGCCGCCGAGCGGCGCCGTGCGCGACGTCGTGACGGACGCGGGCGGGACGCTGGATCAGACGCTCGGCGAGAACCTCGTCGAGGAGGTGGTGTCCGAGACCACCGGCGGCACCGTCGACCTCGTGGTCACCGTGCTCGACAGCAGCGGCCGCTCGGGCTCCGACGCCGTCCAGCTCGTGGACGCCGCCACCGGCAACACCTGGATCCTCGAGAAGGACGAGGTCAAGGACATCCTGCAGGGCGAGGATTCGCTGCCTTCGGACCTGGCCGCGCTGCTCCAGGACGAAGGGGGCGAGGACCAGGAAGCGCTGCTGAAGGGCCTGGCGAACCTGCTGAAGTAGAGGTGGTCCGTGCTCGCCTGGCGGGCTCACACCCGCCAGGCGAAGCGCAGGCTGCCATTGAAGCGCGCGGCGCGATGCCGCAGGCACACGATGTCGCCGAGGATGCGCGGGTACTGCGCGTCCTCGCGGATCACCGTCTTGATGCGCTCGGCGAGATCGCGGGTCAGCTGCTCGAGCGCGGCGTGCTCACCGTGCGTGGGCGCCGGTGTGAGCACCAGGTCGAGCTCGAAGGACGGCGGCATCGGCAGCGCGTCGCCGAAGAGGCGGCGCGACAGCCGCTCGAGCTGGCTCGTCGATGCCAGCTCCGCCAGGCAGGCGAGCCCGCGCAGCAGCAGCGGATAGGCGGAACAGTCCGCGTCGGACTGCACCGCGCCGAGCACGGGCGTGTGCGGTGCCTCGCCCGACACGCCGACGTAGTCGAGGGTCGCGCGGCGCGTGCCGCTCTCGGCCAGCTCGCCGAGCGGATCGAAGTGGTTCGCCAGGC
>DASUFZ010000272.1:0-2611 GCA_036274295.1 Myxococcota bacterium
CGCCTGACCGCGAAGCGGGCAGGCGCGCGTGCGCGCAAAGCGGGCAGGCGCAGCGCACGCTCTGGGCAGCGCGGTGCGGCCGCGCGCACGAGCGGGCCGCGGTCCGCCCAGGTTCGGGCTGGCACGCGGCTTGAATTCCCGAAGCTCGCCCCACGGTGGGGGCATTCCCGGATGCAAGTGTGGGCCGTCGCGTGGCCCACCGCGGACAACGGCGTCCGATCGAGAGCGGAGGGCCCGCACTCGGTCGGACGCTGTGTTTTTGGGGCTGCGAATGAATCGGACCGCTCTCGCCGCCGCGCTCGCTCTGCTCGCCCTCGCGCACGGCGCGGGCGCCGCGGCGCCCGAGAAGGACGAGCTGAAGCTCGGCTTCATCAAGCTGACCGACTGCGCGCCGCTCGTGATCGCGAAGGAGCTCGGCTTCTTCGAGGACGAGGGCCTCTACGTCACGCTCGAGGCGCAGGCCAACTGGAAGATCCTGCTCGATCGCGTCATCGCGGGAGAGCTCGACGGCGCGCACATGCTGGCCGGCCAGCCGATCGGCGCCACGATCGGCATCGGCACGAAGGCCGCGGTCGTCACCGCGATCAGCCTGGATCTCAACGGCAACGCCATCACCGTCTCGAACGACGTGTGGAAGCGCATGCAGCAGGCGGACCCGCGCCTCGCGCAGCCGAAGCCGCCGCACCCGATCTCCGCGGCGGCGCTCGAGCCCGTCGTGGAGGAGGCCACCGCCGCAGGCCGCCCCTTCCAGATGGGCATGGTCTTCCCGCTCTCGACCCACAACTACGAGCTCCGCTACTGGCTCGCGGCCGGCGGCATCCACCCGGGCTTCTACACGAAGAGCGACGCCACCGGCACGCAGCAGGCCGACGTCCTCATCTCGGTGACGCCGCCGCCGCAGATGCCCGCGACGCTCGAGCAGGGGACGATCCAGGGCTACAGCGTCGGCGAGCCCTGGAACCAGCAGGCCGTGGTGAAGGGCATCGGCGTCCCCGTCGTCACCGATCTCGAGATCTGGAAGAACAACCCGGAGAAGGTCTTCGGGGTGACGGCCGCGTGGGCCGCGCAGAACCCCGAGACGCACGTGCGTGTCGTGAAGGCGCTGATCCGCGCCGGCCAGTGGCTCGACGCGAGCCCCGCGAACCGCGCGCAGGCCGTCCAGATCCTGGCGCGGCGCGAGTTCGTCGGCGCCGACGCGCAGGTCATCGCGAGCAGCATGACGGGCCACTTCGAGTACGCGAAGGGCGACCGGCGCGAGATGCCGGACTTCAACGTCTTCTTCCGCGACTTCGCGACCTATCCCTACTACAGCGACGGCGTCTGGTTCCTGACGCAGATGCGCCGCTGGGGACAGATCCCCGAGGCGAAGCCCGACGCCTGGTACGACGAGACGATCCGCCGCGTCTACCTCCCCGACGTCTGGCGCGAGGCCGCGCAGCGCCTCGTCGCCGAGAAGCGCATCGCCGCCGCCGACGTGCCGGTGACCGACGGCTACGCGCCGCCGGATGCGGGCTTCATCGACGGCATCCCCTACGACGGCCGCGCGCCGAACGCCTACCTGCGCTCGCTCGCGATCGGCCTGAAGGACTGAGGAGGAGAGGCATGACCGACCGCCGCGAAGCCGTGCGCGCCGTCTGTGCGCCGGCGCTGGCCCTGACCCTCTTCGTGGGGCTCTGGTCGATCGCCGCCGCGCGCGTCGAGACGAGCATCGGCGCGCTGCCGGGACCGGCGCAGGTCGTCGCAGCCGCGCGCTCGCTCGTCGACGAGCATCGCGCCGAGCGCGCGAACGCCGCGGCCTTCGCGGAGCGCATGCAGGCGCGCAAGGAAGCCGCGCTCGCGGCGGGCGAGCCGTGGAAGGAGCGCCGCTACAGCGGCAAGCCCACCTACTTCGACCAGATCGGCACGAGCCTGCTGACCGTCTTCACGGGCTTCCTGATCGCATCGCTGGTGGCGGTGCCGCTCGGCGTGCTCTGCGGCACGAGCCCGCTCGTCTACGCGGCGCTGAACCCGCTGATCCAGGTCTTCCGGCCGGTGTCGCCGCTCGCCTGGCTCCCGATCGTGATGATCCTGGTCTCCGCGCTCTACACGAGCGCGGATCCCTTCCTCGAGAAGTCGTTCCTCTCCTCGGCCATCACGGTGGCGCTCTGCTCGCTCTGGCCGACCCTGGTGAACACGGCGCTCGGGGTCGCGTCGATCGATCCCGATCACCTGAACGTCGCGCGCGTGCTGCGCCTGCCCTTCCACGTGCGCGTGCGCAAGATCGTGATCCCGTCGGCGCTGCCCTGGATCTTCACGGGGCTGCGCCTCTCGCTCGGCGTCGGCTGGATGGTGCTGATCGCGGCCGAGATGCTGGCCCAGAACCCGGGCCTCGGAAAGTTCGTCTGGGACATGTTCCAGAACGGGAGCAGCCAGACGCTGGCGCAGATCATGGTCGCCGTCTTCACCATCGGCACGATCGGATTCCTTCTGGACCGGATCATGGTCGCGCTGCAGCGCTCGGTCAGCTACGGCGCGGTCGCCTGAACGAAGGACGGAGCAACGCACATGGCATTCCTCGAGCTGCGCAACGTCAGCAAGAGCTACACCTCGGGGACGACCCGGACCGAGGTGC
>DASUFZ010000273.1:0-2241 GCA_036274295.1 Myxococcota bacterium
GCCTCGACACGTCGTCGTCGTTCGTGCAGCCGGCGCAGGCGTTCGGCGCCTACGCCACGCGCAAGTGGCGCGAGCGGCGCGCGATGCACGGCATCGAGCAGGTGCTGGGCGCGATCCTGGCCGGCCGTCGCGGCGCGCCGCCGCGCGGCGACTTCCTCGACCAGATCGATGGCGCCTGGGCGAACGAGGCCGAGCCCGCGCGCGGCATCGGCGTCGCGCGCGACGTGATGCTGATCCACATGGGCGCGCAGTCGAACCTCTACGCGGCGCTCGCCTGGACTCTCGTCGACCTGCTGCTGCGCCCCGACCTGCTGGCGCAGGTCGCGGCCGGCGACGAGGCGCTGCTCGAGCGCTGCGCCAGCGAGTCGATCCGCATGCACCAGCGCTCGCTGACCCTGCGGCGCGTGATGCAGCCGCTGACGTTGGAGCTCGAGCAGGGGAAGTTCCGCCTCGAGCCCGGCGTGCTGATCGCGACCATGCTCGCCGCCACGAACCGCAGCGCGGCGCCGGGTCTCGAGCGCTTCGATCCCGCGCACTACGACGGGCGCCGGCTCGCGAAGGACGTGGAGCTCCCGGGCCGCGAGCTCGTCAGCACCTTCGGCCACGGGCGCCACGCCTGCCCCGCGCAGCGCTTCTCGATCACGGCGATCCGCACGGCGCTGCGGCGCCTGCTCGAGCGCTACGAGCTGACGCCTCGGTTCACGAGCGCGTCGCCGCGCCGGCGCCAGATCGGCGCGGTCGCGCGCGCGGCACGCCCCTGTGTGGTGACGTACCGCGCGCGGACCCGCTGACCCCCGTCAGTACGCGATCCCCGCGCTCGCGGCCTGGGTGCGGATCGCCTCCAGCACCTGCTGGTCGAAGCCGTCGCCCTTGCCCGCGGCGGCGAGGCGCGCTTCTTCCTTCTGGAGCCAGGTGTCGCGCTCGCGCGAGAGCTCTGCGACCTGCGCCTGGAGCTTCGCGCGCTCCTCGACCTTCGCCTTCACCTGCTTCTCGCGCTCGGCGGGCGAGAGCGCCTGCAAGGACGCGGGCAGCTCGCTTTTCTTCACCTTGTTCACGTCGATGCGGCCTTCCTTGACGGCGTCGACGAGGTCTTCTCGGCCGGCGTTGACGCGCCCGCCGCTCTTCGCGAGGTAGGCGAGGCGCGCGGCGGCCGACGGGGCCGGCGCCTCCAGCGCCACCTCGCGCTTGCGCACGAGCTCGGCCTGCTCGCTCGCGTTGCCCCACGCGATGACGGTGTCGGCCAGCGCGCGGTTCAGACGCGCGAGCTCCGCGTCCTGCGGCGCGTCGACGGCCAGCATGCCGCCGTCCTGGCGGATGGCGACGTAGCGGCCGGCGCCGAGCTCCGCGATCTCCTGCCAGATCGGCGTGGTGTCCTGTTCGCTGCCGCACTGGATGGTGTTGATCACGATGCCGGCCTTGCGCGCGGCGCGCACGCTCTGCGCGTAGACGACGTCCTGCGCGTAGTCCATGTGCGGCGGCGCGTCGCCCACCAGGAAGATCGCGCGGTAGACGTTCGGATCGCGGCTCCACGAGAGCTTCGTGCGCGCCTCGTGCAGCGCCTGGTTGACCGACTCCGGGCCGTCGCCGCCGCCGTCGGCCTGGAAGGCCTGGAGCTCTGCATAGATGGCGTCGAGATCCGCGGTGAGATCGCGCACGCGGGTCACGTAGGCGTCGCCGCGGTCGCGGTAGCCGACGAGCGCCATGCGGATCTCGGGCGTGGGCTTGCCGCTCGCGAGCTGGTTCGCGACCTGCCAGATCTTGCGCTTGGCGCCGTCGATGAGTCCCGACATCGAGCCGGTCGTGTCGAGCACGAACGCCACCTCGATGCGCGGGCGCTGCGCGGTGTCCGGCAGCGGCGTCGCGGCGGCGCTGGCTCCGGCGAGGAGGAGAAGGGCAGGGAAGAGCATGTGAAGCGTCGTCATGGGATCTCCTTGGGTACGACGACGGCGAAGCTATGGCGCCGCGCGCGCGCCTTCCGTCAATTCGAGGTCAATCCGCGATCGCCGCGTTTACATCGTTCTTACGATGGTGTTTACGTAGAATGCGCAGCTCGAGCTCGAACCAGGAGAGGCGACCGTGGACGAACGCATCACCCCCGACCAGTGCATCTTCTGCAAGATCGTGAAGAAGGAGGCGCCGGCGCACGTCGTGCGCGACGACGCGCGCACCCTCGTCTTCATGGATCTCTTCCCCGCGGCCGACGGACACGTGCTGGTGATCCCGAAGCACCACGCGATCAAC
>DASUFZ010000274.1:0-15531 GCA_036274295.1 Myxococcota bacterium
CCTTCCCGCGCAGGAACTTGAACATCTCGCGGAACGACTCCTCCGACGACGCCACCTCCACGTGCTCCTGGTCGGGCACGGTGACGTTCGTGGCGCCGACGATCTGCGGCGGCGTCGGCCGGTTGACCGCACCCGCCCACAGCGCGAGGGTCGGCACTCCTCCCGGCGGCGCGCTCGCCGTGCCGCCATCGATGTTCACGTAGTGCGCCACGTTCGCCGCGCGCGCGGGCGTCGAGAGGTAGCTCTGCGACACGAACGTCCCGAGCGAGTGGCCCATCAGGTCGACCTTGGCCTCGCCGGTCTCGGCCTGGAGCTCCGCGATCAACGCGTCGAGCCGCGCGTGCAGGGCGGCCATGTTCGCCGGGTTGGTCGTGAGCGGCTGCGACGAGTCGTACTCGAGCACCGCGATGTGATCCTGCGGGTAGCCGTTGCTGGTGAAGCGCATCGCCTGCGATTCGAACTGCGCGCCCGAGCCCGAGCCGCCGTGCACGAAGATGATCGGGTTGCGATGGCAGGATCCGGTGCCGAGCAGCATCGGAAGCGAGAGCGCGAGCGCCGCGACCGCGAGCGTCCCTGCCCTCCTGAGCTCCTTCGTCATGAGCATCCCTCCTTCGGTGTCCGCGAGGATCCGCGGCCCTCGCGGGGTTCCAGCCAGTCTGCGCGCGGCGCGGCACGCGGGTCGATTCGCTTTTTCGCCAAGCGCGGCGCCCGCGCCTTGTGCCGCGGGCACAAACACCGCGCCCGGTCGCCGCTCAGCCCGCGCGGCCGGACGTCGCCTTGCGGCGCGCGCGGCGCGGCACGGCCTCCGCCTGCGCGTCGAAGACGTGCAGCGCGAGCTGCACGCGCAGGCGCACCTCGGGATCGTCGAGGTCGATGCCGAAGCGCCGGCGGATCTGCTTCAGCCGGTAGGTCAGCGTGTGCGGATGCACGGAGAGCGCGGCCGCCGCGAGCTTGATGCGGTGCCCGTGCGCGACGAGCTGGCGCAGGGTCTCGAGGTAGGTGCGCGCGCGCGCGTGCAGCAGCGGTCCGAGCACGCGCTCCACGAACTCCCGGCTGGCCGCGGAGTCGGCCTGCACGAGGTCGAGGATCTCGACGTCCTCGAAGCGATGGACCCGCTCGCCGCGTTGCTGGAGCGCGCCGATGCGGAGCGCGCGCAACGCCTCGCGTGCCGAGCGGCGCAGGCCCTCGACGCCGCGGCCCGGCCGGCCGACGCCGACGTGGCGGTCGTGCGCCGCGGGTCCGGCCGCCCCCGCGAGCGCGCGCCGGTCGGGATCCGGCGGCAGCAGCGCGACGAAGCCCTCGCGCGAGCGCCCCAGCCAGACGCGAGCGCGCAGCTGACGCGCGAGGCGCCGCCGCATCTCCTCGGGCCCGATGCCGGCTGCGTTCTGTGTAGTGTCCGCGAGCGGCGCGAGGATGGCGATCGCGTGCGGTGCGTCGACCGGCAGCTCGAGACTGCGCGCGCGCGACGCGAGCACGTTCTCGCTGGCGTCGTCCGTCAACAGCAGGCGGAAGAAGTCGTCGAGATCCTGCTCGCGGAAGCGCAGCAGCCGCTCGGACTCCTCGACATACGCCTCGACGAGCGCCGTCATCAGCTGCGCCTGGTTCGAGATGATCGCGTCGACGCGGTCGAGCAGGCGGTCGCGCAGCGCGCGCGAATCTCCGGCGCTGACGATCAGGTGCTCCCAGATGATCGTGAGGCCGACCTGGAAGAAGGTCAGGAACTCGCCGAGCGGGACGCCCTGGGCGGCGCGCCGCCGCGCCGTCAGCCGCGAGGGCTCGAGATCCTCGAAGGTGAGGCTCCGGCCCGTCGCCAAGGTGCGCCGGTAGAAGAGAGAGAGATGGGCGAGCACGCTGCGGCGCACGTCGGCGAGATGCGTCTCGGGAATGCCGCGGTAGTGCGGCAGCATGGCCAGGCACTGCTCGATGATGATCCGCGCCCGTGTCGCGCGCGTGCGCTGCGCGCGCCGGATCAGCGCCTCGAACTCGCCGCGTCCGCGCTGGGCCGGCGTCAAGGCCGGCCGCGCCGCCGCGGAGCCGGCTCGGCCTCGCGCCGGTACACCGTGAAGCCGTAGGCGCCGAGCGCCGGGTGGAGTCCCGGGTCGAGCCAGGCATACAGCGCACGCTGCGGATACAGATCCTCGAAGCTCTGGACCGGCTGGTAGCCGAGCTCGCCCGCGCGCAGCCGCCGCACGTCCTGCGCGATCGGGCCCTCGGGCGCGCCCCGCTCGTACACGGCCGCGAGGCGCTCGGGCAGCACGAAGTAATCCGCGCGCTGCATCCACCACTCGCCCTCGCGCACCTTCACGACGCCGAGCTTCTGGGCCGCGAGGAACGGCTCGAGCGCGTCGTAGCCGAGCAGAGTCGACGGGATGGCGACGCGCGCGCCGCGCGGGCGCGCGTCCTGCGCGATCCAGCGCGCGACCTCCTTCTGCTGCTCGAGCGAGAAGCCCGCGATCTGCGCCAACGAAAGCCAGCCGGAGTAGACCCAGATGGCGGCCACGACGGCGATGCCGAGCCGCGGCCGCGGCAGGGCCAGCGCCGCGCGCGCGCCGAGCACCAGCAGCGCCGGGTAGATCGGCAGCAGGTAGCGCGCGAACGCCAGCGGCGTCCCGCCGACGACGATGAAGTTCGGGATCACCACGGCGAGCAGCAGCAGCACGTCGGCGGCCGTGCGCCGCCAGACGGCGAACGCGACGCCGGCCAGCGAGAGCGCGTAGAGCGGCCAGCCGAGGCCCCACGGCAGGGTCGCGAACAGCTCGTAGAGATAGGGACGCCCGTACCAGCCGACCGAGGGCACCAGCCGGTAGCCGGGGAAGGCGTCCGTGTTCCAGAGCACGTGCTGGAGCCAGCGCATCGCGCCGTAGTGCTTCGGGAACTCGAAGACGCAGGTGGGGCACGCGAGCAGCAGCGCCGCGAAGAAGGCGACACCGGCGCACGACGCGCCGATCCAGAAGGCGCGCCAGGAGCGCTCCTGGTGCGCGCGCGCGAGCACGGCCCAGGCGACCGGCACCACCGCGGAGAGACCCGTGTACTTCGTGGCGAGCGCGAGCCCGGCGAGCGCACCCGCCGCCAGCGCGGGCGCGGCGCCGCCGCGCTGCAAGATCGTCGCGCAGGGAAGGCAGACCGCCGCGAAGAGCAGGGTCAGCAGGGGATCCACGGAGGCGTAGTGCGTCTGCCAGGCGTGCAGCGGCGCGACCGCCAGCAACGCGGCCGCCGCGACGCCGGTCGCGCGCGAGTACAGGCGCGCGCCGAGCAGGCCGGTCACGACCACGGCACCGGTGCCCGCCAGCGCCGCAACGGCGCGGGCGAGCCCGATCACTTCCAGGTCGCGGATCGGCGGCGGTGACGGCGGCTCCATCGCGCCGATCGCGGTGCCGAGCGCGGTGAACGCGCCCACGATGTAGCCGTAGAGCGTCGGGTAGGGATAGAGCGGGAGCCCGATCGCCTCGAACGAGGAGCACGAGAGGGGCACGAACGCGGATGCGCGCCGCCACCACACCCACTCGTCCGGGAAGATCACCCCATCCTCGAGCCCCCAGGAGAGGCGATAGAAGCGCAGGAACCCCGCCACCAGGGCGACGGCCGCGAGCAGCGCCCAGAACGGGCCGGCGCCGAGACCCTCGCGAGGGCTTTCGCCGAGGCCCTCGCGGGCCGCGCCGGGCCCGGAACACGTCGCCAGGGGAGCCGAGGTGGTCATGGGGCGCGCATTCTGACACGGCGTAACCCGCGCGCGCCGATCCGGACGTCCCAATCCGCGGGAGTCCTGCGGGCGCCTGAAGAAAAGGCGGGCGGCGCCGTCCAAAGGGTCCAGTTGCGCGTTCCGGGCCGTAGCAAAATGGGGTTGCTCAGATGACGGGTCGAGTTGCGCGTTGGCTGAAGGCGACGTTGGGGGCGGCGCCACTACTCCTTCTCGTCACGAGCGCGGACGCGCTCACGCGCGACGACGAAGCGCTCGGCTTCGAGCGCACGCCGCCGCGGCTCAGCTACACGGATGGCGACGTCGCGTTCCTGCGCGCAGGCAACGACGAGACGACGCCCGCGCAGATCAACACGCCGCTCGCGCCCGGCGACCTGCTGTTCGCAGGGGATGGGGCGAATCTCGAGATCCAGATCGGAACGCGCGCCTTCGTGCGCGGCGCCGAGCAGACGGAGATCGGGCTGACCACCCTGGAGCCCGATTTCCTCCAGCTGCGCGTCACCTCCGGCACCGTCGCGCTCGACCTGCGCACGCTCTCGCCCGGCCAGACGCTCGAGATCGACACGCCGAACGCGGCCTTCAAGATCGAGCACGCGGGCTACTACCGGCTCGAGATCGGCGACGAGCTGACGGCGTTCACGAGCCGCCGCGGCGGTCTCGCGCATGCGACCGTCGCGACCGGCGAGACGGTCGGCATCGGCGCGAACGAGCTGCTCACCATCCAGGGCACGTTGACGCCGCAGCTCCAGACCAGCGCCGCGCCGGAGCTCGACACCTGGGACCGCTGGAACTACGCGCGCAGCGAGCCGCCGCAGAAGGCGGTCAGCGCGAACTACGTGCCGTCGGACGTGTACGGCGCCGACGAGCTCGATCAGTACGGCGACTGGCGCGTGGAGCCGACCTACGGCCCGGTCTGGTATCCGCGCGGTGTCGGCGCGAGCTGGGTTCCCTACAGCAGTGGCAGCTGGCTCTACGACCCCTACTACGGTTGGAGCTGGGTGGATACGGCGCCCTGGGGGTGGGCGCCGTTCCACTACGGACGCTGGGTCTACACCTCGGGCTTCTGGGGCTGGTGCCCGGGCCCGCGCGTGGCGCGCGCCTACTACGCGCCGGCGCTGGTCGCGTTCTACGGCTCGCCAATCGTCAGCGTCGTGTCCTACCCATCGACACTCGGTTGGGTCGCGCTCGGCTATGGCGAGCCGCTCTACCCGTGGTGGGGTCCCGCGTACTTCCGCGCACAGCCGTACTGGGCCGGCTGGGGCGGACATCACGATCACTGGGACGATCACAAGGGCCATCACGGAAACGATCACCACGACGGCGGCGGTCACGGCGGCGGCGACGGCCACTGGGGCAAGGGCGGCGACGATCGCGGCGGCAAGGACGGCAAGGATTGGGGCCGCGGCGGCCGCGACGGCTGGGACAAGGGCCGCGGCGGCGACCGCCACGACTACCAGAACGCGCGCGTGAAGGGCGCGATCGTGACGGCCGACCGCGACCACTTCGGCCGCCGCAGCGAGCGCGCGTCCTATCGCCGAGGCGATCGCGACCAGCTCTCGCCGCTGCGCGGCGACGAGCGCGCCCTGCCGGAGCGCGCGAGCCGCCGGGCCGACGCGCGCGAACCGCAGGGTCGCAATGCGCAGGGTCGGTCGCGGCGCCCGGAGCGCGAGGTGGTGGTCGCGCGACGCGAGCCGTCGTCCGAGGCGCGACGCGGCGACTCGCGCCGCACGAGCCCTGCCGCGCGGAGCTTCGCGCCGGCTGCGCGCGATCCGCGCCAGGATGCGCCCGCTCCTTCGCGTCGCGAGAACGTCCGTCGCGACGACCGCCGCGAGAACGCCGCGGCGCGACCGGGATCGCCGGCGCGCGGAGAGCGCGGGCCGCGTGAGCGCGCCCGGCCGCCCTCCCCGCCTCGCAGCGACGAGACGGTGCGCACGAATCCGCAGGGCGTGACGGGCGACGCGCGCGTCGAGACGCGCGGGCGCGAGCGCGGCAATCGAAAGATGGATCGCGGTGCGCCGCGCGTGGAGCGCCAGCGCGAGCCGCGCGCCGACGCGCCGCGCGCAGAGCGCGCACCCGAGGCGCCGCGCGCAGAGCGCGCACCTGCACCGCGGGTCGAGCGCACCGAGCCGCGCAAGCAGCGCGCGCCGGATCGGCCGACGGCCCGCGCGCCGGATCGGCCGACGGCCCGCGCCGACCGCCCCGACATGTCGTCGCGCAGCCAGGAATCGGGCCGCGGCGACAACGGCGGCGGCTCACGCGGCGACGGCGGCGGGGGCCCGCGCGGCGACGGCGGTCGCGGCGGCCGCGGCGACGGCGGCGGCCATCGCGGTGACGGTGGCGGCCGCGGCGATGGCGGAGGCCGGGGTCGCTAGCAAGGAGGCCGACACAAGTCGGCCGACGCGCGCAAGCGCCGCAGGCGCGTGCAGCGAGCCGAAGGCGAGCGAAGGTGGGCCCCCGCGAAGACGGGCGCAGCCGAACGAAGGCCGGCAGCCCGAGCGCGAGCGATCAGCGAGCGCGAAGGTCCGGCACTCAGACGAGCAGCGCGAGCAGCGCGCCGGCACAGAGCGACCCGTCCACCGCCCACACCGCATAGCGTTCGCTGCGGCGAAACCCGAGCACGGCGGCGAAGGTCGCGAGCGGAATCGGCGCCAGCCGCGCGACGGCCTCGGGCCCCGCGAGCGCGAGCCCCGCGCCGACCGCGCTCCAGAAGAACGCCGCGCGGCGCGCCATGCGCGGCCCGACCAACGCCGCCGCGCCCTCGAGGTCCTTCAGGTTCGAGAGGATCACGTTCGCCCAGATCGAGAAGCCGACGACCCAGGCGACCCAGACGACGTTGCGCGCGGCGGGGTCGTTGGCGACGGGCAGTGCCACCGCCACCGCCGTCCACGCGAGGATCAGGTAGGCGACCTTGCCGAAGGCGAGATGCTTGATGCGGCGGTGCGCGAGCCCGAGCACCGCGACCGCCGCCGCGACGGCGACGACCCGCGCGCCGCAGAGCGCGCCGCCGATCGCGGCTGCGGCGGCGCCGAGCGCCGTCGTCACGGTGAGCCCGCGGCGATGGCGCTCGACCCACGCCGTCCGCAGCGGCGAGCGCGCGCCGTCGCGCGCGACGTCGCGCAGGCGGTCGAGCCCGTAGACGACGGCGGTGCCGCCCGCTGCGAGCGCGAGCACGCGCGCATCGATCGGGATCTGCATCGCGCGGCTCGCGGCTGCGGCGAGGGCCGCCGCCGCGCACGCGATCACGGCGTTGCCGAAGCCGAGCGCATCGAGCAGCGACGACATCGGCGCTCAGCGCATCTTCGCGATCACGTTGTCCGCGAAGCGCCGCAGCCCCTCGCGCTTGTCGGGCAGGCTCCGGTGCGAGCCGCCGAAGAAGAGCCACGGCGCCGTCAGCACGTGCGTGACGCCGGCGTCCTCGGCGCGGCGGTAGCCATCCGGGTCGAAGCAGTCCTTCAGCGGCACGACGGCGGTGAGCGGCGCGTCCGCGCGCCCCGCCTCGCGGCGGAAGTGGCGGATGCGCTCGAGCCCGGCCTTCGCCTCCGCGAGGGTCAGCGCGTGCGGCATCCAGCCGTCGCCGAAGCGGCCGACGCGCCGGTAGGCGGACTCGGTGGTGCCGCCGACGATGATCGGGATCGGCTTCTCGACGGCGGGCCGCATGTTGAGCGGGCCGAAGTCGTAGAAGCGGCCGTGGTGCTCGACCATCTCGCCGCTCCAGAGCTTGCGCATGACGGCGATCATCTCCTCGGTGCGCGCCGCGCGCGTGTCGAAGTCCTCGCCGAGCAGCTCGAACTCGTCGCGCATCCAGCCGAGTCCCATGCCGAGCGAGACGCGATAGCCGGTCATCAGCGCCGCGGTACCGAGCGCCTTGGCGAGATGGAACGGGTGGCGCATCGGCACCACGTAGACGCCCGTCAGGAACTCGAGGCGTTGCGTGACGGCGCCCATCGCGGCGATCGCGACCCACGCGTCCGGCCACGGATCCGGCTCCTCCCACGGGCGCTTGCCGTCGGCCGCGTACGGGTACTTCGATGCGATCTCGCGCGGGTGGACCACGTGATCGGACAGCACGAGGCCGTCCCAGCCGTGCTCTTCGGCGAGACGCGCGAGCTCGCAGTAATCGCGCGGCTCGGTGAAGGCGAGGGACGCAAGGAACTTCATCGGAACCTCCGGAGCGGCGCAGCTTAGCCCGGAGTCGCCTCGGCTCGCGGCGGCCGCCGCCCACCGAAGAGCCGCCGCACGCGCTCCTTCGCAACGAGCTTCTTCGGGAAGCCCGGGCCGAGCTCGAAGTCGAGGTCCTCGGCGGCGAGGGGCTCGCCGCACTCCGCGCACACGACCTCCGCGTGCGTGCGCGCGCCGCAGCGGCGGTGCCGGAGCTGCACCGGCGCGCCGCGGCCGCGATCGAGCCAGCGGTCGCCCCAGCGCATCAGCGCCGCGAGCACGCCGAGAAAGTCGCGCCCGGATTCGGACAGCACGTACTCGTAGCGGCGCGGGCGCTCCTGGTAGAGGCGCCGCTCGAGCAGCCCTTCCGCGACGAGGCGGCGCAGGCGCGCGGCCAGCACGTTGCGGCCGATGCCGAGCGCCTGCTGGAACTCGTCGAAGCGGCGCGAGCCGAAGAACGCCTCGCGCAGCACGAGGGGCGTCCACCAGTCGCCGAGCAGGTCGACGCTGCGGGCCAGCGAGCAGGGCCAGCTCCGAAAGGAAGTGCGTTTCATGGGCGCGCGCTCCGAGTGGGTTGCACGAGAGAACCTACTCGGTCTAGAGTGAGTCTCGCTAGTGAACTGACGCGCCCGGATCGGAATTGGAGCATCCCCATGCCGAACGACGACGTCGCCGCCTTCCTCGCCTACGCCATGGCCTTCGAGAAGAGCTACGCCGAGGACGACTGGTCCCACGTCGACCGCCTGAGCCACGACGACATCGTGTGGAGCGCGGCCGGGGCCCCGCCGCCGTTCGGCGGCGTCTGGTCCGGGCGCAAGGACACCCTGCGCCAGATCGAGGTGAGCGTCGGCGGCTTCGACCGCCGCTTCGATCTGCGCGAGCCGAAGATCCTGACCGGCCCGACGCCGATCCCGGGCGGCATCCACATGACCTGGGTCGTCAGCTACCGCCGCGAAGGCCTGCCCGCGCTCGAGCTGAAGGGCGAGGAGTGGGACCTCTTCAAGGACGGAAAGCTCGTGCTCCACCACGAGGTGATCCACAACGTGGAGGAGACGATGGCGTACCTGGCGAAGCACGCGGCGAAGCTGCGGCCGGCGCGGAGCTAGAGCGCGACGCGGATCGTGGGCTCGTGGGCGTCCGTCTGCATCGGCGGATCGGATCCGCCCGCGTCGATGCCGTCGTCTCCGATCGAGTACACGATTGCGCGCTCTCTCGAATATCGGAGAGGTGCGCCGCCGAAACGGTCGACGGGAATGCTCTCGAGATAATCGGGTACGAGCGCTGCGAGGCTCACTGGGAGTGCGCCATTCGCCTGGCCATATGCCCGGAGCGCGATCTGTGCTCGAACGAGCGCGATGCGAGTCTCGAGCTGGCAACGCTTCACGTCGAAGCGCTCGAGTTGGGACGCGGCCATCCCGGCGAACCCTCTGCCGACCGGATTCGGCAGAAGAAGCATTGTGAGCGGCATGGGTTCCGAGGGCACGACTTCGCCGCCCTGCGTCGCAGTCGGCACGAGGCAATCGAGCGAGGCACGCCTCTGTAGCTCGAGGTACTGGGAAGCCATCTCCAATCGCGTCCGATTCGACTGCCAAACATAGTCGCGCGGCATCCAAGCGAGGATGCTCGAGGCGAGACCGTCGTCCGCTCCCAGCGCGCTTGGCGGGTCGGTCGCCATTGCCTCGTCCATGTCGTGGATCGAGGCCGCGAAAAACTGGTACTCCGCGGACCACGCGCGTTCCCAGGTCGCGCTATCCCAGCGTTGGGCAGAGAGTTCTTCTGCGAGGCCTCGCGCCTGGTCGGGGTCGAGCGACGACTCGCGCACCATGTGCTCGAGCGCGTAGAGACTCACGCCCTGTGTGGACGTCACGAAGATCAGTGACAGGAGGTTGGCGCCGTACGCATCGCTGAGCTTTCGCCCGATCCGCATTCCGAGCATCACGCGCTCGAAGGCCGCGCGCTCGTGGCCTTCGCGAAACAGCATCCACCCCTCGGCCACTGCGAGCTTCGCGAGGACCTGCAGTGACATGTAGGAATCGGAATGGCTCATGATCGAGTCGTAATCGCCGACCGGAATGCCCACGTTGGGCCCGCCGAGAAACCGGTCGAGCGCCGCGAAGGCGCCGCGATTCGCATCGAGCATCGACCGGACCCACCCGGGGTCCTGCGCGCGACCATCCCGCAGCGGCCGCCAACGCTCGTCCGCCTCCTCGCTCCAATGCACGCTCCTCGCGACCGCGCGCAGATTCTCGGACCCGTCTCCTTTGGCAGGGTCGAACGGCGAGACCCGTAGGGCCACGTCGCCGGGCTCCGGCAGATCGCGCAAGTGGACGGCGACCCAGAGGGGCGGCGCGGCCAACAACAGGCCAAGCAGGCATCCGATCCACACCAGAACGCGACGGCGCATGTCCGCTGCATCGGCGAGACGAGCGCTTGGCTACAGCGTGCGACTAGCGCGCCGCCAGCGCCTCGCAGGTGCGTTCGAGCAGCGCGGGGTCGGCGTCGCAGGGCGTGAGGAAGAGCTCGTCGCAGCCCATCTCCTCGAGCGCGTCGAGCGCCTCGCGGAAGCGCTCCGTCGAGTGGATGCGCTGCTTCGCGGCCATCGCCTTTGCGCCGCGCTCGCCGAAGATGCGCAGGTAGTCGAAGACGTAGCGTTGGAGGCGGTCCTCGGCGCCGGGGCCGAGCCCGTACCAGAAGCCCGCGATGCGCGGCGCGCGGCCGCTGCGGCCGGCCCCGCTCCAGGCCTCGTCGACGGCGGCGAATCCCTGCGCCGACTCGGCGATGTCTCCGGTCGTCGCGAAGCCCATCACCGCATCGGCCCAGCGGGCGGCGCGCGCGAGCGAGCGCGGCCCCATCGCGCCCGACCAGATCGGCGGGCCGCCCTTCTGCACGCACTGCGGCCCGATCGCGGGCGCGCCCTCGAAGGCGGGCTCGCCGGCCCAGAGCCGGCGCAGCTCCGCGACCTGCGCATCGAGGGTCGAGAAGCGCTTGTCGAAGGGCGCGCCGAGCGCGCGGTAGTCCTGCTCGCGCCCGCCGACGCCGACGCACACCGTCACGCGCCCGGCCGACAGCACGTCGAGCGTGGCGATCTCCTTCGCCACGAGCGCGGCGGGATGCATCGGCAGCACGTAGAGGCCGGGCACGATGCGCACGCGCGTCGTCACCGCCGCGGCCGCGGCGAGCAGCGCGCGCATCTCCAGGTTGTGGAAGGTGATGCGCTCGCCGCAGCCGAGGCTCGCGAAGGGGCCCGCGTCGATGCCGCGGCACCACGCCAGGATCGTGTCGCGGTCGACCCCGGCGACCATGGACGGCAGCACCATTCCGATCTTCACGCTTGCCCTCGCCAACCCCGTGCGATCTCCGCTCGGCTTCGCCTCGCTGCGCGCCGGACGGCTTGCTCTGAGCGCCGCATGAAAGCAGATGCGGCTACGGTCCCGCCATGCGGATCGGGCTCTTCGTGCCCTGCCACGTCGATCAGCTCTGGCCCGAGGTCGGCTTCGCGGCGCTGGCGCTGCTCGAGCGCGCCGGCGTGGAGGTCGGGTTCCCCGCGGCGCAGACCTGCTGCGGGCAGGCGCTCCTCTCCACCGGCGGACACGCGGAGGCGCGCGCGCTGGCCGCGCGCTTCGCCCGCGTCTTCGACGGCTACGACGCGATCGTCGCGCCGTCGGCGAGCTGCGTCGCCATGGTGCGCACGCACTACGCGGATCTCCTCGGCGAGGCCGCGGCCGCGCCGCTCGCCGCGCGCACCTACGAGCTCTGCGAGTTCCTGCACGGCGTGCTGCGCGTCGCGCCGCCGGCGCACGCCTTCCCGCACCGGGTGGCTCTGCATGCCGGCTGCCACGCGCTGCGCGAGCTCCGCCTCGGCCGCCCGAGCGCGGGCGGCGCCGCCGGCGGGGATCCCGTGCGCGCGCTGCTCTCGGGTCTCGCGGGCATCGAGCTCGTGAAGCTCGCGCGCGCCGACGAGTGCTGCGGTTTCGGCGGCGTCTTCTCCGTGGTCGAGCCGGAGGTCTCGTGCCGCATGGGCCTCGACCGCCTCGACGACCAGCGCGCCGCGCACGCGCAGGTCGTCACCTCCAGCGATCCCTCGTGCCTGCTCCACCTCGCGGCGCTCGCGCGCCGCCACGGGCGCGACGACCTGCGCATCCTGCACGTCGCGCAGATCCTCGCGGGCCCGCGCACGTGACCCACGCCGAGCGCGCGGCAGGTTTTCTGCGCGACGCCGAGCGCGCGCGCTGGCACGACGGCTCGCTCTGGTCGTTGCGCGAGAAGCGCGACCGCGCGGCGGCAGCGGTCCCGGACTGGGAGGCGCTGCGCGAGGCCGCGGCCCGGATCAAGCGCCACGTGCTGGCGGAGCTGCCCGCCTATCTCACCCGCTTCGAGGAGCGCGCGCAGGCGCGCGGCGCCGTCGTCCACTGGGCGCGCGACGCGGCCGAGCACAACGAGATCGTCGAGGGCCTGCTGCGCGAGGCCGGCGCGCGCCGCGTGGTGAAGAGCAAGTCGATGCTGACGGAGGAGTGCGGGCTCAATCCGCATCTCGAGGCGCGCGGCATCGAGATCGTCGACACCGATCTCGGCGAGCGCATCGTGCAGCTCCGCCACGAGCGCCCGAGCCACATCGTCATGCCGGCGATCCACCTGCGGCGTCAGGAGATCGGGGCGCTCTTCCACGCGGAGCTCGGCAGCCCCGAAGGGGAGAGCGATCCGACCGCGCTGACCCTCGCCGCGCGGCGCGATCTGCGCGCGCGCTTCCTCGGCGCGCAGGCCGGCATCACGGGGGTCAACTTCGCGATCGCGGAGACGGGCGGCATCGTCGTCTGCACGAACGAGGGCAACGCCGATCTCGGTACCGTGCTGCCGCCGCTCCACATCGCCTGCATGGGCATCGAGAAGCTGATCCCGCGCGCGGCGGATCTCCCCGTCTTCCTGCGCCTGCTCGCGCGCTCGGCGACGGGTCAGGCGCAGACGGCCTACACCGCGCACTTCCACGGACCGCGTGCGGGCGGCGCGCTCCACATCGTGCTCGTCGACAACGGCCGGAGCCGGCTGCGCGCGCGCGGCGAGTTCGCCGACGCGCTGACCTGCATCCGCTGCGGCGCCTGCATGAACACCTGTCCCGTCTTCCGGCGCAGCGGCGGCCACAGCTACGAGGCCGTGATCCCCGGCCCGATCGGCTCGGTGCTCGAGCCCGCTCGCGCGCCCGCCGCGCACGCGAGCCTTCCCTATGCGTGCAGCCTGTGCGGCTCGTGTCGCGACGTCTGTCCCCTGCGCATCGACCTGCCGCGGCAGCTCCTCGCCTGGCGGAGCGAGCTCGCAGCGCACGAGTCGGGCGGCGCGCTGCGCCGCGCAGGGCTCCGCGCCGCGCGCTTCGCCTTCGAGCGGCCGCGCGTCTACGCCGCGCTCGGCGCGCTCGCGCGCTGGGCCGGACGCGTGCTGCCGGAGCGCTGGCTCGGCGGGCGCTGGAACCCGTGGACGCGCGGGCGGGCGCTGCCGCCGACCCCGCCGAAGAGCTTCCGCGCGCTCTACGCGAGGCGACAGAAGTGAGCGCGAGAGAGGAGATCGTGCGCGCGCTCGGCGGTGCGGTCGCACCCGCGGCCGCGCCGCCCATCCTCTATACGCCGGCGCCTGCGCACGACACGGACCTCTTCGCGCGCTTCGCCGCCAGCCTCGCGGCGGCGGGCGGCACGGCGCGCGCGCTGGACGGCGCGAGCGCGCTCGCCGAGGCGCTGCGCGCCGATCCGCACGTCGCCGCGGCGCGCCGCCTGTGGTCGTCGCTCCCGGAGCTCGCGCCGCGCTGGCCGGACGGCCCGCCCCGCGCGCCCCACGACTTCGCGCAGCTCGACGTCGCGCTGCTGCGCGGTGAGCTCGCGGTCGCGGAGAGCGGCGCGGTCTGGTGGGCGCCGCGCGACGTGCTGGAGCGCGCCGCGGCCTTCCTGGCCGAGCGCGTCGTGCTCGTCGCGCCGCGCGCTGGGGTCGTCGCGGATCTGCACGCGGCCTACGCGCGTCTCGACGTCGCCGCCCTGCCCTACGGCTGCTTCGTCTGCGGGCCCAGCAAGACGGCCGACATCGAGCAGGCGCTCGTGATCGGCGCGCACGGCCCGCGCGCGCTCGAGGTGTGGCTCGTCTGAGTCAGCGCGAGTGAACGGCGCGCAGCTTCGGACCCCGTTGCAGGGCGCCCTCGCCCCAGAGCGACACCGCCGTGCGCACGGCCTCGCTGCGCGAGACGCCGAGGCGCTCGGCCGAGCGCGGGTCGGCCGCCCAGCGGACCAGGTGGTCGAGCATCTGGAGCGCGACGGGCGCGTTCAGATCGGGGCGCAGGAAGCGGCGGAGCAGCGGCGCTGCCGCCCACTGGCGCGCGTCGATCTGCCGCTGGAAGCGCGTCCAGCATTCGTGGTGGTCGCGGTGCAGGTCCTTGAAGAAGGCGGGCGAGACGTGCGCGAGGCTCGCGGTCCAGGCCTCCGCCCATACCAGGAGGCGCTCGACCAGCGCGTCGGGGTCGTCCGCCTGCTCCAGGTCGAGCGCACGGATGGCGGCGAGCTCGAGCGCCCAGGCGTCGACCATCGCCTCGACCAGCTCGTCCTTCGACGGAAAGTGCTTGTAGAGGGTCATCGCGCTCATGCGCAGGTCCGAGGCCAGCTCGCCCATCACGACGGCGCGGATGCCCGAGCGCTTCGCCTTCGACGAGAAGGCCATCAGGATGCGCTCGCGCACGCGCTCGGGATCCGGCGCGGATGCGCGCGCACGCCGGCCCTTCCCCTTCGCGGTCCGGGGGCTCATCGGGATCCTCCAGGTTCAGGATTCAGAGTAATGAAAAAATCCTTGCATTACTATCCATCTCGTCGCACGATCGGGCCACCCCCGACACCGACCTACGAACAGGAGGCCCAATCGTGCCGAACGGCTCTCTCCGCATCGTCGCGTCGCTCGCAGGCTCTCTCCTTCTCTCGGCGTCCGCCCATGCGGCCACCGACCTGATCTACAGCAAGCGCGGCGGCTCCGCGCAATGGGACTGGTGCTACGGCAAGGCGGACTCCGCCGTGCTGCCGCCGGATCCGCGCACCCTCGTCCAGCCCGGCGTGAACAGCGGTCGCGCCGTCGCCTTCAACGCCTTCTGGAAGGACTGCCACGTCGACCCGGCCGCGGTGGAGGAGATCGGACACGCGAAGACGTGCGGCGAGCTGCGCGCGCGCTTCGATCGCGGCAACACGCTGCTCGACACCGGCGCGAACGGCGTGGGCGCGCTCTTCACGGGCAACGACACGACGACCCTGGAGTCCGTCTTCGGCACGTCGACGATGACGGCCACCCAGTACAACCTGCTCTGGACGAGCTGGTCCGGCTTCCTGCTGCGGCCGGACAACTTCGACGACCTCGTCGCCGAGCGGTACGGCTCGGCCTTCGGCACCGGCCGCAATCCCTACCCGAAGCCGTTCGAGGACCCGAACCGCACGAACGGCGGCAGCGGCCGCCTGCCCGAGATGTTCACGCAGCTCCGTCTGCCCGACGGGCGCTGGAGCGGGCGCATCGGCGTCACCTGCCATGCCTGCCACAGCGGCGCGGCCAACGGCACCTTGGCGCCCGGCGGCGGCAACAGCTTGCAGGACCTGCACGTCCTGCTCCGCGATGCGCTGCCGCTCGGCTGGGCGCCGGGCCTCGCGACGCTCGCGAACCTGACGCGCACG
>DASUFZ010000275.1:0-59486 GCA_036274295.1 Myxococcota bacterium
CTGCGCTCCTTCGTCGGCGGGCTCGGCAAGGCGTTCCTCGCCGGCGTCGGCAGGCACTCGACGAGCGGCACGATCCCCGAGGCGCTCTTCTTCGCCTACCAGATGACCTTCGCGATCATCACGCCGGCGCTGATCATCGGCGCCTTCGCGGAGCGCATGAAGTTCTCCGCGCTGCTGCTCTTCTCCGTCGGCTGGCTGACGCTCGTCTACATCCCGGTCTGCCACATGACGTGGGGCGGCCCGGGCGGCTTCTTCTACGACCTCGGCGTGTTCGACTTCGCGGGTGGCATCGTCGTGCACATCACGGCCGGCGTCGCGGCGCTGGTGCTCTGCCTCGTGCTCGGCACGCGCCGCGGCTGGCCCTCGCAGTTCATGCCGCCGCACAACCTCACCATGACCGTGACGGGCACCGGCATGCTGTGGGTCGGCTGGTTCGGCTTCAACGCGGGCAGCGCGCTCGCGGCGAGCGGCCACGCGGCGATGGCTCTGGTGGCGACGCACATCTCGGCGTCGGCCGCCGCGATCACCTGGATGGCGATCGAGTGGGCGCGTGCGGGCAAGCCGTCGGTGCTCGGCATCGCCACGGGCAGCATCGCCGGCCTCGCCGCGGTGACGCCCGCATCGGGCTTCGTCGGCCCCTTCGGCGCGTTGGTCATCGGCGTCGCATCGGGCGCGGCCTGCTACTACGCGTCGGTCGTGATGAAGCTCCGCATCGGCTACGACGACTCGCTCGACGTCTTCGGCGTGCACGGCATCGGCGGCTTCCTCGGCACCCTGCTCGCCGGCATCTTCGCCTCCGAGATCTTCGGCGGCATGCAGGGCGATCTCGCGATCGGGCGCCAGTTCGGCGTGCAGCTCCTGTGCGCGCTCATCACGGTCGTGTACACCGCGGCCGTCTCGTACGGGCTCGCCCGCCTCGTCGGCGCGCTCGTGGGACTTCGCGTCGACGAGCTCGGCGAGGAGCAGGGCCTCGATCTCCAGCAGCACGGCGAGACGGGCTACAACCTGTAGGCGCGCGTCCCGGTGAGGGTCGGCGCGCCGCGCTATCTCTCCCGTTGTGGCACAGCAGGATCTAAGGATCGCGCCCGGCGTCGCGATCCCCGACCACGAGATCGTCGAGACGGCCAGCCGCTCGCGCGGACCGGGCGGGCAGAACGTCAACAAGGTGGAGACGCGCGTCACCCTGCGCTGGGACGCCCTGCGGAGCCAGGCGCTCCACGGCGACGCGCGCGCGCGGGCGCTGCACGCGCTGGCCGGCCGCCTCACGCGCAGCGGCGAGCTGATCGTGCGCTCGGACCGTTCGCGCTCGCGCGAGCGCAACCGCGAGTTCGCGCGCGAGCGGCTCGCGAGCCTGGTCGCGGCCGCGCTCGAGCGCCCGCGCCCGCGCGTGAAGACGAAGCCGACCCGCTCCTCGAAGGAGCGCCGCCTCCAGGCCAAGCGCAGCCGCGCGGAGCGCAAGCGCGGACGCGGCTCGGTGCGCGACGAGCGGTGAAGGATCTCTTCCCGGACGGCGTCGTCTTCGTGCAGGCGGACGACGTCCTCGCGGCGGAGCCGCTGCGGCCCGAGGAGGCCGCGGACGCCGTGCGCATGGGCGACGCGCGGCGGCGCGAGTTCGCGCTCGGGCGCGCCTGCGCGCGGCGCGCGCTCGCCGGGCTCGGCATGGACGCCGAGCCGCTGCGGCGCGGAGCGGACCGCGCGCCTCGCTGGCCCGACGGCGTCATCGGCAGCCTCACGCACACGGACGGCTTCTGCGCGGCCGCCGTCGCGCGGCAGGGCTCGCTGCTCGCGCTCGGGCTCGACGCCGAGAGCTCGCCGCTCTCCGCGCGCGCCGCGCTCCGCGTGCTCGACGCATCCGAGCGCGCGCAGATCGACCGGCTCGCGTCGCCGCCGGCGCTGGGCTTCGCGACGGTCGCCTTCTCCGCGAAGGAGAGCATCTACAAGGCGCTCTACCCGCTCTGCGGGCGCAAGCTCGTCTTCGGCGACGCCGCCATCGAGATCGACCCGCGCGCGCACACGGTCCGCATCACCCTGCGCGCGCGCGGCGCCGGCGCGCTGCCGCCGGGCGCGACGATCGAGGGACGCTACGCGCTGACGCCGACGTGCGTCGTCACGTCGGTCGTCGTGCGCCGCGCGCGGGCCTACTGAATCCGGATCCTGCCGTCGAAGCCCTCGTCGTACCCGTGGAAGTACTCGAGCCGCTCCTCCGGCCAGCGCCAGCAGTAGTAGCCGCGGCCGTTGTCGAAATCGACGAGCCAGGCGCCCTTCACCTCGACGCCGAGCGCCTCCATCGAGCGGATCCAGCGCGAGACCGCCTGCTGGATGCGCTGCTCGAGCGCCACGCGGGCGGGCGTGCCCTCCGTGGCGGTGTCGCGCTGCGGGACCAGCGCATCGACCTCCGCCACGGCCTGCGCCGTGCGCCGCCGGACGTCCGGCAGCATCTCGCGCGCCGCGTCGAGGCTCCAGGCGGAGAGGCGCGATTCCTTCACTGGTCCTTGCCGTCGCCGGCGCCCGAGAGCTTGATCAAGGTGCGCACCGCGCGGCTGCGCTCGGCGCCGCCGATCAGCCGCTTCAGGTCCTCGTAGAGCGTCGGGTCGTTCAGCAACAGGCCCATCGTCCCCTCGCCGCGGTCGACCTTCGCGAGGATGCTGTTCAGGCGCGAGCCCGCCTCGATCGCCTCGAGCACGATGTCCTGCTCGCTCGGCGCGTCGTAGATGAGCGTGTGGAGCACGCCGTCGCCGTGCGCGATCTGGTCGAGGATGCCCTCGAACGTGACGAGCGAGCGCTCGATGCTCTCGACGCCTCCCCCCTCGTACTGGTCGTAGATGACGCTGTGCAGCAGGCCCTTGCCCTGCTGGATCTGCTCGACCACCTCCGAGAGCGCGCCGACGGACTCGGCGAGACGGCGTCCGCCGGTCGCCTGGCCGAACTCCTCGACGACCGAGTTCAGGTTGCTCGTCAGCTTCGCGACGTTCTCGAGCGCCTGCGCGCCGCGGTCGATCACCAGGTTGATGTTGGTCGGCGTGACGGTCGCGAGCTCGCCGCCGTCCGCGATCGGCGGCGCCGTCGGGCTGCCGATCGAGACCTCGACGTAGCGGTCGCCGAGCAGGCCGATCGTGCCGATCGACGCCACCGAGTCGGCGCGGATGCGATCCTGCACGTCGACGTCGATGTGGAGGATGACGCGCAGCGCCGGGCGGCCGGTGCCCTCGGGCGAGAAGCCGACGCTCTCGACGCGGCCGACCTGGCGGCCGGCCAGCCACACCGGCGCGTTGGCCAGCAGGCCCTGCACGTTCTCGAAGTAGGCGACGAGCCGGTAGCGGTCGCGGAACACGCCCTGCTGTGACGAGAGCGAGAGGATGGTGAGCGCGAGGGCCGCGAGGCCCGCGATCACGAACGCTCCCACGATGATGCTGATGCGCCGGTTGCCGTCCATGGCGCTACCTCCTCTCGAATCCCACGTCCCCGGCGTCGCGCTCGCCGGAGAGGAAGGCGCGCACGTCCGGGTGATCGGAGTGCTGCATCGACTCGGCGCTCCCCTCCGCCGCGATCCTGCCCTGCTTGAGTAGCGCAACCCGGTCGGACACGGAGAAGCAGAGCTCGAGCTCGTGCGTGACGACGACCGAGGTCACGCCGAGCCCTTTCTGGAGGCTGCGGATCAGCTCGCCGATGCGGCGCTGGTTCGCGGGATCGAGGCCCGTCGTCGGCTCGTCGTAGAGGATCACACGCGGCTCGAGCGCGATGCCGCGCGCGACGCCGAGGCGCTTGCGCATGCCGCCCGAGAGCTCGGCCGGCATCTTGCGCTCGACGCCTTCGAGGCCGACCGCCGCGAGGCACTCGCGCACGCGCGCCGCGATGCGCGCCTCGTCCCAGCGCCGGTGCTCGCGCAGCGGGTAGGCAACGTTCTCGAAGGCGGTCAGCGAGTCGAAGAGCGCGGCGCCCTGGAAGATCATCGAGACCGCGGTGCGGATCGGTACCAGCGCCGGCTCGGACGCGCGCGTGATCTCCTCGCCGAACACGCGCACGGCGCCGCGGTCCGCGCGCAGCAGTCCGATCATGTGCTTCAGGCACACGGATTTGCCGCTGCCGGAGCCGCCGAGGATCGTGAAGGTCTCGCCCTCCTGGATCTGGAGGTCGACGCCGCGCAGCACCTGGAGGCGCCCGAAGGCCTTCTCGACCTTCACCAGCTCGATCAGCACGTTCTCGCTCACGGCAGCACCCCGCCTCGTGTGCTCACAGGAGCACCCAGAGCTGCGTGAGGAAGAAGTCGGTGATCAGCACGCCGATCGACGCCGCCACCACCGCGCGCGTGGTCTGGCGGCCGACACCCACCGTCCCGCCCGTGGTGCGGAGCCCCGCGAAGCAGCCGACCCAGGCGATCAGCGCGCCGAAGAAGAACGTCTTGAAGACGCCCGACACGAAATCGTCCATCGTCACCGTGGACGTGATGGTCTGGAGATAGAAGCTCGGGTCGATGCCGAACTGCGCCTGCGCGAGCAGCATGCCGCCCGCGATGCCGAGCACGTTGGCGAGCACGGTCAGCAGCGGCAGCGCGATCGTCGCGGCCAGCACGCGCGGCAGCACGAGCTTCTGCACCGGATCGGCGCCCATCGAGCGGATCGCGTCGATCTGCTCGGTCACGCGCATGGAGCCGATCTCGGCCGCGATGCCCGCGCCGACGCGGCCGCCGACCATCAGCGCCGTCAGCACGGGGCCGAGCTCGCGCGCCAGCGAGAGGCCGACCACGCTGCCGACGTAGGGCTTGGCGCCGAAGCGCGCGAGCGCGATGCCGGTCTGGAGCGCCAGCACCATGCCGGTGAAGAGCGCGGTGATCAGCACGATCGTCGTGGAGCGCGCGCCGATCGCCTCGAGCTGGCGCAGGATCTCGAGCGCAGGGAAGCGCGCGCGCAGCGCGGCGCGGAAGGTCGAGGCGATCAGCAGGGCGAAGTCGCCGAAGGTGTCGAGCACCTCCAGCACGCGATCGCCGACGCCCGCGACGACGCGCTCCGCCTCCGGCTCTTGCTGCGAAGCGCTCACGACGCGGCCTCCGGCCTCTCCGGCATCTCGAAGCTCTGCCACCAGTGGTCGAAGCTCGCCTCGGCGGAATCGAAGTCGTCGCCCGCGAGCAGCAGGAAGTCCACCGTGCAGCCCTCCGCGACCAGGGTGACGGTCTTCAGGTGCAGGGGGCGCCTCTCGCCGCCGACGTCGACGACCTGCGACCAGCCCGGCCACGGCCCCACCGACACCGGCCCCGACTGGAGCAGCTCCTTCTTCTCGACGCCGATCAACAAGCTGCGCGCCTGCACCTGCGGTCCGGGCGGATGGCGCCCGCACTCGGACTGCACCGAGAGACGCGCACCGCCCGGGCGCTCCCAGGCGGCCAGGGTGTCGCTCACGTGGACCCGCTGCCACGGCGGCGAGTCGGCCGCCGGCGGCGCGAACGAGAAGCCGTACTTGCGATGCACCAGGCGGCCGTTCGCGATCACCAGCGGATCGCTCGCGCATGCGAGCGCGAAGCCGACGCCGGCGAGCACACCCGCGAGCGATCCGACGAGTCCCTGTCCGCGCCCCACCATGCAAATCCAGCCTAATCCCATGCCCTCGCGATCGCTATGCGCACGCGCCCCGCCGCGCCGCGCGCGAGGCGGGGAGCTATTCGCTCGCGCGAGGCGGCGTCATACTCTGCCGCCCATGTCGTCCGCCGCTCCGCTGCTGCTCGCCAGCGCATCGCCGCGTCGCCGCGAGCTGCTGCGCCGCGCCGGTGTCGACTTCGAGATCCGCCCGGCCGACGTCGACGAGCGCTTGCGCGAAGGCGAGACGCCGCTGCACTACGCGACGCGTCTCGCGCGCGAGAAGGCGCTGGCCGTGGCGTCGCACAGCGGGGCGGAACCGCCTCGCTACGTGCTCGGCGCCGACACCGTCGTCGTGCACGCGGGCCGCATCTACGGCAAGCCGGCCGATCCCGAGGACGCCGTGCGCATCCTCGGCGAGCTGCTCGGCCACACGCACCGCGTGTTGACGGCGGTGGCGCTCGCGCGCAGCGACGGCGGCTCGCTGCGCGAGGTATGCGTGGAGAGCCACGTGAGCCTGCGCGCGGCGAGCGTCCCCGAGATCCGCGCCTACGTGGCGGGTGGCGAGCCGCTCGACAAGGCGGGAGCCTACGCGCTCCAGGGCGAAGGGGCGCGTTTCGTGGTGAGCGTCGAGGGCTCTCGCAGCAACGTGATCGGGCTTCCACTCGACGAGACCCTGGCGCTCCTGCGCGAGGCCGGACTCCACGTCCGGTGAGCGCGTCCCCCGACAGCCTGGAGTCGCGCCTGCGCGCGACGCAGGCGCGCGTCGCCGCGGCGGCCGCGCGAGCCGGCCGCGCAGCGGGCGAGATCGCACTCGTCGGCGTCGCCAAGCAGGTCGCGGCGCCGGAGATCGCGCGCGCGATCGCCGCGGGTCTCGCGGACGTCGGCGAGAACTATCTCTCCGAGATGCGCGCAAAGCTGCCCGAGCTCTCGGCCGCCCTGACGCGCGAGCGCATCGCGCCGCCGCGCTGGCACTTCATCGGACGCCTCCAGCGCAACAAGGCCAAGCAGGTGGCCGAGGTCTTCGACAGCATCCACTCGCTCGACCGGCCGGAGCTCTGCGACGCGCTCGGGCGTCACGCGTCCGCGGCCGGGCGCACGCTCGACGTGCTCGTGCAGGTGAATCTCGTGGACGAGCCGCAGAAGGGAGGCGCGGCGCCCGGCGCGGTGGCCGCGCTGCTGCGCGCCTGCCGCCAGTGGCCCGCGCTGCGCGCGGTCGGGCTGATGACGATCCCGCCCGCGGATCCCGATCCCGAGCGCTCGCGCCCGCACTTCGCGGCGCTGCGCGCGCTGCGCGACGAGCTGAGCGCGACGCCCGAGGGCGCGGGTCTGCACGAGCTCTCGATGGGCATGTCCGCGGACTTCGAGGTTGCGATCGAAGAGGGAGCCACGATCATCCGCGTCGGCACGGCGATCTTCGGAGCGAGGAGACCCAACGGATGACGGACCTTCGGAGCCGGCGCGTGGGATTCGTGGGTGGCGGCGCCATGGCCGAGGCGCTCTGCGGCGGTCTCGTCGCCGCGGGCGTGCCGGCGGCGCAGATCCGCGCGTCCGATCCCGAGGCGCAGCGCCGGCGGCTGCTCGCCGAGCGGCTCGGCATCGAGGTCTACGCCGAGAACCGCGACGTGGTCGCGAGCAGCGACGTGGTCGTCGTCGCCGTGAAGCCGTCGATCGTGCCGCGCGCGCTCGGCGAGCTGCGCGACGCCGCGGCGAAGACGCGCCCGCTCTGGATCTCGATCGTCGCGGGCGTGCGCCTCTCGGCGCTCGCGGAGGCGCTCTCGGGCGAAGCGCGCGAGGCGCAACCCTCATCCGCCCGCATCGTGCGCGCGATGCCGAACACGCCCGCGCAGGTGCGTTGCGGCGCCACCGCGATCTGCGGCAACGAGCGCGCCGGCGCGGACGATCTCGCCCTCGCGCGCGCTCTCTTCGAGAGCGTCGGCATCTGCTGGCAGGCGCCCGACGAATCCCTGCTCGACGCCGTCACCGGGCTCTCGGGCAGCGGTCCGGCCTTCGTGTTCGTGTTCCTCGAAGCGCTCGCCGACGCCGGCGTGCGCGTCGGCCTGCCGCGCGACGCAGCCGCGCTGCTCGCGCGCCAGACCGTGCTCGGCGCGGCGCGCCTGGTCGAGGTCACGGGCCGGCATCCGGCGGAGCTGAAGGACCAGGTCACGTCGCCCGGCGGCACCACGATCGCCGGGCTCGAGCGACTCGAGGCCGGTGGGCTCCGCGCCGCCCTCTACGAGGCGGTCGCCGCGGCGACCCGGCGCTCGAAGGAGCTGGCGGGGAGCTGAGCTCGGACAGCCACTTGGACGCCCATCTCTGAGATGGGGCTCGAGGCCCGGGCGGCGTCGAGCGGCCGCGGGCCGGCCCGCTCAAGAATCCGCGCGCTTCGGTCGATTGGTTGCGCAGGCAGGAGCCCTACGTGCGCATCACGCCCCTCGACATTCGCAACCACACCTTCTCGCGGCGCGTCTCGGGCTACGACCGCGACGAGGTGGACTCGTTCCTGCGCATGGTGTCGGAGGACTACGAGACCGCGCTCCGTCACGCGGCTGCGATGAAGGACAAGATCCGCGAGCTCGAGGAGCGCGTGCGCGAGCTCTCGGCGAACGAGACCCTGCTGCAGTCCACCCTCACGACCGCGCAGCAGCTCGCGGACGACCTCAAGCAGACGGCCATGAAGGAGGCCGAGGTCATCGTCGGCGAGGCCGAGCTGCAGGGCGAGAAGGTGCTCGACGCGGCGCACCGGCGCGCAGCGCAGCTCGCCGAGGACATCCGCGGCATGCGCCGCCTGCGCGCCGATCTCTCTGCCGCGCTGCGCGCGACGATCGAGCGCCACCTCGCGCAGGTCGATCACCTGTCGGCCGAGCCCGTGCCCGAGGACGCCGCGCTCGAGCAGCGCATCTCCGTGCTGACTCACAGCCACCGCCGCCGCACGCCCTGACCGCCCGGACGGGCCTCCACGCCTTTGCCCCGAGTGCCCTCCGCGGGTAGTTTCTCGCCGCCCCGACCTTCCCTCCTCCGCCGGTCCCGCCTCCGATCCCATCCGATCCCGAGAAGCAGGACGCGAGGTTCCGCGATGCCCGTGTACGAGTACGCCTGCGAGAAGTGCGGCCACGAATTCGAGGCCTCGCAGCGCATCACCGACGAGCCGATCAAGACCTGCCCGAAGTGCAAGGCGCGCAAGGTCAAGCGGCTGATCTCGCAGACCTCGTTCGTGCTGAAAGGCGGCGGCTGGTACTCGGACCTCTACAGCTCGGGCGGCAAGGACAAGGGCGGCGACAAGGACAAGGGCGAGAAGAGCGCCGACTCCGCCGCCACCTCCACGACCGAGACCAAGAGCGAAGCGCCCGCGACGAAGCCGAAGGACAGCGGCAAGGGCAAGGGCAAGAAGGGCAAGAAGTCCTCGAAGGCGGCTGCCTGAGATGGCGGTCACCCCCGTGCGCACGGTCGTCGTGGACGGGCTCGCGCTCGCCGAGGAGATCCGCAAGGAGCTGGCCGAGTCCGTGGCCGGCCTGCGCGCGCGCGGACGCCGCGCGCCCTGCCTCGCGGTCGTGCTCGTCGGCGACGATCCGGCGAGCGCGTCCTACATCAAGGGCAAGCGCCGCGCCTGCGAGCGCGTCGGCATGGCGTCCACGCAGCACGAGCTGCCGGCCAGCGCGAGCCTCGCGCAGGTCCAGGACGCCGTCGCGCGCTGCAACGCGGACCCTTGTGTCGACGGCATCCTCGTGCAGCTGCCGCTGCCGAAGGGCCTCGACGCGAACGCCGTCACCTCGACCATCGACCCGGCCAAGGACGTGGACGGGCTGACGCCGCACAGCGCCGGCTGCCTGCTGCTCGGCCTGCCCTCGCTCGTCCCCTGCACGCCGCAGGGCATCATGAAGATCCTCGAGCGCTACGCGATCCCGCTCGAGGGCGCGAGCGCCGTGGTGATCGGGCGCAGCAACATCGTCGGCAAGCCGATCTCGCTGCTCCTCCAGCGCGCGAACGCCACGGTGACGATGTGCCACTCGCGCTCGCGCGACCTGCGCGCGCTCTGCCGCGAGGCCGACGTGCTGATCGCGGCGGCGGGCGTGCCGCGGCTCGTGCGCGGCGACTGGGTCAAGCCCGGCGCGGCCGTCATCGACGTCGGCGTCAGCGAGGTGGACGGCGTCCTCACGGGCGACGTCGACACCGAAGGGGTGCAGGGCGTCGCGCGTATCGTGACGCCGCACCGGCGCGGCGTCGGCCCCATGACGATCACGATGCTCCTCCAGAACACCCTCCACGCCTACGAGCGCCGTCAGGGCGCATGAGCGAGGCACGGAGGACACCGCTCTACGCCGCGCACGTGCGGCGCGGCGGGCGCATGGTCGAGTTCGCCGGCTTCTCGCTGCCGGTGCAGTACACGTCGATCCTCGAGGAGCACGCGGCGGTGCGCGAGCACGCCGGCCTCTTCGACGTCTCGCACATGGGCCAGCTCGCGCTCTCCGGACCGGGCGCGCTCGCGACCGTCGACCGGCTCCTCTCGCGCCGCACCTCCACCGCGAAGGTCGGCCAGGTGCGCTACGCGCTGCTCTGCAACGACGCCGGCGGCGTCGTCGACGACGTCACCGCCTACCGCCGCGACGACGACGTCATGCTGTGCGTGAACGCGGCGAACATCGAGAAGGACCGCGCGTGGGTGCAGGCTCACCTCGGCGCGAGCACCACCTTGCGCGACGAGAGCGAGGCGACCGCGCTGCTCGCGCTCCAAGGTCCGACGGCGGCGGACGTGCTGCGCGCCGTCGCGGACGAGGCGCTCGTCGCGCAGAAGCGCTTCCACTTCGCGCGCGGGCCGGTCGCCGGGTGCAGCGCCCTCGTCTCGCGCACGGGCTACACCGGCGCGGACGGCTACGAGATCTACTGCGCCGCCGGCGACGCCGAGGCGCTCTTCGAGGCGCTGCTCGCAAAGGGCGCGGCCTGGGGGCTCCGGCCGTGCGGGCTCGGCGCGCGCGACACCTTGCGCCTCGAGGCCGCCCTGCCCCTCTACGGCCACGAGCTCGACGACACCACCTCGCCGCTCGAGGCCGGGCTCGACCGCTTCGTCGAGCAGGACGGGGACTTCATCGGCGCGGACGCCATCCGCGCGCGCTCGAGCAAAGGTCACCCGCGCGCGCTCGCCGGCTTCGTGCTCGAGGATCGGGGTGTGGCGCGCGCCGGCTGTCCGGTCGCACACGAGGGACGGGAAGTCGGCGTGGTGACGTCGGGTGGTCCCTCCCCCACCCTCCAAAAATCCATCGGGCTGGCCTACGTTCCTCCGCCGTTGGCGGGCGCCGGCACCGTGATCGAAGTCCTGATCCGCGGCCGTTCGGTGCGCGCACGCATCGCAGAGACGCCTTTCGTTCGCGGCACGCGGGCCGGGCGCAGCGCGAACGCCTGAAGACGACGCACTCGCAGCGAGGCAGCCGGTGGCCGATTACGACATCCCCGAGGATCTCCTCTACTCCCAGGAAGACGAGTGGGCGCGACGCGAGGGCGAGCGCATCGTCATCGGCATCACCGATTTCGCCCAGCAGCAGCTCGGCGAGATCGTGCACGTCGAGCTGCCCGCCGTCGGCACGCGCATCGAGCGCGGCGAGGAGTTCGGCTCGATCGACTCGGTGAAGGCCGTCGCCGAGCTCTACGCGCCGGTGTCGGGCGAGGTCGTCGAGGCGAACGAGGCGCTCGTCGAGAACCCCGAGCTGATCAACGAGGATTGCTACGGCGACGGCTGGATCGCCGTCGTCGTGCCGGACCGCGACGACGAGGCCGACCTGATGCTGCGTCCCGAGGCCTATCGCAAGCACGTGGCCGAGCGCAGTGACTAGGAGCGGGCGGCGCCTCGGCGTCGCCCACGTGCTCGCCGCGGGTCTCGCCCTCGCCGCGGCGGCAGTCGCCTGCGAGAAGGCGCGCCAGCTCGACCCGCTCGACGTCGTCGCCCCGCAGCTCGACACCGAGAGGGAGCGGGATCTCGGCTTCGAGTTCGACCAGCAGCTCCAGAAGCAGGTGCGCGTGATCGACGACCCGGTCGTCGCGGGCTTCATGAACGATCTCGGCCGCACGATGCTCGCCGTCGCGGGCCGCCAGCCCTTCGTCTACCGCTTCCGCGTCATCCCGCAGGAGTCGCTCAACGCGTTCGCGCTGCCGGGCGGATACATCTACTTCCACACCGGCACCTTGATGGCGGCCGGCTCGCTCGACGAGCTCGCCGGCGTGATGGGCCACGAGATCGCACACGTGAAGCTGCGCCACTTCGCGCGCATGCAGGAGCAGGGTCAGCTGCCGAAGATCCTCTCGACCCTGGCGGGGATCGCGGGCGCGGTCGTCACCGGCGAGCCGGGCATCCTGCTCGCGAGCCAGGGCATCAACGTGGCGCTGGAGCTGCGCTGGTCGCGCGAGTTCGAGTCGGAGGCCGATCGCGAGGGCGTCTCGCTGGTCGCCGCCGCCGGCATGCGCCCCGATGCGATGGCGCGCTTCTTCGAGCGCATCGTCGCGGCGCAGCACGGCGACCCCGAGCGCATCCCGCCCTATCTCTTCAGCCACCCCGACGTCGACAAGCGCATCGACACCGTCGCGATCATGGCGCGGCGCGTGGAGGTCCAGCCGCACGACAACGCGGCGCTGCGCGCGAGCTTCGAGGCGGCCAAGGCGCGCCTGCCGCAGCTGATGGACACGCAGGGGGCGCCCGTCATCACGGCCGAGCCGGCCGACGCCGAGGCGCAGGCGCTGCTCGCCGCGGCCGACGCCGCCTCGCAGGCGGAGGATCTCGAGCGCGCGCTCGAGCTGCTGCGCGCAGCACAGGAACAGGCGCCGTCCGACCCGGCGCTCCACTTCCGCATCGGCGAGCTCGAGGCGCAGGACGGCAACCTCGACGCCGCCGCCCTCGCCTTCCGGCGCACCATCGAGCTCGACCCGACGCGCGCGCTCGTCTTCTACCGGCTCGGCGAGGTGACGCGCGATCAGGGCGACAAGCAGATGGCCGTCTACGCCTTCGAGCAGGCGTCGCGCCGCGCGGGCGCGGCCGGCAGCCTGCGCGCGCGCGCGGACTGGCAGGTCGTCGCCGCGACGTTCCCGCTCGTGCACGAGTCGGGGCTCGCGGCCGACGAGGATCTGAAGGTGGCGGTCGAGCGCTACCCGGCCGACGCGCGCGAGATGATCTGGTGGGGACGCCTCGGCCCCCGCTTCCTGCCGCGCGCGGAGGACATGCGCGCGCGCTGGCTGCCGCCCGGCGCGACCCAGGCCGAGGAGGAGCGCCTGCATCTGAAGGGCGATCTCGCGGTGAGCCGCCTGGAGCTGCCGGAGCCCGGCGCCGCCGCGGGCACCTGGACCTTCGAGGTCGTGCTCGACCGCGACGTGCTGCTGCGCCGCGCGGTTCCCGTCGGCGAGACGCCGACGCCCCCGGCGGCGCCGCGTTAGTTCGCCTGATCCGCCAGCCGGCGGCGCGCGACGTCCGCCCAGTGGCAGGACGGGTCGAGCTGGAGCAGGCGCTTCCAGTGCGCCAGCGCCGTGCGGCGCAGCTCGAGCTTCTCGTAGAGCAGCGCCAGACTCACGTGCGTGTCGGGCACGAGCGGGTTCGACTCGAGCGCGGCGCGGTAGAAGCGCAGCGCGCGCTCGTTGCGGCCGTCCTCCTCGCAGAGCGCGCCGAGGTTGAGGTTGGCCTCGACGTGCCCCGAGAAGATCTCGATCGCGCGCTCGAAGCAGCGGCGCGCCTCGTCGCGGCGGTTCTGGTTGTAACGGACCGAGCCGAGATTGCAGTGGGCATCGGCGTAGGCGGGATCGACCTCGAGGGCGCGCTCGTAGGCGCGCGCGGCCTCCGCGTAGGTGGCGCGCTCACCGTCGAGCTCGCAGCCGCGCTCGAACCACTGTGAGGCGAGGCGCTCCGAGAATGCGCCCGCCGGCGGCAGCGACGCGACGCGCGCGGCCGCGCCGGAGAAATCGAGCACGAGCTGGCCGTCGGGCTCCATCAGCCGGCCCTCGCAGCGCACCACCACGCGAGGCGGCGTGCCCCACGCGCGCAGCGAGCCGAGCGGATCCGCGTCGGGCAGGCGCTCGCGCACGGCATCGAGCCCCTGGCGGATGCGCCGCAGCGAGACACCGCCCTGCAGCAGACCGACGAGCGAGCGCACGACCACGAGGTCGCGGAAGTCGAACGCGGTTTTGCGACCGGATCCGGTCGACGCGTTCACCAGCGCCGTGCGCTCCCAGTAGCGCAGGCGCCGAGGCGAGACACCGCAGATGCGGGCGACATCGCCCAGGGTGTAAGCGGTCACCGCGCGCGCAGATTACCGCGACGTCGTCGCGATCGGAAGCTCAAATTGCGCTCCGTCGCCGCCACGTCGCGGGTGGAGCACCGAGCTCGCGCTCGAGGGCGCGGTGGATCGCGGCATCGGAGTCGTAGCCGACGTCCGCGGCGATGCGCGCGATCGAGTCGTCGCTCTCGCGCAGTCGCAGCGATGCGGGCTGCAGACCTCCCTTCCGGCCGTTTCCGGCGTCGCGAGCAGGGAGTCCGGCGTGCTGGCGAAGGCGTGCGTCGATCCTCTTGCGTAGCCTCGCCCGCAACGAAGGAGACGCGACATGATGGCGAAGAACGAGCACGAGCACCGGATACAGGTCGCCGCGCGCGCGCAGCAGGAGTCCGTCGTCGACGCGCTGCTGCTCGCGTTCTCGCGGGATCCGATCGCGCGCTACGCCTTCCCCGAGCCGACGCCGTATCGGGCGGGCTTCCGCTCGGTGATCCTCGGCATGGGCGGCGCCGCGCTCGACCACGAGAGCGCCTTCGCGACGCCAGGCTTCGGCGGCGTCGCGCTCTGGCTGCCGCCGGGCGCCGGCATGGACGAGGCCATCGTCGGCGAGGGCATGGCGCACGTGCCGGCGGAACGCCAGGAGACCATGGGCGCGATGATGGAGGAGATGGGGCGCCTCCACCCCGAGGAGCCGCACTGGTATCTGCCGCTCATCGGTGTCGACCCCGCGCGGCAGGGGTCTGGCCTCGGCTCGCTACTGCTCCAGCACGCGCTCGCGCGCGCCGATCGCGACGGGCTGCCGGCGTACCTCGAGTCCACCAACCCGGCGAACGTGCCGCTCTACGAGCGCCACGGCTTCGCGGTGATCGGGAAGATCCAGCACGGGGATGCGCCGCCCATGTTTCCGATGCTGCGCGAGGCGCGCCGGCGTTAAGCTGCCTCCATCAGGAGGTACGGCTCATGGCGATCTCGATCCATCCGCTCGTCGACCGCGGGGTTCCTGCGGGCTCGAAGGACTTCGCCGGCGGCAGCCTGAGCTGCCACTGCAGCAAGATGCCGGTGACGGTGACGCTCGCCGCCAACGTCGCGCACAACCACGCCTGCGGCTGCACGAAGTGCTGGAAGCCGAAGGGCGCGCTCTTCTCGGTCGTCGCGGTCGTCCCGCGCGACAAGCTCACCGTCACGGCCAACGGGCAGAAGCTCTCGGTCGTGGATCCCGCGGCGCCGATCCAGCGACACGCCTGCCGCGAGTGCGGCGTCCACCTCTTCGGCCGCATCGAGAACCAGGGGCATCCCTTCTACGGCCTCGACTTCGTGCACGTCGAGCTCTCGAAAGAGACAGGGTGGTCGCCGCCGGAGTTCGCGGCCTTCGTCTCGTCGATCATCGAGTCCGGCGCGGACCCCGCGCAGATGGGCGCCGTGCGCGCGCGTCTGCGCGAGCTCGGCCTCGAGCCGTACGACTGCCTCTCGCCGCCGCTGATGGACGCCATCGCGACCCACACGGCGAAGGCGAAGGGCGCGCGGAAGGGCTAGCAGCTAGAGCTCCGCCTCCTCGGATGCAGCGTCCGACGCCGGCGCGGCCGCCTGCGGCAGGTGCTGCTGGAGCTGCTCGACGAATTCGTGGTCGCGGCCGTCTTCGGCCGAGACGAGCAGCACGAACTCGCCGCCGTCCTGCGTGCTGACGGTGACGGTCGAGGGCTCGAAGCCCTCCGAGTACTCGACGTCGATGTCGCGGATCTCGTCGTAGCCCGCCGCCGCGAGCGAGAGCTCGCCGTCGGCCGTCTCGTAGCTGACGACGCGCCGGTCCGTGAAGAGGTTGCCGTCCTCGAGGATCGAGAAGAGGCCGTTCGAGTAGAAGTACTCCACGTGCTCACCCGGGTCGAGGACGCCGGCCTCGACCAGCGATTCCACGTAGGCATCCGGGATCTCGCCCGCCGGCAGTGCCTTCGTGGGCGGGCCGAAGAAGCCGCTCGTCGTGAAGGCCAGCAGGACGCTGCCGAGCGCCGTGGCGAGCACCGAGCGCACGCTCCAGCCGACCGCCGTCGCGCGGCCCGGCTGGATCGCCTCGTGGATCTCCTGGATGCGACGCTGGATCGGGATCAGCGGCAGGAACGAGAACATGCTGATCATCCACCACGGATCCGGCAGGCGGTGCGTCGCGAGCAGGCCGAAGTATGCGGCCATGATGACGGTGGCCGGGAGCTTTCCCGCCAGGTGCAGCGACTCGGCCGCCGAGTTCACGCTCACCACCAGCGGATGGCAGAAGAGCGGCGAGAAGAACGCGCGCCAGAAGGGCCGGATGTCGCTGCCGCTCTGCTGCTGGATGCGCTTCCAGTTCTGGTAGAACCAGTAGAGCTCGTAGATCCCGAAGGTCGTGAGCGACAGGATGACGAGCTTCGGCGTCGAGACCGAGTAGAAGGGCAGCTCGGCGCTGGCGCCGCGCTCGAGCGAGATCGGGACCGCGTTCTTCTCGTCCGTGGCCTTCATGGGACCTCCCTGGATCCCTCCCGTATCGGCAGGCCGCGGGCGCTGCATGACCAGCCGGTGTAGGTGTCCGGCCGCCTACTCCTCGATCACGACCGCGTTCGGCAGCTCGTCCGTGTTGCGCTCCGGTGAAACCGGAACGTGGTGCCCCAGGATCTCGCCGCAGCGCTGGATCGCGGCCTCGAGGCCCTGCACCGCGCGGCCGCTCCGCAGCCCCTCGAGCGCGAGCTCCACCACCTCCTCCCAGCTCTCGCCGGGATCGAGGACGCCGTGGATGCCCGCGTCGGCGAGCACCACGACGCGGCGCTCGAGCAGCGCGACGAAGACGAGGATGCCGGTGCGGCCGTGCGTGCGCGCCAGGCCATTCTCGAGGAAGGCGCTTCGCGCGCGCTCGTGGACGCGCTCGTCCGCGAGCCGCGGGCCGAGCAGCAGGCGCCGCAGCGGATCGAAGCGCGCGAGCGCGTGGCCGAGCAGCAGACCGGCGAGCTGCGCCAGCAGGTAGATCCACCAGGGCTGGGCCGCGGCGAAGGCGTGAAGGCCGCAGAACGCCGCGACGGCGAGCGCGACGCCGAGACGCCAGCCCGCGCTGCCGTACTCGTCGCAGGCGCGCACGACCATCAGGACGATCTCGCCGCGCGTGCGCCGCTCGGCCGTGCGCACCGCCTCCGCGAGGCGGCGGCGCGCCTCGACGTCGAGGAGCCGTCCCGGGTGCGTCGACGTCACCATCGTCCCGACGCGCCTCCACCGCCGAAGCCGCCCCCTCCCCCGCCGAAGCCTCCTCCGCCCCCGAAGCCGCCGCCGCGTCCGAAGCCGCCGCCGCCATAGCGGCTTCCGCGCGCCCAGGTCGACGCCAGCCCCGCCGGCCCTGCGCCGCCGAACCACGCGCCGAACAGGGCCGCCAGCGCGGCCCAGCCGACGCTCGCGAGGATCAGCCACACGATCAGCGCGCTCGCGCCGCCGCCGACCAGCGCGCCGAGCGGACGCGCCCCGCGCCGGAAGGGCACGGCCAGGAACGACGCGAGCAGCGACACGAAGACCACCGTGGCGAGCGGATCGAAGTCGCCGCGCGGCCGCAGCGTGGGCTGCGGCCTGCGCTCCGCCGGGATCTCCTCGCCGCGCGCCGCGCGGATCAGCGCGTCGGTCGCCGCATCGAGCCCGCCCTCGAAGTCGCCGGCGCGAAAGCGCGGGAAGAGCGTGTCCTGCAGCACGCGATTCGCGATGGCGTCGGGCACGACGCCTTCGAGCCCGTAGCCGACCTCGACGCGCGCCTGGCGATCCTGGCTCGCGACGACGAGCAGCAGGCCGTTGTCGAGCCCTCTGTGGCCGAGCTTCCACTGCTCGGCGACGCGCAGGGTGAACGACTCGATCGGCTCCCCCTCCAGGGTGGGCACGGTGAGCACCGCGATCTGGTGCGAGGTCTCCCCCTCGAAGGCCGCGAGCTTTGCCTCGAGCGCGCGCGCGCGTTCCGGCGAGAGCAGGCCCGCGAGATCGGTGACGCGCGCGCGCAGCGGGGGCACGGCGATCTCCGCCGCGACCGGCGCGGCGAAGCAGAGCGCCAGTGTCAGCAGCGCCGCGACGCGGCGCGGCGTCAGAACTGGACCTGCGGCGGCGTCTCGCTGCCCTCGCGCGCCTGGAAGGTCGGCCGCGGCTCGGCGCCGAGCAGGAAGCGCGCCGTCAGGTTGGTCGGGAAGAAGCGCACGAGCTGGTTGTACACCGCAACGCTGTCGATGTAGCGCTTGCGCGCGACGGCGATGCGGTTCTCGGTGCCCTCGAGCTGCGCCTGCAGATCGCGGAAGCTCTGGTTGGCCTTGAGGTCCGGATAGCGCTCGACGGTCACGAGCAGGCGCGAGAGCGCGCTCGACACCTCGCCCTGCGCGGCCTCGAAGCGCTGGAACGCGGCCGGGTCGTTCAGCAGCTCCGGCGTCGCCTGGATGCTGGTCGCGCGCGCGCGCGCGTTGATCACCGCCTCGAGCGTCTGGCGCTCGAAGTTCGCGGCGCCCTGCACCGTCGCCACCAGGTTCGGGATCAGGTCGGCGCGCCGCTGGTACTGGTTGCCGACCTCCGCCCACGCGGCCTTCACGGCTTCGTCGGCGCCCTGGATGCGGTTGTAGCCGCAGCCGCTCTGCGAGAGGGCAAGCCCGAGCCAGAGCGCCGCCGCGACCCTTCCGAATGACACCGGCATGGAGTGACCTCCTCTCGTCAGTCTACTCTCGCGTCCGCGCGCTCAGCCGAGAATCAGGTGCAGCTTCAGCGCGAGCACGAGGCTCCCCGAGATCTTGAGCCGCCTGCGCAGCAGCGCCTCCGGCGCGGAGATCTCACCGCGGTTCAGCGCGCGCCAGGTATGCACGTCCACGTGGATCTCGAGATCGGGCACGGCGGCGCGCCCTGCGCGCCCCGTCACGACGCCGTCGGCGACGTCGACGGTGTAGCAGGTGGTTTCCCCCTCGCCTTCGTCGAGCACGAAGACGAGCGCGGCATGCGTGTCGCCGAGGCGGCGCCGCCGCTCGTCGTCCTGCGCGACGGTCGCGGGAACCCAGTCCGTGAAGAACTCGTGCGGCGAGATGTCGTCGGGAGGCTGCGCGCGCTCACGCAAGTGCTTGCTCCAGCGCGCGCAGCGCCGCTCCGGTGTGTGAGGCCTGCGCGCGCGCGATCGCCTCGGGCGGGCCTTCCGCCACCACGCGTCCTCCTCCCGGTCCGGCCTCGGGCCCCATGTCGATCACCCAGTCCGCGCAGCGGATCAGATCGAGGTCGTGCTCGACGGCGACGACGCTCGCGCCGGCCGCCAGCAGCGCGTCGAGACAGCGCACCAGCACGCGGATGTCCGCCGGGTGGAGTCCCGCGGTCGGCTCGTCGAACACGAAGAGCCGCCGCGACGCCGGCTCCTGGAGCGCCTGCGCGATGCGCAGCCGTTGCGCCTCGCCGCCGGAGAGCGTCGAGAGCGGCTGGCCGAGCGAGAGGTAGCCGAGGCCCACGCGCGCGAGCGGCTCGAGGCGCGCCTCGACCTTCGCGTCGCCGGCGAAGAACGCGAGCGCCTCGTCGACCGAGAAGCCGAGCACGTCGACGATGGAGCGCCCCCGCAGCCGGATGTCCAACACCTCCTTGCGGTAGCGGCGGCCGCCGCAGGCCTCGCACGGCATGCGCAGGTCGTCGAGGAAGTGCATGTCGACGACGATCTCGCCCGCGCCCTCGCAGATCTCGCAGCGCCCGCCCGGCACGTTGAAGGAGAACCAGCCCGGGGCGGCGCCGCGCGCACGCGCCTCGCGCGTCTCGGCGAAGCGCTGGCGGATCGGCTCGAAGGCCTTCGAGACCGTGGCCGGGTTCGAGCGCGGGCTCCGCGCCGGCGGCGCGGCCTCGACGAGCACGACCTCCTCGAGCGCCTCGGCGCCCTCGATGCGCGCGCAGGCGCCGCGCTCGGGGTCGCGCCGCAATTGCCCCACGAGCACGGACCGCACCAGGGTCGACTTGCCCGCGCCCGACACCCCGGTGACGACGACGAGCTGGCCGAGCGGCACGTCCACCGTCACGTCGCGCAGGTTGTGCGCCGTCGCGCCGACGATGCGGAGCTTGGCGCGTGCCTTGCGGCGAGTGCGCGGCGCGCCGTCTTCCGCGCCCGCGAGCGCGCGTCCGGTCGGCGAATCGGGATGCGCGCGCAGCATCGCCACGTCGCCCTCGGCGACGACGCGCCCGCCGTGGCAGCCGGCGCCCGGCCCGAGCTCGATCACGTGATCGGACGCGGCGATCAGCGGGAGGGCGTGCTCCACCACCACGACGGTGTTGCCCTGGTCGCGGATGCGCTGGAGGATCGCGACGAGGCGGGCGAGATCGCGCGCGTGCAGCGACGCCGACGGCTCGTCCAGCACGTAGAGCGACGCGCACAGGGTCCCGCCGAGCGCGGCGGCCAGCTGGATGCGCTGCGCCTCGCCGCCCGAGAGCGTGCGCGTGGCGCGGTCGAGCGTGACGTAGTCGAGCCCGACGCCGATGGCCGTCGCGACGCGCGCACGCACGTCGGCGAGCAGCCGCTCCACGCGCTCGCTGCGCGCCCCGGGCAGCTCGAGCTTCTCGAGCCAGGCGGCGAGATCGCCGAGCGTGAGACGGCAGAGCGCCGCGAGGTCGAGGCCGCCGAGCCGCACCGCGAGCGCCTCGGGCCGCAGGCGCGCGCCCGCGCAGTCCGGACACGGATCGAAGCGGCGGTAGCGCGCGATCTGCACGCGGTTCTGGACCTTGTACCGCTTGCGCTCGAGCCGCGCGAAGAATCCCTCCACGCCCTTCCAGCGCGCGCCGTCGCCGCGGAACACGCGCTCGAGATCGCGCGCAGCGAGCTTCTCCACGGGCACGTCGGCGGGCACACCCGCGCGCGCACAGAACGCCAGCAGCTTCGCCTGCGCGCGCCGTCCGGAGGGCGTCGCGAACGGCGCGATCGCGCCGCCCGCCAGGGTCTTGCGGGGATCCGGCACGACGCGTTCGCGGTCGAGCGCCGGCACGCGCCCGAAGCCCTGGCAGGTCGCACACGCGCCGAGCGGCGAGCTCCACGCAAAGAGCGCCGCCGAGGGCTCGGGGAAGCGCCGGCCGCAGCCGTCGCAGGCGAGCCCGGCGAGGTACTCGGCGACGACGCCTTCCGGCGTCACCACGGCGAGCCGGCCGCCGCCGCGCTCGAAGGCGGACGCCACCGCCTCCGCGAGGCGCGTGCGCGCGGCCTCGTCGCTCGCGGCGGACATGCGATCGACGAGCAGCCAGCCGTCGCGCCGCAGCTGCTCGAACTCTCGCGCGGCCAGATCGGAGACGTCGCGCACGGCGCCGGTGGCGTCGAGCAGGCGCGTGTAGCCCTCGCGCACGAGGCTCTCGCGCAGCGCCTTCGCCGCGCCGGCGGCCACGTCGGGAAGCGGCGCGCCGACGGAGATCCGCCCGCCCTCGAAGCGCGCGCCGATGCGCCCGGCGACGGCCGCGACGTGACCGGGCTGCGCGCGCCGCGCGCACGCCGCGCACCAGGTCTCGCCCGCGTGCGCGTAGAGCAGGCGCAGGTGGTCGAGGATCTCGGTGGCGCTGCCGACGGTCGAGCGCGCGTTCGTCACGCGGTTGCGGCGCTCGATGGCGACGGCCGGCGGCAGATGGGAGATCGAGTCCACCTCGGGCCGCGGCAGCCGCTCCAGGAAGAGGCGCGCATAGGTCGAGAGCGACGCGACGTAACGGCGCTGGCCCTCGGCGTAGAGCGTGTCGAAGGCGAGCGAGGACTTGCCCGAGCCCGACACGCCCGTGATGGCGCAGAGCGAGCCGAGCGGAATGCGGCAGCTCGCGCCGGCGAGCGTGTGCACGCGCGCGCCGCGGATCTCGATGAAGTCCAAGAGACCTTCGCTCGGCTGCGCCTCGCTGCGCGCTCCGCTTGCGTTAGTAATCGTCACCCGCCAGGGGATCCGGCTCCTCGAAGAGCAAGGTCACGCTGATGTGATCGCCGCTCTCGCTCTGTGCCATGTGGAGCACGCGGATGCTGTGGGTGGCGAGGAACTTGTCGATCTCCTCCTCGGCCTCCTTCGCCAGCCCGCGGAACATGCGGCAACGCAGGGCCATGTCACTCCTCCCCCCGCTCGGACTGTCGGCGCGCTTCTGCAGCGTAGCGGTCCTTGCCCGCGCTCTCCGCCGCGCGCGCGAGTGCCTGCCACTCCTCCCGCGTCGGCGGCGTCCCCATGCACTCTGCCACCCGACGCAGCAGGAAGGCGTCGCCGTCGCCGATCGCTTCGGCGCGCAGCGCCGCCAGGCGGTCGGTGGCGCCGGCCTTGCGCAGGAAATCGACGGCCTCGATACGCCGGCCCTCTCCCAGGTATGCATTCGCGAGCTCGAGCGACTGCGCGGCGGGCAGCTCGCGCTCGACGAGATGCCGTCGGTTCAGCGGATCGGGAAGCTTCGTGCGGGCCACGCGTCTCCTTCAGTAGCGCGGCACGGCCGGATCGACCGTGAGCGACCAGGCCTCGATACCGCCTCGCAGGTTCTCCAGGCGCCGGAAGCCGCGCTCGGCCAGCAGCGCGCAGGCGCGCGCGCTGCGCGCGCCGTGGTGGCAATGAATCACGATGGTGTCGCCGCGCCAGGCCGCCAGCTCCTCCGCGCGTGCCTCCAGCTCTCCCAGCGGAATCCAGGTCGCGCCCTCGATGCGCGCGCGCGCGACCTCGTGGTCCTCGCGCACGTCGAGCAGCAGCAGCCGCTCGCCGGCCGCGCGCCGCGCCGAGAGCGCCGCCGCCGACGTCTCGCCGAACGCGGGCGCGTGACGCGACACGCCGCAGAAGCCCTCGTAGTCGATCAGCTGCGTCTGCGTCGGATGCTCGCCGCAGAGCACGCAGCCGGGATCCTTCTTGACGCGGAACTCCTCGAACTCCATGCGCAGCGCGTCGATGCGCAGCAGGCGCCCGTAGAGCGGCTCGCCGACTCCCGTCACGAGCTTGAGCGTCTCGGTCGCCTGGATCAGCGCGACGAGGCCCGGCAGCACGCCGAGCACGCCACCCTCGGCGCACGACGGCACCGCGCCGGGCGGCGGCGGCTCCGGGTAGAGACAGCGGTAGCAGGGGCCGCGGCGCGCATCGAAGACGCTCGCCTGACCGTCGAAGCGGAAGATCGAGCCGTGCACGTTCGGCTTGCCGAGCAGCACGCAGGCGTCGTTCGCGAGATAGCGCGTGGGGAAGTTGTCGGTGCCGTCGACCACGACGTCGTAGCCGGCGAAGAGCTCGAGCGCGTTGCTCGCCTCGAGCCGCAACGCGTGCAGCTCCAGGCACACGTCGGGGTTCATCGCGCGCACGCGCTCCGCCGCCACCTCGAGCTTCGGCCGCCCGACGTCCGCCGTGCCGTAGAGCACCTGGCGGTGGAGGTTCGACGCGTCGACCACGTCGAAGTCCACCAGCCCGAGAGTCCCGACGCCGGCGGCGGCGAGGTACTGCGCCAGCGGACAGCCGAGTCCGCCGGCGCCGATCAGCAGTACGCGCGCGTCGAGCAGCGCCCTCTGTCCGTCGAGACCGATCTCCGGCAGGACCAGGTGGCGCCGGTAGCGTTCGTACTGCTCGGGACTGAGCGGCGCCGCGCCCATGTCGCGAACCCTATCCGACACGACGCCGCTCGCAAGCGCGCCGGCCGGCTAGAGATCCTCGCCGGACTCCGCCTTCGGAGGCAGCACGATCACCTCGTAGGCCTTGCGCGGCTTGTCGACCATCTTCCACTTCACGGTGACCCAGTCGTCGCTCTTCAGGTCGCTCCAGGCCTTCTTCTTGGCCTCGTGCGTGTCGTCGACCTTCGTGTCCGGCACCTTGTCGAAGGTGACTTTGTCGCCCTGTCGGTTGTCGACGATCATCTTCTTGTCGTTGATCTTGTCGATCTTGCCGGTGAACTCGCGGTACTGCGCGAGAGCAGCGCCGGGGGCCAGCACGGCCGTTCCCAGGCTCATCAAGCCGGCGAGCGCGAGTGCGCGAATCAACTTGTGCAAGGCGATCTCCTCCAAGCGGTTGTCAGTGAACTCGGACGGGGCGCGACGTTCCGGAATTCGCCGCGTCGGCGCCACCCCTCTCGTCCGGTGCCGGAGGTGGGACTCGAACCCACAAGGCCCTGAGGGCCGGGGCATTTTGAGTGCCCTGCGTATGCCAGTTCCGCCACTCCGGCGAAGGCGCGGGAGAATAACACGCCCGCGGGGGTCTCAAGCTACTCGGAGCGCGCGCAGCGACGGCAACTCCGCGACGCGCGCTCCGCTCCTTTGACAGCCCCATTCCCGCTGGATAGCTTGCGCGGCCTCGGAGGGGCTGTAGCTCAGCTGGGAGAGCATCAGGCTGGCAGTCTGAGGGTCGGGGGTTCGATTCCCCCCAGCTCCACCAACTCCGAGAGCGACGCGGCACGCTCTTGCGCATACTGGGCCGGCCCATGAGCGACCTCGCCGCCGGCAGCGCGCGCGCAGCGTCCGGCGGCGCCGAGCGGCTCCCGCTCGTGACGCTCGCCGGCCTCGCGATCGCGTTCGCCGCGTTCGGCCTGCTCGTCTTTCGCGGCGCGCTCACCGGTCCGTTCATCTCCGACGATTCGCTGCTGATCCAGACGAATCCGTTCCTCGCGCGCCCCCTGACGGAGCTCGTCCCCGCAGTCTTCGCGCCGGCGGGCGAGGCGCGCCACTACGCGGGCGGCAACTACGCCCCCGTGATGCACCTCGCGCACGCCGTCGAGGGACGGCTCTTCCACGGCGACACGCGCGGATATCACTATGTGAACGTGCTCGTGCACGCGCTGAACGGCGCGCTGCTCGCGGCGCTCCTCCTGCGCGCGGGACTCCCGCGCGGCGCGTGCCTGGCCGCGAGCGCGCTCTTCGTGTTCCACCCGGCGAACGTCGAGGTCGTCGCCTGGATCTCGCAGCTCCGCACCCTGCTCGCGATGGCCGGCGCGCTCGGCGCGCTCTACCTCCTGCCGGTCTCGCCCCTCGCGAGCGCGGCGCTCTTCGCCATCGGCCTGCTCGCGAAGGCGAGCGCGAGCTTCGCCCTGCCGATGGCGGCCGTCTTCGTCTGGGCGAGCTGGCGCCGCGGCGAGACGGTCCGGCGCGAGACGCTCGGCGTCGCGCTCTGGCTCGCCGTGCTCCTCGTCTACGCGCCGATCCAGCTGCCGGTCTTCTCGAGCATGTCGCGCGCGATCGGCGATCCCTATCCGGACCTCGGCATCCACGTGCGCTCGATCCTCGCGATCTTCGCGCGTTACCTCGCCATGGCCGCGACCGGTTACGGGACCTCGGCCTACCACGAGCCGGAGCCGGTGCATGCCTGGCTCGACCCTTGGTGGCTCGCGGGTCTCGTCGCATCCCTGTGTCTGGGCGCGCGCATCGCCTGGACCCTGCGCCGCGCGGACCCGGAAGCCGGCTGGTGGCTCGGCGCGCTGGCCGCGCATGCGCCCGTCTCGCAGGTCCTGCCCTTCATGTTCGGCATGGGCGACCGCTATCTCTACTTCACGCTGCCCGGGCTGATCGGCGGCGCTTGTCTCGCCGGCAAGCAGCTCGCGCAGCGCGCCTCGCTTCGCGCGCAGCTGCCGCTGCTCTCGCGCGCGGCGCTGGCCGTCGCGCTGCTGTGGGTCGGCGCCTTCGCCTGGCAATCGAGCCGGCGCGCGCCGCTCTGGCAGCACGAGGGCTACCTGCTCCAGGACGCCGCCGCGCACTATCCGGACGGCGCCGTCGGCCACTACGTGCGCGCCGTCCTCGCGCTCGAGCACCGCGATCCCGACACCGCGCTCGCGGAGCTGCGCGAGAGCGCCGCGCGTGGCGGTAGCTTCGCCCATCCCTTCTACGGCGATCCCTGGCTGACGCCGCTCCACGGCGACCCGCGCTACCAGCAGCTGATCCGCGACGTGGCGCAGATGGAGATCGACGCGGCGCGCGCGCGCCCGCCGGTCACGCAAGCGCAGCTCTCCATTCTGGCGAACTCGCACTACCTGCACGGAGATCTCGACGTTGCGATCGAGCTGCTCGAGCGCTGCGCGCGCGAGGGCGGTCCGCTCCAGGCCGACGCGCTGCGGCTGGCGGATCGCATCCGCCGCGAGAAGAACGGGCTGGTGACGACGGGACCCTTCAGCGCCGTCCCGAAGACGGGCGCGAAGCCGATCTTCGACTTCCCGTCCGGCAGGCCGCTCGGCCCCGACGAGTGGCCGGAGCCGTGAGCGCCCGGCTCGTCCGGCTCGGCCTGACAGCGCTGCTCGCCCTCTTCGCCGCGCGGCTCGTGCACACCGCGCACGCGAAGTCGTTCACGTTCGACGAGCCCGCCTACGTCGGCACCGGGCTCTACCTGTGGCGCACGGGCGATTACGACTTCGCGCGCGTGCTGCTCTTCCACGCGCCGCTCACGTTCCACCTCTCGAGCATCCCCCTGCTCTTCTTCGACACCGACGACGCGGCCGCGCAGCCGCGCGTCGCGCGCGTGCTGCTCGACCGCGGCGACCCGCCGCCCGACGTGCTGCGCCTCGCGTCGCGCCTGCCCTTCGTGTTGCTCGCCTGCTGGGGCGCCGCGCTGTGCTTCCTGTGGGCGCGCGAGGTCGCGGGTCCGCAGGCTGGACTCCTCGCCGCCTTCTTCTTCTCCTTCTCGCCGACCCTGCTCGGCAACGGCGCGCTCGCGCACAGCGACATCGCGGTCTGCGTGCTCTCGCTCCAGGCTCTCTACGCACTATGGCGTTGGGAGCGGCGGCCCGGCCCCGGCCGGCTCGCCGCCTGCGGCGCGGCGCTCGGCCTCGCGCTCGCGGCGAAGCAGACCGCGCTGCTGCTCGTGGGATCGTTCGGGATGGAGCTCCTGCGGCTCGCGCTGCTGCGCGATTCCCCGCTGCGCGGCGCGTCGCTGCCGGCGCGCCTCGTCCGCGCCGCCGGGGTCTTCGGCGCGCAGATCGCGCTCGCGGCCTTCGTCCTCTGGCTCTCGTACGGCGGCTCGTTCGCGTGGACGACCGACCCGCACGGCCGCTTCCCCGACGTGCCGCTGCCGGGCTACCTGCGCGCGCTCCTCTTCATCGACTTCGCCAATCAGCAGCCGCGGCCCTACTGGTTCCTCGGCTCGCTGCGGACCGGCACCAACGCCGCGTTCATGCCGGTGGCGTTCCTCACCAAGGAGCCGGTCGGATTCCTCGCGCTGCTGACCCTCGCGCTGACGACGTTGCGGGCGCGCGCGTCGACGGAGTCCGGGGCGCGCCGCGATCGGCTCGGCGCGTTCCTCGCGATCCCCGTCGCGCTCTACGTGCTGACGCTCACGGTCTGGCTCGCGGTCCCGCTCGGCTATCGCTACGCGCTCCCGCTGCTGCCGCTGATCCAGGTCTTCTGCGCGACGCAGCTCGCGCCGCTCGCCGCCGGCTGGCGTCGCGCCGCCGCGCTCGCCGCCTGCGCGCTCCTCGCCGTCGAGAGCCTGGCCGCGCACCCGCACTACCTCGCGTTCTTCAACTTCGCGGCGGGCGGCCCCGCGCGCGGCCCCCACCTCTTCCTCGACTCGACCCTCGACTGGGGCCAGGACGTCACCACGCTCGCGCGCGATCTTGCGAAGCGCGGCAATCCGCCCGTGCACCTCGCGCTCTTCGCCGCGGAGGATCCCGCGCGCTACGGCGTCCAGGGCGTGCCGCTGCGCGGCTGCGCGCCCGTCACCGGCTGGGTCGCCATCAGCGCCAACGTGCGCATGGGCCTCTACGCGGCGCACAACCTCTTCGCGAAGCCGCAGCCGGGTTGCTATGCGTGGCTCGACGCCTACACGCCGGTGTCGCGTCCGGGCGGCTCGATCTTCCTCTACGACGTCCCGGCGCCGGGCGCGCCTCAGCGCCCCTCGTCGCCGAGATAGCCGAGTGCGCGCAGCGCGCGCAGCGTCTCCTCGGACATCTCGGCGCGCGAGGCGTCGTCGTAGAGCGGCGGCTGCGTCGCCGCGAGGCGCGCGACCTGCGCGCGCAGCGCGTCCGCGCGCTTCGCGTCGCCCGCCGCCAGATCGCGCTGCTCGCCCGGATCCGCCTCCAGGTCGTAGAGCTCGAGACGCCCGCGCGACGACTCGATCAGCTTCCACGGGAACGCGTAGAGCGCACGCAGGCTGCGGTCGAAGAAGTCGCCGAACAGGCGCACGTTCGCGTCGCTCGCGCCGACCTCGGTGAAGATGGTCGCGCTGCCGTCGAGACGCGGCGCCGACGCCGGCACGGGGAGCCCCGCCGCGGTCAGGATCTCCGCGAAGAGCGCGTGGTTCGGCACGGGCGCGGCGACGCGCGTGCCCGCGTCGCGTCCGTCCGGCCAGCGCACCAGCAGCGGCACGTGCACGTTGTCCTCGTAGAGATGGGCGCCGTGCGAGAAGTAGTCGTGCTCGCCGAAGCTCTCGCCGTGGTCGGAGGTGATCGCGATCAGGGTGCGCGCGCCGCCCGACGCCGCCGCCGCGGCGGCCAGCAGCCGCGCGAGCTCCGCGTCGGTGTATGCGATCTCGGCGTCGTAGCGCGCGAGCAGCGCGGCGGTCGCCTGCTGCTCCCAGGGCTCGGGCGCAGCGGGCCTGCCGGCGAGCAGGCGCGCCATGCGCGCCTTGTTGAGGCGCGCCTCGTCCACCTTCTGGAGCCCGCGGTCGTACGGCGCGGGCGGGTCGTAGGGCGCGTGCGGATCGAAGAGGTTCACGAACAGGAACCAGGGCGTGCCGCCGAAGCCGCGCAGCGCGGCGATCGCGTCGTCGACGACGACGCGCGCGCGCCGGCCGGCGAAGACCTCGACGCCGTGCAGGCTGTCGCCGTACTGCTCGAAGCCCTGCGCCAGGCCGAGGTCGCGCCGCAGCGCCGGTCCGCCGACGACGGCCGCCGTGTGGTAGCCGGCCGCGTGCAGCCGCTCGGCCAGGGTCTCGAAGCGCGGGTCCAGCGGCCGGACCGAGTAGCCGAGCTCGCGGTTGCCGTCCGGCGCCGTCTGCGCGCCGTGCTGCATCGGCAGCAGGCCGGTGAAGAGCGACGCGTGCGAAGGCAGGGTCCACGACGAGGTCGAGTACGCGCGCTCGTACACGACCGCGTCCTCCGCGAAGCGCGCGAGGGTCGGCGTCGGGTTGGCGGCGCCGTAGACGCCGAGCCGGTCGGCGCGCGTGGTGTCGAGCGTGACGAGCAGGATGTTCGGCGGTGTCGCCCGCTCGCACGCGAGACACCCGAGCAGGAGCGGGACGAGGCGGAGGAGGCGCACGAGGGCGCGGAGGCTAGCAAGCTAGCCATGCCGGGCCTTCGCGCGCGCTACTCGCTCGCGCTCGGGCTGCCGGCCTACGCTCGGCTGCGCCTCGCTGCGCGTCGGCCGACTTTCGTCGGCCTCCTTGCGCTAGCCGGCTTGCGCAGGCTTGGGGCGCGGCGTGAGCCTGCGCACCTCGGCGTCGAGCGAGAGCGGCGGCACGGGCAGCACGCGCTCCTCGGCGCCGATCTGCTGCACGAGCTCGAGCGTCAGGCGATAGCGCCCGGGCTGCGCCGGCGGGCGGATCGGCAAGGTCAGGCGCACGCGATCGTGGGGCAGCGCGTCCTCGCCGATCGGCGCGGTGCCGTCGACGACCACCTCGTCGTCCTGGCCGCGGAAGGCGTAGCGCGCGAGCACGAGGCCCTCGGTCTGCACGTCGAAGCCCGGCCAGGCGACGTCGCTGTCGTTCTGGAGATCGACGCGCACGAGCCGCGTCCCGCCCGGCGCGAACAGGAAGGGCGCCGGCTCGAGCAGGTCGAGCCGTCCCGCCGGCAGCGGCAGCTCGAGCGGCGCGCGCGTCAGGCCCTCGAGCGTGCGCTCGCGCGGCTCGGGGGAGCGCAGCGCCTCGAGCCAGCGCGGCGGGCGCGAGGCGCCTCGGATCTCGAGGATCCAGGTCGCCGGATCGGACCAGACGCGCTGCACGCGTCCGCTCTCGACGGCCTGCGCCCAGAGCGCCTGCTCGCGCGGGAGCAGCGCGTCGACGTGCAGCACGATGAAGCGCACGCCGGCGAGATCGTGCAGGCGCTGCAGCGCGCGCGGCGCGGGGAGACGCTGCGCGACCCCGCGCACCAGCTGCGCCGACGGCGGCACGTAGCCCGACACGCCGTTGGCGAGCGGACGCCAGTGGAGCGTGCTCGCCAGCACGTAACGCGAGACGATGTCCACGCTGGCGGGCGAAGGCAGCGGCCACGGGATCTCGATGACCGCGCCCGGCGGCAGCACTGCGAGCTCGCGATACGCGGGCATGCGCGCCGCCTGACCCTCCCAGGCGTCGCGCACGGGCAGCGCGATCCAGGGCAGGCTCGCCGCGAACGCTGCGACCACCGCCGCGCGCAGCGCGAGACGCGCGCCGCGACCCGCGAGCGCGCGCTCGAGACGCGCGATGCCGATGCCGGCCAGCACCGGGAAGGCGACGCCGATCGGCACGGCCCAGCGCAGCGGGTTGCGCAGATTCGCGTAGCCCGGCACCCAGCGCGACGCGAGCTCGCCCGGCAGCGGCAGCTTCACGCCGCCGAGCTCGAGCTCGCGTCCGAGCGCGAGCACGAACGAGATCCCGACCAACGCCGCGAGTCCGAGCACCAGCGCGCGGCAGCGGCGTCCCGCCTCGCCCGGAAAGGCGCGCCAGCCGCCTGCCAGCGCGACGAGGCCGAAGGCGAAGACCGCGAGCGGCACCTCGAGGCTCACGCCGACGGGCAGCACGCCACGCCAGCCGAGCTCGAGGCGCGGCGCGATGAACGCGATGGCGTCGCGCACGGCGACCGACTCGATCGGCCGCGGGCCCTGGAAGCCGACTGCAGCCTTCCATTCGAGGTACGGAACCGCGCTGGCGACGAACGCCGCCACGGGCAGCGCCGCGGCGAGCGCGAGCGCCGCGGCGCCGCGTCGGTCGAGCAGCCCGCACGCCCACAGCGCCAGCAGCAGCAGCGCGCACGAGGCGGCGAGGTAGTAGGCGAGATAGAACGACGAGAGCAGCCCGAACGCGAGCGCCAGCGCGAGCCCGACGAGCCGGCGCGGCGCGCGCTCGCCGCCGGCGATGCGGAGCATCTGCAGCCAGACGAGCGGGAACCACTGCGCCGACAAGATCTGGACGTGCGAGAGCTCGGCGAGCCGCCAGGGCATCACCAGCGCCGCGGCGCCGGCGGCGAACGCGGCGAATTCGGAATCGGTCAGCCAACACACGAGTGCGAAGGTCGTCCACGCGAGCAGCAGCGCCGAGAGCACGATGGCGGCCTGGTGCACGGCCACCGCGTCGCCGCCGAGCGCGCGCACCGGCAAGGTCAGCACCGCCTCGCCGAGCAGGTGCTCGGACTGCGTGATCACGCGCCGCGCTGGATGGAAGATGTTGCCGTCGTAGAGCGATGCCGGATCGTGGAGCAGGCTCCGCTGCACCCACGCGAGGATCCAGGTGTTGAGCCGCGCGTCCGACGGCTCGAGCCGGCCGAGATCGCCGGCGCGGATGGTCGCGTAGTCGAAGTAGCAGCCGCCGAGACAGCGCAGCGCCGGTCCGTGGAGCAGCAGTCCGAGCGCGAGCAGCGCCAGGACGCAAACGGCGCGCTTCGCGCGCCGGCTCGCCGTCAATCCTCGACGATCGAGATGGCCCCTGGCGTCGCGCCGAACGCTTCCGTCCGCCGTCAATCCTCGACGATCGAGATGGCCTGGCGGGGACAGAGGCGCACCGCCTCCTCGACCTTGGCGCGCAGGGACTCGGGCGGCCGCTCGACGAGGACGGTCAGCGTGTCGTCCTCTTCGACCCGGAAGCACTCGGGACAGACGTCCATGCACACCGCGTTGGCTTCACAGAGGTCGTAATCGATCACGATCTTCATCGCAGCCTTCTCCTGCCGGGACGACGGTGGTGAGCGGAGCGCGAAGCCACCGGACCGGTCTGCACGGTGGCCGGATTCAAACATTTCCTCGGGCGTGCAGCAAGGCGAGCACGGCGTTTCGGCAAGGAGGCCGACGCAAGTCGGCCGACGCGCAGCGAGGCGGAGCCGAGCGAAGGCCGGCAGCCCGAGCGCGAGCGAATAGCGAGCGCGAAGGTCCGGCAGCAAGGGGGCTATTCGAGCCCCGCTTCGAGCATCAGCGCGGCGGCGACGCGCGTCTGCTCGACGATCCGCGCCTCGTCGTGCACGCCGCTCGCCCAGCCCGTGAGCGAGGCGAACCAGACGAGCAGCAACGAGGAAGCCAGCCTGTGCTCACGCTCGCTCGGCGCCGCGGCGTCGGGGGTGTCGCCGCGCAGGGACGCCGTGATCCAGCCCTCCGTGCGCGAATGGAACGCCGCGACGCGAAGGGTGAGCTCCGGCGCGCCCGACGCGATCGCTCGCACCAGCGCGCGCGCGAGATTCGGGCGCCGGCACAACGTGGAGGTCAAGCCGGCGAAGAACGCGCCGACCCGCACGAGTGCAGTCTCACCCTCCGGTGGCGCGGAGTAGAGCCTCGCCTCGTGCTCGCGCATGGCGAGCTCGAGCGCCGCGAGCAGGAGGTCCTCCTTGCTGCGGAAGCGCCGGTAGAGCGTGCCGAGCGCAACTCCGGACTGGGCGGCGACGTCGCGCAGCCGCACCGCCTCGAAGCCGCCCTTCTCCGCGAGCGCAGTGGCCGTGTCCACGATCCGTCGGGTGCGCTCGTCCACTGCGCGATTGAAACACGTTCCACGTCGCGATCCAAGGGAAACCCCCGACGGGAACGGCGTACGGTGAGAATGGGTAATTCGCTTCCCACGGTCGCGGAATGGTGAATGGGCTCACAAAGAATCCCTCGTAGAACCCGATAGTTATGATGAACGCTCCCCACGGGAGTCTCGGCATGCTGTTTGCAGTGTTTTCACCACGGAGGGGCGCCTCATCGGAGGCGCACACCATGCGCTCGTTGTTGCTGCCGCGAACACTCTGCCTCGTCGTCTTTGCCCAGGCCGGGGTCGCCCTCGCCGACGAACCCGTCGTTCCGTTCCCGCTCGAGCCGCGGGAGAAGCCCCAGATCACGACGCTCCGCTCGGTCCACCTGCGCGAGCTCGCCCATCGCGACGCGCGCGACGAGGCGCCGGAGCCGAACGCCGGCCGCGAGCGGGGGCTCACCCGGCTCCAGTTCGCCAAGGGCGGCCTGAAGTACCAGGACCGGTTCGAGTTCAACGACAAGAGCTACCGCTTCAGCGTCCGCGGCCCGGTGCAGAAGGGCAGTCAGTTCGGGCTGACCTTCGAGCTGCGCTTCTAGCAGGCCATCAGCTCGGGCCGATAGTCGGGGTGCGCGGTCAGCCACGCCGACATCCGCTGCATCGACTCCTCGTTCTTGCGGTTGATGAAGCGGTAGATCGGGCCTTCGAACCAGCGCCACGGCCAGCCGACGAGGTGGTAGCGCTCCTCGAAGTGCAGGCGCGTTCGTGACGGCCCGATCCTCTCGAGCCGGACGCGCCCCGTCTGATCGTTGCCCGGGGCGCGCGAGATCATCGTGTAGCGGTAGCCCTGCGCCGGCACGACGTCGGTGACGAGCTCGAGCGCGGAGCCCTGGCGCCCGAACGGCATCTGGTAGACGACGCGGCGGAGCAGCCCGTTTCCGTTGGCGTCGCCCGGGTGCAGCACGTCGACGCGCAGCACCATGGGCGCGTACTCGGTCCAGCGCGCGTAGTCCTGCATCAACGCCCACAGACGCTCGGGCGCATGCGGCAGGTCGAAGCTGGCGCGGTGCTCGCGCATCTGCGGAGTCTACTTCCCCGACGGAAGCGCGGCGTCCGGAAATGCTCCGGCGCTGCCGCTCCTGCGCGGCGGCTGCAGGCCGCAGGCGCCGCGCAAGTGGCGCCGGAAGTCCGCGAGCCGGGCGGCGCCGCGCGTTCTTGCAAGATCTGCCTTCCCGCCGGCAAGTGGTTTGCATCAGAATGGGACGAAAGGTCTCCCCCCAATGCGTCTGCGCATCGCGACGCTCAATGCGTGGGGCCTGCCGGCTCCCCTCTCCCAGCTGCCGCAGCAGCGCATGGCGGCGCTCGCCGATCGCCTGTGCGCGCTCGACGTCGACGTCGTGGCGCTCCAGGAGCTGTGGACCCGCCCCGCGCGGCGCATCGTGCGCGAGGCATGCGCGCCGGCCGGCTTCATCCACACGTGGAGCACGCACGCGGAGCTCGGCGGCAGCGGCCTCTTCGTCCTCTCGCGCCTGCCGCTCGGCGAGACGCGCTTCGAGAGCTTCGCGGTGCGCGGCTATGCCGAGCGCATCGACCACGGCGATTTCTACGGCGGCAAGGGCTTCGCGTCCGTCGAGATCCAGCATCCCGACGGATCGCTGCACCTCGTCACCACGCATCTGCACGCGCGCTACCAGCGCGACGTCGAGCACGCCTACGTGCCGCAGCGCATCGCGCAGATCGTCCAGCTCGCGGAGGCGCTGCGCGCCATCGACGCGCCGACCCTGCTCGTCGGCGACCTGAACTTCGTGGAGGGGTCGCCCGAGCACCGCGTGCTGACGGGGCTGACGGGCCTGCGCGACGTGGCCGTCGAGCTCGACCGCCGCCAGGCGACGGCGCTGCGCGACAACCCCTTCCGCGGCCAGGGCAAGGACCGCCGCATCGACTACGTCTTCGCGCGCGACGGCCGCGGCGCGCAGGCCCGGCCCGAGCGGCTCGAGCGCGTGCTCGACGACGTCTTCCTGCTCCAGGGGACGCGCGTCAGTGTCTCCGACCACGCGGGGCTGCTCGCCGAGGTCGAGGTCGCGCCGGGCAGCGGCCGCGACGGCGCAACGCCGTCTCCCGAAGCCGTGCAGCTCGCGAGCGAGTGGCTCGCGCGCGGGCGCGCCGACGCCGCGCGGCGCCGCACCGACGCGCGCGCCTTCGCCGGCGTCGGGCTCGCGACGGCGGGACTCCTCGCGGTGGGCCAGGGGCAGCTGCCCGCGCTGTCGCGGCGCCGTTTCCTGCGCAGCGCGCTGCAGGCCTCGGCGCTGCTCGCGCTGCCGCCGTCCGTCGGCCTCTCCCTCCTCTCGGAGGTCGTCGCGCCGGACCAGATCCGCGCCTTCGAGCAGCTGTCGGAGCAACTCGCCGAGATCGCCTAGCGGCCTGCTAGGGCGCGGGCGTCACCGCCGGCTGCTGCTGTCCGGCCAGGAAGCTCATCAGCAGCTCCACCAGCTCCTGCGGCGGCGCCACCTCGGGCTCCTCGACGGAATCGCGCATGCCCTCGAAGCGCAGCAGGTCGAGCTTCTCGTAGGCCGCGCGCACGCGCGGCGTGAGCAGGCCGAGGCGCTTCAGGTTCGGCACCGCCTTCGAGAAGAGCATCTGGCGGAAGCCCTGCATGAAGGGCGTCTGCTGCATCCACGGGATCCACGTCGCCCGGTCCCAGCCGAGGCGGTCGAAGACCTGGTGCATCAGCAGGCGGTCGCGCATCAGGTGCGTCGCCTCGATCACGAAGTCCTCGCGCTCGCGCAGCTCCGTCCCGCTCATCTCGCCGCCGTAGAGGCCCTGGAGCGAGAGGACGCCGAATGCCACGTGGCGCGACTCGTCGGCCATGATGCGCCCCGTGATGTCCTGGATCAGCGGCTCGTTGGCCATCATCAGCTTCATCATGCCGAAGGCCGCGAGCGCGAGACCCTCGACGAGGATCTGCATGCCGAGGTAGGTCACGTCCCAGCGCGGGTCGCGCAGGATCTCGTCGAGGAGCTGCTGCAGGCTCGGGTGCACCTCGTAGGAGAGGCACAGCTTCTCCGTGAGGTAGCGGTGATACACCTCGACGTGGCGCGCCTCGTCCGCGACCTGGTTGGCGGCGTAGAACTTCGCCTCCTCCCAGGGGACCTGCTGCACGATCTTCGCCGTCGCGAGCAGCGCGCCCTGCTCGCCGTGGAGGAACTGCGAGAGCATGAAGCTGTTCATGTTGAGGTTCAGCTCGACGACTTCGCGGTCCTCGAGCTTGCGCGGCGGGCTCAGCAGCTTGTTGAGCATGCCGCCCATGCCCGCCTCCTGGCGCTCTCGCATCATGCGCTCGATGTCGACGTCGAGCGTCCAGTCGAGGTCCGTCGCGTTCCAGGCCTGCGCCTTGCCCTTCTCGTAGAGCGCGAGCAGCTCGCTGCGGCGCAGCGCGTACTCCCAGTCGAAGACGGAGTCCATCGTGGTCTTCACCGACTGCAGGGCGGAGCCCTGCGGCAGGGGCAGCGGATTGCGCTGGGTGTAGTTCACGTTCGTCTCCCTCCGGGTTCGGGCGCACGGACACCGAGATGCGCGCAGAGCGTGCGCGTGAGCTCGTCGACGAGCGCGGATTCCGACAGCCGCCGGCCGCCGGCGCGCACCTCGCCGAACACGACGAACTGGTGCATCAGGCCGAAGGCCAGCTGCACCCCGAGCTCGATGGCGAGCGCCGGATCGGGGTGCCCGATCTCGCCCTGCCGGCCGAGCAGCAGCGCCGCGATGCGATCCGACACGCGGCGGCGGAAGCGCAGCGCATCGCCGATGAAATCGGGATCCTGCAGCCCGCGGAAGAGGAACGCGCGGATCAGCGCCTGGCGCTGGCGGAAGGTCCCGACGAGCTCGGCGACGCAGGCGCGCACGATCACGGGCAGCGGCGCGTCCGCCCAGCGCGCCGGCTCGCAGAGGCGGTCGACGCGCTGGAGCAGCTCGCCGAAGAAGCGCTCCTCGAGCGCGCGCAGCAGCTCGTTCTTGTCGCGGAAGCGCGCATAGAACCCGCCGACCGACGAGCCCGCGCGCCGCACGATGTCGGGCACCGACACGTCGGCGAGCCCCTTCTCCTCGATCAGCAGCTCGCCCGCGTCGAGCAGGCGCTGGAGCGTCCGCTCGCTGCGCCGCTGCTTCGGCGCCGCCACGCTGCGCAGCGCGGTCGCGCGCTTCGTCGCGGCGGGAGGCGTGCGGCGCTCGGCCATCGGGGTCTCCGGCAGAGATGAGAATCCGAATCGGATTCGCTTCGGCGCAGTCTACGCCCGCGGCCCGCGCGGAGGCAAGCCGAACGCGCGGGCGGCTCACGCTACGCTGCCGCGCGCCGTGGGTTCATCGCACCAAGGAGATCCTCTCTCCCTCGCCGACGCCGATGCGGAGACGCTCGCCGCGCTCGGCTTCGAGGAGCCCGCGGCGACCGCGGCCGCGCTGCGCGAGGCGGCCGCGTTTCCCGAGCTCGCGCCTTTCGCCCGGCCGCTCGTCGACGCGCTGCTCTCGTCCGCGCGGCCGGCCTTCGGCGCGCACGCGCTGACCGAGCTGGCGCTCGCGCGACGCCACGCCGGCGCGCCGCTCGACCTCGCGCGCACGCCGTGGCTCCCCGCCCTGCTCGGCAACAGCAGCGCGCTCGCGCGCACCCTGCTCCGCCATCCGGACTGGGCCGACGAGCTCGCCGGCGATCCGCCCGCGCCGCCGCCCGACGCGCCGGTTCCCGCGGACTGGGACGAGATCCGCGCCGCGAAGTACCGCGGACTGCTGCGCGTGGCGGCGCGAGACCTGGCCCGCCGTCCCTTCGAGCAGAGCTTCGCCGAGCTCTCGGATCTCGCGGACCGCTGCCTGCGCGCCGCGCTCGCGTGCGCGGCGCAAGAGCTCGGCGCGGCGCCGCCCGCGCTGCTCGCGCTCGGCAAGCTCGGCGGACGCGAGCTCAACTTCTCGTCCGACGTCGACCTGCTCTTCGTCTACGACGTCGCCGCGTCCGCCGATCCGCTCGACGCGCAGCAGGAGACTGCGCGCCTGATCCAGCACCTGAAGGCGCGCCTCGAGCAGCCCGCCGACGACGGCTTCGGCTACCGCGTCGATCTCAACCTGCGGCCCGAGGGCCGCGCCGGCGTGCTCGCGAACCCCGTCGACGCGGCGCTCACCTACTACGAGGCCTTCGGCGCCGAGTGGGAGCGCCAGATGCTGATCCGGCTGCGCGCGGTCGCCGGCCCGCCGGAGCCGGCCGCGCGCTTCGCCGCGGGCATCGTCCCGTTCGTGTACCGCAGCCTGATCGGGCCCGACGTGATGCGCGGCATGCGCGAGATGAAGGCGCGCATCGAGCGGGAGCGCCGCGCCGCGGGCCGCGATCTCGACGCCGATCTGAAGGAGGGTCCGGGCGGGATCCGCGACGTCGAGTTCCTGGTGCAGGCCTTCCAGCTCTTCTACGGCGCGCGCTTCCCCGAGCTGCGCACCGGCAACGTGCTCGAGGCGCTGCGCGTGCTCGGTCTCGAGGAGCTGCTGCCGGCGGACGTCATCCGCTCTCTCTGCGACGCCTATCTGTGGCTGCGGCGCGCCGAGCACGCGCTCCAGCTGGCCGACGAGCGGCAGACGCAGCGCGTTCCCGCGCGCCCCGCTGCGCGCGTCGAGCTCGCGCGGCGCATGGGATACCGCGAGCCGCGCGCGGCCGACGCGCTGAAGCGCTTCGAGGGCGACTGGAGCGCGGTGCGCGGCGAGGTGCGCAGCCACTTCGAGGCGCTCGTGCTGGGCGGCGACGCGTGAGCTTCGCGACGCGCCTCGAGGAAGCGCTGGCGGGCTCTCCGTTCGCGGGCGCGCTGCCGCCGCCGGTCGCGAGCTTCGCGGAGCGGCGCGGCGGCGATCCCGCTGCGAGCCGGCTGCCGGATGCGGTGCTGCGCGGCCTGGCGCGCGCGCTCGTCACGCGGCCGGAGGTCGCGGGCTTCGTGAGCCATCGCCCGGCGTGGCTCGAGCGCGTCGCCGAGATCTCGCCGGGCGCGCTCGCGCGGCGCGCGGAGGCGCTCGCGCAGGATCACGCGCTGCTCGAGCTGCCGCTCGAGGACGCCCTCGACGCGATGCGCCTGCGACGCCGCGAGGAGATGGCGTACGCCGCCTGCGCCGTGCTCGGCGGCATCGAGCCCTTCGAGGCGGTGTCGGACTTCCTGTCGCGCGTCGCCGAGGGAATCCTCGGCGACGCACTGGCGCTGGCGCTGCGCGAGATGCGCCGCGCCGACGCCGCCGGCTTCGCCGTGCTCGGCATGGGCAAGCTCGCCGGGCGCGAGCTCAGCTACCACTCGGACCTCGACCTGATCTTCCTCGTGCGCGGCGACGCCGAGCAGATCGACGGCGCGGCGCGCATCGGCCAGCGCCTGATCTCGTACCTCACGACCATGACCGGCGCGGGCGTCGCCTACGAGGTCGACACGCGCTTACGTCCCTCGGGCCGCCAGGGCATGCTCGTCACGACCTACGACGCCTTCCTCCGCTACCAGACGCAGGAGGCGCGCACCTGGGAGCACCTCGCGCTGCTGCGCGCGCGCGACGTGGCGGGCGACGACCAGGCGGGCGCGCTGCTCGCGCGTGCCCACGCGCACGTGCTCGCGCGCGGGGAAGCGCCCTGGGCGGAGCTGGCGCCGCTGCGCCAGCGCGTCGAGCTGGAGCGCGCCGCGAGCCCCGGCTGCGTCGCGCTGAAGACGGGGCCCGGCGGCCTGATGGACGTCGATTTCCTCGCCGGCGGCGGGCTGCTCGAGCGCGGCGCGAAGGCGCTGCCGCCGCTGCCGGCCATTCCCGCGCTGCTGCGCGCGGCCGCGCGCGGGCCGCGCGTGGACGCGCTGCTGGCCGATTACCGCACCCTGCGCATCGTCGAGGCGCGCGCGCGCTGGCTCGCCGGCCGCGGCGTCGACACGCTCGACGCGCAGGCGGCCGGCCCGGTGGCCGAGCTGGTGGAGCCGGGCCTCGACGCCGCCGGGCTCGTCGCCCGCCTCGACGCGGCGCGCGGGCGCATCCGCGCGGCCTTCGACGCCGTCGTGAAGGCCGGCACGATCGAGGCGCTGGAGCCATAGTCGAGCGGGGCGAGACGCCTCCCCACTTCAAGTCCAGCCCGCGGAAACCCGATTCGGTAGGGCTACTTGGAGCCTGCGTGAAGCTCGTCGCCTGCCCGGATTGCCACGCCCAGTACGACGTGACGACCGTCGCGGCGGAGCAGTTCGACTGCCGCTGCGGCAGGAAGCTCGAGAACCGCGCCCTGCGCGCGGTCGACGCGAAGATCATCCGCTGCGCGTCGTGCGGCGCGAACGTCAGCGAGACCGCCACGGACTGCGAGTTCTGCGGCGCCGCGATCGCGCGCGGTCCGCAGCCCCTCTCGCTGATCTGCCCGGAGTGCTTCGCGCGCAACGACGAGGTGTCGCGCTTCTGCACCGCATGCGGCGTCGCCTTCCGGCCGGAGCCCGTCCCGAATGCCGATCCCGAGCTCGCGTGCCCCGGCTGCGAGTGCGCCATGAAGACCGCGCGCGTCGCCGACGTCGCGGTGTGCGAGTGCCCGCAGTGTCACGGCCTCTGGGTGCCGGGCCAGCGCTTCGAGGAGCTCGTGCAGCGCGCGACCGAGGCGCGCCGCGCCGCCGCGGTCCCGCCCGCGCCGCGCGTGCAGGGCGGCAACCCGAACGCCCAGCCGCTCCGCTACCGCAAATGCCCGAGCTGCGGCGCCTTCATGCTGCGCCGCAACTTCCGTCGCTCGTCGGGCGTCGTCCTCGACGTCTGCCGCTCGCACGGCACCTGGCTCGACGCCGACGAGATCGAGCAGATCGCCGGCTTCATCCTGTCGGGCGGCCACACGTCCGAGGCGCTCGAAGAGGAGCACCGGAACGCGTCGGCCCAGGCAGCCGCCGCGCGTCTGCGCATGGCCAGCGAGGCCACCGCGCAGCGCTCCATCTTCGGCAGCAGCACGTCACCGCATCGCACCAGCCTGCTCGGGCTGCTGCTGGACCTCTTGAGGAGCTAGGAGAACAACGTGGGATTCATCGACAAGCTACGCGCCGAGCTGATCGACATCATCGAGTGGGTCGACGACAGCCGCCATACCCTGGTGTGGCGCTTCCCGCGCTACCAGAACGAGATCAAGCACGGCGCGCAGCTGATCGTGCGTCCGGGACAGGCCGCCATCTTCGTGCACCGCGGCCGCATCGCCGACGTCTTCGGGCCCGGCCAGGTGCGGCTCGAGACCGCCAACCTGCCCGTGCTCGCCACCTTGGCCGGCTGGAAGTACGGCTTCAACAGCCCGTTCAAGGCCGAGGTCTACTTCGTCTCGACGCGCCAGGTGACCGACCTCAAGTGGGGCACGCCGTCGCCGGTGATGATGCGCGACCACGATTTCGGGCCCGTGCGCGTGCGCGGCTTCGGCACCTACACCCTGCGCGCGAAGGATCCGAAGCGACTGCTCACCGAGCTCGTGGGCACCGACGCCGCCTTCGAGGCCGACGAGATCCACGAGCTGATGCGCGCGATCGTCTCCCAGGCCTTCGCCGACGTGGTGGGCAAGTCGGAGATCGCGCTGCTCGACCTCGCCTCGCACTACGCCGAGCTCTCCGAGGAGGTGCGGCGGGTCGCGGAGGGCCGCATCGACGACGAGTACGGGCTCGAGATCCCGCAGCTCGTGCTCGTGAACGTGTCGGTGCCGGCCGAGGTCGAGCAGGCGCTCGACGCGCGCACCAGCGTCGGCGTGATCGGCGACCTGAACGCGTTCCAGAGCTACCAGCTCTCGCGCTCGCTGCCCGCGGCGGCCGCGAACCCGGCCGGCGGACTCGCCGGCGCGGGCGTCGGCGTCGGCATGGGCATGGCGCTCGCCGGCCGCTTCGCGGAGGGCCACGGGCCCGCCGGCGCGACGCCGCCGCCCGCTCCCGCCGTCTGGCACATCGCGGAGGGCGGCCGCAGCGTCGGCCCGCTCTCCGTCGAGGACATCGCGCGCGCGGCGGCGCAGGGACGCGTCACGCCCGACACGCTCGTGTGGTCGGCCGGGCTGCGCGACTGGACGCCGGCGCGCGCAGTGCCGGCGCTGGCCTCGCTGTTCGCCGCGACGCCGCCGCCCCTGCCTCGTTAGTCGCGGTGCCCTAGAGGACGGCCGATCGCCACGCCCGCGAGCTGACGCACGCTCTCGTCGGGGTGCGTCTCGGCGAGCTCGCGCAGCAGGGACTGTGCCTGCGGGCCGCCGGCCAGCGACAGCGCGGCGACGAGCTCGCGCGTGATCTCGGGCGTCGCCGCGGAGAGGACGTCCTGCAGCGCCGGCACGGCCGTCGGGCCCTCCTGCGCGAGCGCCAGCATGACGGCCATGCGCACGTCGCGGTCGGAATCGAGCAGAGCCGGCCGCAGCTCGGGGCCGCCGCCGACCCCCTTCTGCGCGAGCCAGCGCAGCGCGGCGGCCTTGCGAACCTCGGGCGCCGCGTCGCTGCGGACGAGCCGCGGCAGGCGCTCGACGGCGGGCCCGGTCGCGAAGCGCGCGCCGGCCGCGCGCAGCGGCGCGGAATCGCGCGCGGCGAGCAGGCGCTCGCACAGCGCGGACGGCAGCGCGTCGTCGATGCGTCCGAGCGCCTCGTAGACGACCGCCGGCGCCAGCGCGTCGCGCTGCGCGAGGCCCTCGAGCGGCGGCCGCAGCTTCTGCAGCGCGGCGCTGCGCACGAGCGCGAGCAGCGCATCCGTGAGCTCGGGGGGCGCATCGGCACGCAGGAGCGCAGCGACGAGGCCCTTGGCCGAGCTCTCGTCGAGCGAGACATCGAGCTGCGGCATCGCGGCGAGGCGCTCGACCGCCGCGAGCGCGAGCGCCGGCTCCGCGCCCGCCGCCAGCTCCACCAGATAGCCGACGCCCATGGGCGTCTCGCGGCGGTCCGCCGGCAACGCCAGATAGTGTTGGAGCACGAGCAGCCCGCCGAGGCTCGGATTGCGCAGGAAGGCGTCGCCGTCCTGCGCGATGGTGAGCGTGCTGGCGCGCTTCTCGCCGTCGGGGATGCGCTGGAGCCAGATCGAGTACCCGGGGAGCGGCTCGAGCGCGACCAGCACGCGGTCGCCCGCGCCGAAGCGCACGGGCCGCTGGCGCGCGCGCTCCTCCCACGCGACGGGGATGCGCTCGCCGGTCGCGCCGCCGTAGAAGGAGCGCTCGACGGTTCCCTCGGCGAGCCAGGCCTCGCCGTCGAGCTGGCGGGGGGCGTCGAGCACGAGCACCGCCGCGCCCGGACCCTTCTCGAGCGCGGGGATCAGGTGGACGCCGCCGGCAGCGGGCTCCCCTTCGGCGGCGCCCGCCGCGCCGCCGCTCGCGATCCACAGCACCGCGGCGCAGGCCGCGGCGCATGCTCGCCTCAAGGCCCGACGTAGAGGGCGTTCGTGAAGCCGAGCGCCATCGTTCCGCTCTGACCGACGTTCCCGTCCACGAGGTTGGCCAGGGTCGTGTTGCCCGCCGTCGCCAGGCTGTGCGGGTAGACCGGGAACATCGGCCCGCAGGCGCCGTCGCTGCCGCGGACGACCGCGACGAACCAGTCGCCCTCCGCGACGCCGGTGAACGTGCGCGACACCGTCGCCTCGAGGCGCTCGGCGCCCGGCACGCTCGGCGCCACGTTCACGACGGTCTCGTCGAAGTCGCCGTCGCCCGTCGTCGCCGGGTTGCAGTCGCCCTCGACGAGGGTCTGCAGCGGCGTCGCCGAGTAGAGATAGGGCGTCGCCGGCGCCACCACGACGGAGCTCACGTGGCCGCCCGTGTTGCTGTAGATCTCGATGCGGTCCCAGGTGGCCCAGCGCGGCGACTGCACGTGGATCTCGAAGATCACCTCGCCGTTGCCGGTGCTGACCTGCGTGCTGCCGCCCTTGGTGAGATCCGCGACGGCGCCCGAGCCATCGTTCGCCAGCAGGCGCGTCTGCACGTAGATGCCCTGTCCGCCGACCGCGCGGCCCTCGTCCACGGAGGTCGCCATCTCGCTCTCCTGGTAGAGCAGCGGCGTGTCGTTGCCCGGCGTCGTCGCCGTCCAGGTGCGCGCACCCGGCGTGCGCAGCGAGCGGTACTCGTGCGTGTCGGTATCGGCGATGGCCGTGGTGCGGATGCCCTGGTCGAGCAGGTTCATCCAGATGCCGATGCGCTGGCCGAGGAACTCGTTCAGCTGGTGGTTGCGGTTCATGCCGTTCCACAGCTCGAGCGCCGGGAAGGCGAAGAAGAGCTGGCCGAGCGGCGGATTCGACGGGTTGATGCGCAGCCTGCCGCGCTCGACGACGTCGAGGCCGTCCTGCGGCGGCACCAGCGCCGTGTTGATCTGCATCGGCGAGAAGTGGCTGTCGATGTGGTTGACCTGCACGGTCGTGTAGGGCTTCGCCTCGGGCTCCGTCGTCGCGAGATTGAAGAGCTCCGCGGGTCCCATGTTGTAGGCGCCCTGCGACGGGAAGTCCTTGCCCGGAGGCGCGGCGACGGCCCAGTCGGTCGAGCCCCCCGACGGCACGCTCGCGTCGATCGAGAACGGGTACCCGTTGAAGTGCCCGTAATCGAAGGTCGTGATCTCCTCGCCGACGGTCGACGTGACCCAGCTCTGGAGCCCGAGGGCCGCCATCGCCGGCTTGTAGTCGTGGTGCACGTGGTGGTCCGTCGCGATCAGGTTCTCGACGCCCTCGCCCGCGAACTCGACGGCGCGGGTGCGGTCCGCCACCTGCGAGTCGGGCGATGCGATGCCGTGTACGTGGAAGTCGCTCGAGATGAAGTCCTGCGTGTCGAGCACGCGCTCGATGCTGGCGTTGAGCGTGGTGACGCCGCCGCCCGCGATCGTCACGGCGCCGGCGCCGAGCGGAGGCACCGTCGACCAGACCGAGTACTCGGTGCCGCGCGACACGTACACGTGGTAGGTGCCCGGCTCGATCGGCATCGTCACGGCGCCGTCGGCGCCCGTGTAGTCGAAGGCGACGATGCCGAAGGGCACGGCGTCGCCGACGTCGTTCAGGCGGCCGAGGGTCGCGCCGCCGAAGCCCGGCAGCGCCGTGCCCGCCACCGTGGGCTCGGGGCTCGGATCGAAGCCGACCACGGTGACGCGCGAGGGCACGGGGTTGCCGAGCGCGTCCGTGACGTTCACCTGCAAGGTGCCCGACGCGGGCAGCGCGAAGTTGAGGACGCGCACGCTGCCGGCGGGATTCGCATCGAAGGACGTGAGCGGCGGCGCCGCTGCGCCGCCCACGTAGAGCGCGCCGTCCTTGCCGGCGATCGCGCCGTAGAGGACGCCGGCCGCGGGCACCTCGACCTTGCCCGTGTAGCAGCCCGTCGCGTCGGTGATGAAGTGCGCGAGCGCCTGATTGATGCCGGTGAGCGCGGCGTTGCGCGTGCCGACCGTAACGGTGGCCGCCGGCGCGGGCGCGCCGCCGACCGTCACGCAGCCCTGCACCGTGCTGGTCGCCTGGGCGAGCACCGTGTGCGCGACCTCCTGGGTCGCGTTGCCCATGCCGTTCCCGACGACGACGTAGCGCGAGAAGGTGCGGTTGCCGCCGGCGGGCACCGGGAAGTTCGCGCTGCCGGTCAGCGCGTTGAGCGGCTGGATGTCGTGCAGGATCACGGTGACGCCGCTGACGGTCACGTAGCCGCCGGGACCCGGCGCCGGAACCGGCGGCGTCGCCGGCACGTAGCCGTACTCGAAGCGCGTGCCCGGCACGGCCGTCTCGGCGTACCAGGTGAGGCCGCCCGTCGTGTTCTGCGTGACGGCCTCGCCCATGCCGGGGTTCGGCTTGAACCAGCCGTCGAGCTCGCCGGCCGCGTTCATCCAGTCGCCGACCGCCATGTTGAGCGCGACGGCGCCGGTGTTCGTCACCTGCGTATCCAGACGCACCTTCGTGTCGAGCGGAGCCAGGGTGTAGGAGGTGCAGGCCTCGACCGGCTGGTCGTTGTCGTCGATGCAGTTGACGCCCGGGCAGCCGGGCACGCCGCCGAGGATGCCGGCGATCTGGCTCGACGGATTCACGAAGTCGAGCAGGTCGTCGGGGCCGCAGGCGCGGACGATCGCGGGCGCGCCGTTCGCGCCGTCGTTCACGATGGTGATGGTCTGCGCGTTGACGACGGTCTCGACGTTCAGCATCGGCGTCGTCTCGAGGAAGTTGTCGGTGGTCGGATCGGCGACGAGCACCGCGTCGATCAGGTTGCCGCCGAACGCGCCGACGCTGTAGAGATCGCGCGGCGTGGGATCCGTCGGGACGGCCGGCGCCGTGACGTCCTGCACCACGAAGCGCGCGATGCTGTTCTGCAGGCAGTAGTCGCCGAGGCGCACGTGCGCGAGCGGACCGGAGACGGGGCAGTCGTCGAGGTCGCTGATCTTGAAGACGCGCGCGCGCACCGGCGATGCGTAGTCGAAGGTGTGCGCGGCGATCAGGAACGAGCCGTCGCTGCGCGGCGCCTTCACGATCAGCAGGTTGTGGTCCTGCAGCGGCGGACCGGGGTTCACGAGCGGGGTGCCGGTCGGCGACGCGGTGAAGTCGGTCGGACCGCCGGAGACGACGAGCGGCTGGTTGTTCAGGAATGCCAGCGGTGTCGCGCCCGTGAAGTCGCCGACGAGCACGAACGAGATCTGGAAGCTCGCCGTCGTGACGGGCACGAGCGGGCCGGTGAAGTCCACCCGATCCGTCGGCTGGCACTCGAGGGCCAGCAGCATGGGCAACGTGAAGAGAGTGGCGAGCGAGAGTGCCAGCCGGGTGCGCATCGGAGCCCTCCGGTGGGGGGTGTGAACCGACCCAATTGCAGCGGGCGCACATCTTCCCGCGGAAGCCCGCGCCACGTCAACGCAAGCCTGACGACTCCCGAGGGGCTCAGCGCCTTCGGTCGCGCGCCAGCTCTGCCATCAGGCCGAAGAGCTCGAGCGGGCCGGGCGGCGGAGACGGGTCGCCGAACTCGCGGTAGAGCGACGCGACGTTCACCGCGATGCGCTCCGCGTCGCCCCAGCTCGCGTAGTCGGCCAGGCTGATGTCGCGCGCCGCCTCCCTGACTGAGAGTCCGGCTTCGTAGCGAAGGCGCGCCTCGTCGCGGATGTAGACGAGGTAGTCGCGCATCCGGACCACGCCCGCGACGTCCGTGATCGGGCCGTGGCCCGGCACGACCACCGCGGGCCGCATCGCGCAGATGGCGTCGCAGGCGCGGATCCAGTTGCCGACCGGCCCCTCCCACATGATCGGATGGCCGTCGATGAAGAGGATGTCGCCGCTGAAGACGACCGCGTCGCCCGGGATCTCCACCACGAGGTCGCCGCGCGTGTGCGCCGGTCCGACCTCGACGAGCCGCGCCTCCTTGGCGCCGACCCGCAGGCGCAGCTCGCCGCTGAACGTCTCGGAGGGCGGCATCGGCGTGATGCCCTCGAATTCGAAGGCGCCGAATGCGTGGCGGAAGAACGCGCCGGCCTCGCCGAGGGCGTCCGCGTTCTTCACGAGCGCCGCCAGGGTCGACGGCGGCACGTGGCCCATCTCCTCGGCGCACGCCTTCGACGCCACGATCCGCGCGCCGGCGACGAGCTCGTTGCCGTAGCAGTGGTCGCCGTTGGCGTGCGTGTTCACCAGCACGTCGATCTGCGCCGCGGCCGGCACCGCGCGGCGCATCGCGTCCAGCATCTCGCGCGTGAGCCGCAGGTCGAAGAGCGTGTCGACCAGCAGCGACGCGCCGCCATCGCACACGAGCCCGGCATTGCTCCAGCCCCAGGAGCCGTCGGGCTGGAGCCACGCGTAGCAGCCCGCGCCGACGTCGTGGAGTCCGCGCGAATACGGGCGAGGCATGCGCGCATCTTAGACCGGACCGCGGCTACCTTGCGCGCCGAGGAGCCGAGCGATGCGAGCCGTGCGTTGCAGGAGCGGTGGGGTCGAGGTCGTCGAGCTGCCGGCGCCGCGCGCCGACGACGGCGTGCGCGTGCGCATCCGTTCCGCGGGGATCTGCGGCTCGGACCTCCACCTCGTGCAGAGCGGCGCCGCCCTGCCCCACACGCTCGGCCACGAGATGGCGGGCATCGCCGAGGGCGGACGCGCCGTCGCGATCGAGCCGCTGATTCCTTGCGGCACCTGCGCAGCCTGCCGCGCCGGCGACTACAACCTGTGCGAGCGCGGGCCGCGCAACGTGATCGGCGTCGCGCACGACGGCGGCATGGCCGACGAGATCGTGGTGCCGGAGCGCTGCCTGGTGCCGCTGCCGGCCGCGGTCACGCCGGCGGACGCGTGTCTGGTCGAGCCGCTCGCGGTCGCGATCCACGGCCTGCGGCGCGCGGGGCTGCGCGGCGACCAGCGCGTCGCCGTCGTCGGCGGCGGCAGCATCGGGCTCTGCGCGGTGGCCGCGGTCGGCGCCGCCGGCGCCGAGGTCGCGCTCGCTGCGCGCCACGACGCGCAGCGCGCCGCGGGCGAGCGCCTCGGCGCGCGCGAGATCGCGGGCAGCTACGACCTCGTCGTCGACGCCGCCGGCACGCGCGCCGCGCTCGAGCAGGCGGTCGGCCTCTGCCGTCCGGGCGGCGCGCTCGTGCTGCTCGCGAGCTACTGGGACAACCGCATCGAGCTGCCGGGCTTCGCGCTCTGCATGAAGGAGGTGCGCGTGCAGCCGGCCAGCATGTATTCGCGCGAAGGCACGGCGCGCGACGTCGACGTCGCCGCGGCGACCCTGGCCGCGAAGCCCGACATCGCGCGCGCGATCATCACGCACCGCTTCCCGCTCGACGCCGCGCAGGAGGCCTTCCGCGCCGCCGCCGACCGCGCGTCGGGCGCGATCAAGGTCGTGCTGGAGCCGTAGCCGCGGCCGGGCTCTACGCCTGCGCGCGCAGCGGCTGACGCCGGTCCGCGCAGCGCACGACGGCGCTGCTGAGCCGCACCATGCGCAGGTCGCCGAAGGGCGTGCCGATGCCGCTGTTCACGGTCATCGCCATGGCGAGCTCGCGATCCGGATCGGCCCACGCGCCCGAGCCGCCGAAGCCGAAGTGGCCGAACGCGTTCGTCAGGCGGATGCCGAGCGTCGGCACGCGGTGGTAGCCGAGGCGCCAGTGCATCGGCACCGGGATCACGCGGCCGATGCCGCGGTTCTGCACCTCGCTCGCGTGCCAGACGGTCTCGCGCCGCAGCAGGCGCACGCCGTCGAGCTCGCCGTCGTTCGCGAGCAGCGCGTAGATGCGCGCCAGCGAGCGCGCGGTGAAGAAGCCGTTCGCGGACGGGATCGGCACGGCCGCGAACTCACGGCTGTTGAAGTCGAGCGCCTCGATGCCGCGTGGAACGAACGCGGCGCCGAGCGAGGCGAGATCGATCGGCAGCGGCGCGACGGAGAGCAGGCGCGCCAGCGGGCGCACCGTGCGCTCGAGGCTCCGCACGGCGTCGCCGCTCTGCTGGAACGCGGCGGGCAGCAGCAGGCGCGCGCGCCGCTTCATCTGATCGGCGGGCAGACCCACGTAGCAGCCGTCGAGGCCGAGCGGCTTCACCAGCTCGGAGGCGAGCACCTCGCCGAAGGGCTTGCCCGTCACGCGCTGGATCAGCTCGCCGACGAGCCAGCCGTAGGTGAAGCCGTGGTAGCCGTGCGCGCGGCCGGGCTCGTGACGCGGAACGGCGTCGGCCAGCGCTTCGGTCATGTACTGCCAGTCGAGCATGCGCGAGGCCTGGTCGACCATCCCGCGCACGTCGTAGAGACCGGCCTCGTGGCAGAGCACCTGCCGCACCGTGATCTCTTCCTTGCCGCCCGCCGCGAACTGCGGCCAGTACTCTGCGACCGGCGCGTCGTAGTCGAGCAGGCCGCGGTCCGCGCACATGTGCAGCAGGGTCGAGGCGACGCCCTTCGAGGTGGAGTACGAGAGCGAGAGCGTGTCGCGCTGCCACGGGCGCCCCGCGTCGTCGCGCGTGCCGCCCCAGCAGTCGACCACCTTCTCGCCGTGGTGATAGATGCAGAGCGCCGCGCCGCCCTTGTTGCTGCGCGGGATCTGCCCGGCGAACAGCTCGACCGCGCGGGCGAAGTCGGGATGGACCTGCCCCCGCAGCGGCGTGCCGTTGACGATCGTCCCCTTCAACATGTTCGACTCGGTCGGGGGGGCGGCACAGCTTACCTCGCCGACGGGAAACGCAAGCGTCGGCCAGGCCGACGCGCGCAGCGAGACGAAGCCGAGCGAAGATCAGAGAAGTCCATTGCAACGCGTCGCCTCTTCTGGCATCCCTGAGCCATGACGAGCTTCTACGACCTTCGCGCGAAAGGCATCGACGGCAAGGACCGCTCGCTGCGCGACTACTCCGGCCAGGTCTGCCTGGTCGTGAACGTCGCGTCGAAGTGCGGACTGACGCCCCACTACCGCGGCCTGCAGCAGCTCCAGGAGCGCTATGCCGACCGCAAGTTCTCGGTGCTCGGCTTCCCGTGCAACCAGTTCGCGGGCCAGGAGCCGGGCAGCGAGGCCGAGATCCAGTCGTTCTGCGAGCTGAACTACGGCGTGACCTTCCCGCTCTTCGCGAAGATCGACGTCAACGGGCCCGCGCGTCACCCGGTCTACGCGTATCTCACGTCGCAGGCGACGGCGCCCGACGGCCCCGGGGACATCAAGTGGAACTTCGCGAAGTTCCTGGTCGGCCGCGACGGCGCAGTGATCGCGCGCTTCGGCCCGCAGGTCGAGCCCGGCGATCCCGCGCTGGTGAAGGCGCTCGAGGGCGCCCTCTAGACCAGGATCTTCCGGCCTTCTTCCGCGATCTTCTTCTGCGTCTCGTCGCTCGGCGCCTGCGGCATCAGCGGCACCGCGCGGCCGCGCTGCACGGCGGGACGCGCACCGACGGCGTCCATCCAGCGGCGCAGGTTCTTCAGCTCGTCGATCGAGACACCGGCCCAGCCGTGCAGGGTCACCCAGGGCCACGTCGCCATGTCGGCGATCGAGTAGTCGCCCGCCAGGTACTCCGCCTCGCCGAGGCGCGTGTCGAGCACGCCGTAGAGGCGCCTCACCTCGTTCTGATAGCGGTCGATCGCGTACTGGATCTTCTCGGGCGCGTAGCGGAAGAAGACGTTCGCCTGGCCCTGCATCGGACCGACGCCGCCCATCTGAAACATGAGCCATTGCACCACGCGTGATCGCCCCTTCAGATCGACGGGCAGGAACCGGCCGTGCTTCTCGGCGAGGTAGAGCAGGATCGCGCCGGACTCGAAGATCGGGAAGTCGCCGGCCTCCTTGTCGACGAGCGTCGGAATGCGCCCGTTCGGATTCAGCTTCAGATAGGCGGGCTCCTTCTGCTCCATCTTCCCGAGGTTCACGAGCTTGACCGTGTAGGGAACCGCGAGCTCCTCGAGCAGGATCGAGGCCTTCCAGCCGTTCGGTGTGGGGGCGGTGTAGAGGTCGTACACGGGGTTCCTCCGTCGGCGCGTGGGCGCAGGCTAGCTCTTGTCCGCGGGTGTCGAGGAGACGGCCGGCCATCCCCGCTCGCGCAGGCGCTCCGCGATCGCGCGCGCCACCAGCGCGTTGCCCGCGCGGGTCATGTGGCCGACATCGAGCGGCCGACCCGGCTTCGAGTAGACGTGGTAGAGATCGGACGCGCGCGCGCGCCCGGAAGCCAGCTCGGCCGACACGATCGGCGCCAGGTCGAGCACCTCGACGCCGAGCGATCGCGCGCGCGCAGCCACGCCGCGCAAGGGCTCGAGGTCGGCGCGCGGATACCAGCTCAGCACGAGGATCCACGGCACGCCGTGCGTGCGCGCGAGCGCGTCGAGCTTCTCGACGAGCAGCGCGCCGACCTCCACGCCATGGCGGTGCATGCGCAGGCTGTCGGGAAGCAGCCAGTCGTCGGGATCGAGGCGTCGATAGACGAGATCCGCGAAGAAGCTCCAGCGCAGCCAGCGCCGCGGCGCGGGCTCCTCGGGCGTCGCGTGGCCCGGCTCGGGCACGGGCACACCCTCGAGCACGAGCTCGCCGTCGCGCACCGCGAACCAGGGCTTCCACGCGTAGCGGTAGGCGTACTCGCAGCGCATGACGTCGTTGGAGAGGATGCTGACGACGAGCGCCCCGACCGGCTCTCGCGCCAGCAGCTCCTCCGCGCGCAGGGTGATCTGGTCGAGGCCGTAGCCGAAGACTCCGGCGTTCCGCACCGGCAGCCGCAGCTCCCGCTCGAGCTGCGCCGGCCAGGTGTCGGCGTCGCCGACCTCGTCGCCGAAGGTGTACGAATCGCCGACGGCGAGGATCGGTGCGCCGGGCGGCGACGGCGCGCCGTTGCTGCGCGTGCCGTCGGGCTCGATCGTGAGCGTCGTGTTCCAGAAGTTATGCGGGTGCGCGCCCGGCGTCGGCACCCAGCCGAGCCGCGCGTCGTAGCTGCCGGGATAGTGCGCGCCGACCATGCGCACGGCGCCACCCGGGTCCGGACGCCCGAGGAGCTGGCCCGAGAGCATGCGCAGCACCAGCTCGACACCGAGCAGCGCAGCGAGGGTCGCGACCCCGGCGAGCAGGCCCAGCTTCCACGGGGCCGCCGTGCGAGGCGCCGCGCCGGGCGCGGGACCGGGCTGTTGGCGCATCGCGCGCAGTCTAACCGGCGTTTCTGGCGCTAGCGTCGCGCCGTGCGGCTCCACGCGCTCCTCGCCGCGGCGCTCCTCGCGGGTGTCGTCGCCGTCTTCGCGCCGCTGCGCGAGCACCAGTTCGTCGATTACGACGATCCGGTCTGGCAGGTGAAGCTCGCGCCGGGCTTCTCGCGCGACGGCCTCCACGCCGTCTGCTGCGAGGAGATCGTCGCCAACTGGATCCCCGCGACGGCGCTCTCGATGCTCGTCTCGCACGCGCTGCACGGCGACAGCGCGCCGGGCTTCCTGCTCGGCAACCTGCTGCTGCACGCCGCCACGACCGTGCTGCTCTTCCTCGTGCTCGCGCGCGCGACCGGATCGCCGTGGCCGGCCTTCTTCGTCGCGGCCGTGTTCGGCTGGCATCCGCTGCACGTCGAGTCCGTCGCCTGGGTCTCGCAGCGAAAAGACGTGCTGTGCGGCTTCTTCAGTGCGGCGGCGCTCGGGCTCCACGCGCGCGCCGTCCAGCAGCCGTCGCGCAGACGGCGCGCCGCAACCACCGCTGCGGTCGCGCTCGCGCTCCTCTCCAAGCCGACGGCCGTCACCCTGCCCTTCGTGCTCGTGCTCTTCGAGTGGTGGCCGCTGCGGAGCCTCGCCTGCTCGCCGCGCAGCGGACTGCCGACCGCGCGCGCGCTGGGCGCGTCGCTGCGCCAGAAGGCCCCGATGTTCGCGCTGGTGGCCGCCATCTCGATCGTGACCTATCGCGTGCAGGCGTCGACCGGCGCCGTGGCCGCCGGCGACGTGCTGCCCTTCTCCGTGCGCGCGGCCAACGCCGTCGACTCGCTGCGCGCCTACCTCGCGGACTTCGCCTGGCCGCACGATCTCGCGGCCTTCTATCCCCATCCGACGCAGATCGGCGCGCCGCTCTCGACGGCAGTCAGCGGTCTCGCGCTGCTCGCGTGGACCGGTCTCGTACTGCGGCTCGCGCGGCGCACGCCCGCCGCCGCGGTCGGCTGGCTGTGGTTCGTCGGCGCGCTCGTGCCGACGCTCGGGCTCGTGCAGGTCGGCCTGCAGGCGCGCGCGGACCGCTACACCTACTGGCCGCTCGTCGGCCTCGCGCTCGGCATCGCCTATCCGCTCGCGGCGCTCGTCGCGCGCCCGGCTGCGCGGCGCGCGCTCGTCGCGGCGGGGCTCGCCGCCGTGGTCGCGCTCGGCGTCGCCGCGCGCGCGCAGGTCGACACCTGGCACGACTCGCTCACGCTCTACGCGCGCGCAGAGGCCATCGCGCCGAGCGCCTTCGCGAGCCTCGGCCTCGGACGCGCGCTCCGCCGCGCGGGGCGCGCCGATGAGGCGATCGCGACGCTCGGCCTCGCCGCGCAGCTACGCCCGACGGATCCGACGCCGCACCTCGAGCTCGCCGATCACTACGCGGCGCGGGGAGAGCTCGCCATCGCCATCGCGCACCAGAGCGAGGCCGTGCGCCTCGCGCCCGACGACCCGCGCTACGCCGTCCGCCTCGCGCAGCTCTTCCTCCAGAGCGGCCATCCCGCGGAGGCGTCGCCGCTGCTCGCGCGCGTCGGGCCGCTGCTCGAGCGCGTCGACTCGGTGCCCGTCGCGCTGCGCCTCGCCTACGAGCAGGCCTCGGCGCGCGCGGCGCTCGCCGACGGCGACGCCGACGCAGCGCGCCGACACGCCGAGGCGTTGCTCGCGCTCGACCCGGTGAACGAGGTCGCACGCGCCGTGCTCTCGCATCTCGAGGGGCGCAGCGGGGAATAGCAAGGAGGCGACCATCAGGTCGCCGACGCGCAGCGAGGCGCAGCCGAGCGAAGGCCGGCAGCGCGAGCGCGAGCGATCAGCGAGCGCGAAGCTCCGGCAGAGAGTGAACGAGCTCGAGCACCGAGTGCTCGCCCGGCACGCCGATCCGCAGCGGGAAGCCGTAGAAGCCGGTGCCGCGGTGCACGTAGAGGCGGTCGGCGCCGCGCGCGAAGAGTCCGTGGTCGGGCCAGCGCGTGCGGCGCAGCACCGTCCAGTCGAGCCCGAGCGAGAGCAGGCCGAGCTGTCCGCCGTGCGTATGGCCCGACAGGGTCAGGTCGACACAGTCCGGCGGCAGGTGATGGAACGCATTCGGATCGTGGAGCAGCAGCAGGCGCAGGTGCCCGGCGCGCCGCGGGTAGCGCGCGCACAGCGACGCGAGGTGCGCGTCGCGCGCGCGCGAGACGTAGCGCGCGCCGAGGATCTGGAGCGGGCCGAGCGGCGACGCGATCGCGACCTCCTCGTCCTCGAGCAGGCGCACGCCGGTGGCCTCGAGGGCGCCGCGCACCTCGTCCTCGGCCTCGAGATCGTGATTGCCGAACACGGCGTAGGCGCGTCCGGGAAGCGCGCGCAGGGGCGCCAGCGCACGGGCCAGCGCGCCGGGCGAGCCCCGTCCCTCCATGGTCAGAAAATCCCCAGTCAGGAGGACCAGATGCGGATCGTTCGCGAGAAGGCGCTCGAGATTCCGCTGGAGCGCCGCGATCGACATCCAGGGGCCGAGATGCGGGTCCGCGACCTGCACCAGGCGCAGGCTCGGCGCGGGTCCCGGCGGCGGCGGACGCCGGTGCCGCTCGGTCCGCACGCGCGCGAACTCCGCGGGTCCGGGCTCGGCGAGCGCGACCCGCACCCACTCGGGCGACGCGCGCAACGAGGTCAGCAGCGAGGCGAGCGCCAGGCCGAAGGGCAGCGCGTCGAGCGGACGCAGCGCGGCGAGCGCGCCGTCGAAGCCCGCCGCGGCGAGCAGCGCGCGCACCGGCAAGAGAGCCAGCAGCCAGACACCCGACAGGAAGCCGGCCGCGCAGAACACCTGCGCCGGCACGCTGACGAGCGCGCGGAAGACGCGACCGCGCAGGCGCGCGCGCACCAGATGCGCGAGATGCACGCCCAGGGCCGCGATCCCCCACGCGAACGCGACGTCGAGCCCGGCGCGCAGGTCCGGCCCGACGAGCACGCGCAGCCGCGTGTGCGCGATCCACGCGCCCGGCAGGCAGAGGGCCAGCAGCGCGAAGGCGAACGCCGCATAGCTTCGCCCGCGCCGCCACCACGCGTAGAGCGGGACACCGGCGCCCACGCAGAGCGCGAGAGCGGACACGACGGCGTCGAGCGGCACGCGCACGACGGCGAGCTTACCCGGATCGGTCGCTAGACTCCGCCGCCATGCTTCGCCCCGCGCTGCTCCTGCTTCTGCTCGCCACCGTGGGCTCCGCCCTGCCCGCGCACGCCGAGGATCCGGCGGCGCAGCCGGCGCGGCCGGCTGCCACACCCGCCGCGCCGGGCCCGAAGCCCGCGCCGCCCGCGGAGGCCCCGCCGGCCTACGGAAGGCAGCGCGGCCGCGAGCACGCGAGCGCGCGCTGGCAGCGCGACGACGGCCAGACGGGCGTCGCGTGGCGCCCGCAGTGGTCGCTCAAGCTCCAGCAGGCCGCGTCGAACGGCGACCTCGAGGCGGTGAAGACCCTGCTCGCGGCCGGCGAGGATCCGAACGCGACGAGCAAGCAGAAGCTGACCGCACTGCACGCGGCGGTGCACGCGGGCTCGACGCCCATTGCCATCCTGCTGATCGACAGCGGGGCGAAGGTCGACGCCGCGGACGATCTCGGCATGACACCTCTCCACGTCGCGGCGCTCGACAACCGGCTCGACATGGTGCAGCTGCTGCTGAAGCGCGGCGCCGCCGTCAGCGCGAAGAGCGAGGGCAGCATGACGCCGCTGCACATCGCGGCGCGCGAGGGGCACATCGCCGTCGCGCTGGCGCTGATCGACGCGGGCGCCGAGGTGAACGGGCGCGGCTTCCGCTCCTGGGAGCCGCTGCACTTCGCGGTCCGCACGGGCAACACCGCCCTGGTGACGAAGCTGCTCGACAAGGGGGCGAAGATCGACGCGCCGAGGCACAACGGCTGGCAGGCGATCCACCTCGCGGTGCAGACCGGCAACCAGCCGATGTGCGAGCTGCTGCTGAAGCGCGGCGCGAAGGTGAACGCGACGGCGAACAACGGGCTCACGCCGCTCCACGTCGCGACCCAGCAGAACGACGCGAGCATGGCGGAGTGGCTGCTCCGGCACGGCGCCAAGATCGACATGAAGGCCAAGGCGACGGGCGTGACGCCGCTCCACATCGCGGCCGGCCTCGGCAAGATCGAGGTGGCCCGGGTGCTGATCGCCCATGGCGCCAGCATCACCATCGAGAACGACGAGGGCCTGAACGCGCTCGAGCTCTCGCAGCGTCCCGTGCGCAATCCGGAGCGCGCTCAGCAGCTCGCGGCCGTGCACGCCCTGCTGACGGAGCACGCCGCCCAGAAGCAGTAGGAGATAGGGGCCCCGGGGGCGCGTATGATGGCGCGCTCGAGCCGCGCCTCGGCTCGCCGGAGGCCCCATGAGCGAGTCCTTCGATCTCCTGATCCGCGGCGGCACCCTCGTCGACGGCACCGGCGCGCCTGGTGTCGCCGGCGATCTCGCCATCCGCGACGGCCGCATCGCCGAGATGGGACGCGTGCGCGGCAGCGCGCGCCGCACGCTCGACGCCTCCGGCTGCGCGGTCGCGCCGGGCTTCGTCGACATCCACACGCACTACGACGCGCAGGTCTTCTGGGACCGCATGCTCAGCATCTCACCGTGGCACGGCGTCACCACGGTCGTGATGGGCAACTGCGGCTTCGGCATCGCGCCGACGCGCCCGCAGCACCGCGATCTCATCCTGCGCACGCTCGAGAGCGTCGAGGGCATGTCGCTCGCGGCGCTGCGCGCGGGCGTCGGCGACGACTGGCCCTTCGAGAGCTTCGCCGAGTACCTCGACGCGATCGAGGCGCGCGGCACGGCCATCCACGTCGGCGCGCTCGTCGGCCACACGCCCGTGCGTCTGTACGCGATGGGCGAGGAGGCGACGGAGCGCGCGGCGACCGCGGACGAGATCGCCGCCATGCAGGCGCTCGTGCGCGACGCGCTGCGCGCCGGCGCGCTCGGCTTCGCGACCTCGAAGGCGCCGACGCACGTCGGCTATGCGGGGAAGCCGGTGCCGTCGCGCGCGGCGTCGCACGAGGAGATCGAGGCGCTGGCGGACTGCCTGACCGAAGCGGGCCGCGGGGTCTTCCAGGCGACCATCGGCCGCGAGCTCTTCCTGCCCCAGCTCGCGGAGATCCAGCGGCGCACGGGGCGCACCGTCTCGTGGACCGCGCTCCTCCAGGGACTCTTCGGCCCCGACGGACACCGCCGCGTGCTCGAGGAGACCCTGAAGCTCCAGGCGGACGGCGTCGCCGTCGTGCCGCAGGTCTCGTGCCGGCCGCTCGTCGTCGAGTTCCAGTGGAAGGCGCCCTTCCCCTTCGAGAGCTCGCCGATCTTCCAGCCGGTCAGCGCGGCGGACTTCGAGGGCCGCAAGCGCATCTACGCCGACCCGGCCTTCCGCGAGACGTTCCGCACGCGCAGCCAGGAGGGCGTGTTCGGCGCGCGTTTCGGCGAGCTGATCATCGCCGAGGTGCCCGGTCAGCCGCAGCTCGCCGAACGCAAGCTCGCGGAGGTCGCGCGCGAGCGCGGCGTCGATGCCGTCGACCTCGCCTTCGACCTCGGCCTCGCGACCGATCTCGAGGCGCGCTTCCGCATGCCCGTCGCCAACAGCGACGAGGCGGAGGTGGCGGCGCTGATCCAGCACCCGGCCACCGTGCTCGGTCTCTCGGACGCCGGCGCGCACGCGAGCCAGCTCTGCGATGCCTGCGCGCCGACGCACCTGCTCGGCCACTGGGTGCGCGAGAAGGGGGCGCTCACGCTCGAGGAGGGCGTGCGCCGGCTCACGTCGTCGACGGCCGACCACTTCGGCATCCGCGGGCGCGGACGCCTCGCGCCCGGTCTCGCCGCGGACGTCACCGTGTTCGATCCCGCGACCGTCGGCGCCGGCGCGCTGCGCCGCGTGCGCGACTTCCCGGCCGGCGCGGATCGCCTCGTCTCGGACGCGGCCGGCATTCGCGCCGTCATCGTCGCGGGCGTGCCGATCCGCGTCGACGGCCGCGACGCGGTCGACCCCGAAGGCCCCTTGCCGGGCAAGGTGCTGCGAGGAGGGAACGCATGAGCCACCCGATCATCTCGGCCGACTCGCACATCACCGAGCCGGCCAACACCTACGTGGACTACATCGAGTCGAAGTGGCGCGACGCCGCGCCGCGCATGCGCTTCCACGAGTCGCTCGGCGACGCCTTCTTCGTCGAAGGGCTGCCGACTCCCGTGCCGATGGGGCTCGTCGCCGCCGCGGGCAAGCCGCCCGAGGAGATCCGCGCGACGGGCGTGCGCTTCGACGACATGCACCGCGGCGGCTGGGATCCGGACGCGCGCATGGCGGACCAGGATCGCGACGGCGTCGCGGCGGAGATCATCTACCCGACCGTCGGCATGGTGCTCTGCAACCACCCGGACTTCGAATTCAAGCAGGCGTGCTTCGACGCCTACAACCGCTGGCTCGCCGAGTACTGCGGCAAGCATCCCGACCGGCTCTTCGGCTGCGGCCAGACGGCGATGCGCTCACCTCGAGCCGGCTGCGAGGACCTGCGCCGCATCCACGCGCTCGGTCTGCGCGGCGTGATGATGACCGGCAATCCCGCCGAGGAGGACTACGACTCTCCCATCTACGACCCGGTGTGGGAGACCGCGATCGAGCTCGGCCTGCCGCTCTCGTTCCACATCCTGACGGACCGGAACTACGCGTTCGCGGCGAAGGTGCGCGGCCCGAAGATGAACGGCTTCCTGTCCATCATGCGCGGCTGCCAGGACATCATGGGCACGCTCGTGCTCGGCGGTGTCTTCGAGCGCCATCCCGCGCTGCGCGTCGTGTGCGCAGAAGCCGACGCTGGCTGGGTCCCTCACTACATGTATCGGATGGACCACGCCTACAAGCGTCATCGCTACTGGCTGCCTGCGGGTCAGAAGCTCTCGCGTCTTCCTTCGGAGTACTTCGCCGAGAACATCTACACGACGTTCCAGGACGACTGGGTGGCTTTCAAGACAGCCGACCTCATGAACTGGCGGCGCCTGATGTGGGCGAACGACTTCCCGCATAGCGACTCCACCTGGCCGTGGTCGCAGCAGGTGCTGGCCGAGCACAAGGCGGATCTGGCCGCGGACCAGGCCGAGGCGGTGCTCGGCGGCAACGTCGCCTCGCTCTACCGCATCGACGTCTCTTCGCTCGCCAGCGCGTGACGCCGACCGCCACACGGTGCACACTGGTGACGCCCTCGCGGGGAGCGGTGGACGCCGCAGCCCCGCGCAGGTCAGAGGAGGGAGGAGAGAGGCATGAAGAGATTCCAGATCGGACTCGCGTTGATCGCGGCGCTCGGCATCGGCGGGGTGGCGTGCTCGCGCGAAGACGCCCACAAAGCAGCCGACGCGGCAGCCGATTCGGCCGAAGCAGCGGCCGAGGCGGCAGACGATGCGGCCGCCGCCGCCGGCAACGCGGCGAACGCCGCCGCGGATGCGGCCGGCGCGGCCGTCGACAGCGCGACGAATGCGGCCGGCCAGGCCGCGGGTGCTGCGGCGGACGCGGCAGCCTCTGCTGCGGATACGGCCGTCGACGCAGCCGACGCGGCCACCGAGGCTGCGGGCGACGCGGCGGAAGCGGCGGGCGAAGCGGCCGATGATGCCGCCAAGGCGGCCCGCGACTCGGTCCAGTAGCGATCTCGCGCCAGCTCGGTGGCGCTTGCGAGGAGGGTCGCGCCCGCGCAAGCGG
>DASUFZ010000276.1:0-29473 GCA_036274295.1 Myxococcota bacterium
ATAGGGCTCGTCGAGCACGAGGCGAAGCTCGCGCTCCGAGAGCACCTCGACGCCCGCGATGCCGCCGACCTCGCGGTACTGCTCGTCGATGCGCCGCTTCGCGAACTCGGGGTCCTCCTTGCGCCGCGCCTCGAGGCGCTCCGCGAACTCCCGCAGGCCGTGGATCTTGACCAGGGTCTCGAATACCGGGCTCCCGACCGCCGGGTCGCCGATGCGCTGGAACGCGAAGGCGATGTCCTGCGCGCGCACCGCCCGCTCGTCCGTGCCGGGCGTGAAGTGCGCGAAGGCGGGATCGGGGTGGAAGCTCGCGCCCTCGCGCAACCGCAGGGTGTAGGCGACGCGCCCGTCCGGCAGCGGCTCCGGATGCGGGATCTCCTCGAGCAGCCCCGGCATCAAGGTGTAGGGACGCTTCAGGTAGTGGTACTCGAGCAGGGTGTCGTAGACGTCACCGATCACCGCGTGGTCGTTCACGGAGTAGGCGACCTGCGGGTCCAGCGTCTTCGGCGGGTCGTCGAAGGCCGTGTAGAAGATGGCGCGCGCGTCGTCGGCGTCGGGATAGGGATTGTTCGTGCAGGCCGAGAACGCGAGCGCGGCCGCCAGCGCGACCGCGGCAATGCGACGCTTCATCCCCCCTCCGCGTCGGATCGGACCGCAAGCCCGTCGAGGCGGAATATATCGGCCGGGAGCGAGGGGTTCAGCTCGACTTCGCCGAGCTGGAGCACCGCGCGCGCCGAGCCGGTGTCGATCGAGACCTTGTGCGCGAGCGCCTGGCCGGAGACGTCGGCGTAGTCGTCGTAGCGCGCGGTCCAGGCGGCGCGCTCGGGATCGCGCGCGATCCACTCGCGCAGCAGACCCGCGGCGTCGAAGCGCAGCGCGCGGCGCGTGCCCGTCTCGCCCTCGAGCTCGACCTGCACGCCGCCCGCGTCGTCCGCGTAGGCGGCGCGCAGCGCGAGATCCGGCGGCAGGCGCGGGCCGCCGAGCACGACCGCGACGATCTCGTCGGGCTCGAGCTCGAGCCCCGCGATCCGCCAGAGCAGATCCCGCGTCAGCGGACCGCGCTCGAAGTGGCGCGAGCCGGTCTCGAAGAACGCGTACTCGCTGCCGTCGGTCGCGAGCACGGCGAGGGTCGCGCCGAGCATGCCCTGCACCTCGATGCGCAGGTTGGCCGGACGCTCGACCACCATGCGCTGGCGCGCGCGCAGGCGCACCGGCACGGCGCCCTTGCCGCTCTCCGTGTCGACGGCGAGGCGCGCGCTGCTGCGCAGCGACGCGCGGCCGTCGGCCTGCTGCGCGAATGCGGCGAGCAGCGCCGAGGGGCGCGGATCGTCCGGCGCCAGCGGGACCGCCCGCGGTCCGGCACAGGCGGCGAGCCAGAGCAGGGCAGCCGCAAGGCCGACTCGCTTCACTGGAGCTCGCGGCGCAGGTTCTCGAGCTTCTCGTGGAGGTGGGGCTGCTCGTTGTCGCGGGGTCCCTGCTGCAGCGCTTCCTCGAACATGTCGAGGGCGCGGCGGCGCTCGCCCCGTAGGAGATAGGTGTCGCCGAGGTGCTCGGAGATCACGGGATCTCCGCCGGTCAGCTCGTCGGCGCGCTCGAGCTCGGAAAGCGCGCGCTCGAGGTAGGCCTGCGCGGCGTCCATCTTGCCGGACTGCACGAGCGGACGCGCGCGCATGTAGTAGACCCAGCCGAGGCTGTCGACGATGAAGCCGTCCTCGGGCCGCAGCTCGATCGCGCGCATGATCATCTTCTCGGCTTCGTCGAGGTTCTCGCCCCGCTCCGCCCAGGTGTAGCCGATGAAGTTCAGCGCGCTGGCGTTGTCGGGGTTCAACGCGAGCGCCTTCTGCATCGCCTCGATCGCGCGATCGGGCTCCTTCGCCTCGCCGTAGATGACGCCGAGGTTGTAGTGGAGCTCGTCGTTCTTGGGCTCCGCGTCGATCAGCCCCTGCACGTACTCGACCGCGCCGTCGAGATCGCCCGACTTCGCCTGCAAGGTCGCGGCGTAGAGCTCGAGCGGCCGCGTGCGCTCCACCGCCATGGCGGCCTGCACGGCCTGCATCGCCTTGCCGTAGTCGCCGCGGCGCTCCCAGATGGAGGCGATCTGCGTCTGCGCCTCGCCGAAGTGCTCGTGATCCGCGGGGACCGAGCCGAACGCCTGCAGCGCGGCGTCGTCGTTGCCGGTGCGCCGCAGCGCGACGCCGAGGAAGAACGCGATCTCGTACTCCTCGGGGTTCGCCTTCAGCGCGCGCTCGAAGCGCGCGGACGCCTCGGGGAAGCGGCGCGCCTCGTAGTAGAGGAAGCCGAGCCGCAAGGAGACGCGCTCGTCGCCCGGGAAGCGCTGCTCGACCCGCTCGAGCGTCGCGATGGCGCCCTCGAGGTCGTCGTCGGCCATCTGCGCCTCGGCGAGCGCGAGCAAGGTCGCGTGATCGTCGGGCTGCTTGTCGAGGATCTCGCGGTAGAGCGCGATCTCGCCGTCGCGGTTGCCGCGCTCGCGCATCGAGCGGGCGAGCGCGCCGTACAGGCGCAGGTCGTCGGGGCGCAGCTTGATCGCGTCGCGCAACGCCTGCTCGGCCTGCTCGGGCTTGCCGAGGCGCTGGAAGGCGTTCGCGCGCGCGATGTGCGCGCGCAGCGGCTCGTCCTCGTGCTTCAGCAGCCACTCGGCCATCACGAGGGCATCCTCGCCGCGACCCGCCTCGATGTAGACCTCGTGGAGCGCGTAGGCCGCGTTGTTGTCCTTCGGCGCGCCGTTCTCGTCGAGCAGGATGGCCTCGATCGCCGGCACGTCGCGCTTGATGCGCAGCAGCTGCACGAGCAGGTGGCGGCCGTCCTCGTTCGAGGGGTCGAGCTCGTAGGCGCGGCGCGCGTGCGCGAGCGCCTCGTCGAGACGGCTCGAGCGCGCCAGCGAATCCGCCAGCACGCGCTGGAGGTAGGCGGAGCTGTCGTCCTTCGCGACCGCCCGCTCGAGCGCCGCGAGAGCCTCCGGCGCGCGCCCCTCGCTCGCGTGCTGCTGCGCGACGAGCACGTCGTACTCGGGCGGCGCGTCCGGCCGGATCTCGACGCCGAGATCCTGCGCGGTGTCCTCGCCGGTGCCGCCGCGCAGCGATGCGCAGCCGATGCCGAGCACGGCGAGCGCGAGCACCGCCGCTCGAAGCTGGCGCTTCACTATGCACCCGACGCAGGCGACAAGTACCCCTTCGCCTCCAGGTAGCCCACGACCTGGGCCACGCTCTCTTCGACCGTCTGGCGATCCGTGTGAACCACGAGCTCGGGCCGCTCCGGCGCCTCGTAGGGAGCCGAGATGCCCGTGAACTCCGGAATCTGCCCCGCGCGGGCCTTCTTGTAGAGGCCCTTCACGTCGCGTCCTTCGCAGGTGTCGAGCGACGCCGAGACGTAGACCTCGATGAACTCGCCCTCGCGCAGCAGCGCGCGCACGGCGTCTCGGTCCGAGCGGTAGGGCGAGATGAACGAGGTGAAGACGATCAGGCCCGCGTCGCTCATCAGCTTCGCGACCTCGCCGATGCGGCGGATGTTCTCGGTGCGGTCCTCGGGCGAGAAGCCGAGGTTCTTGTTCAGGCCGTGGCGGATGTTGTCGCCGTCGAGGACGTAGGCGGCCTGGCCGCGATCCACGAGCGCGCGCTCGGCGGCCACCGCGACCGTCGACTTGCCCGAGCCCGAGAGGCCGGTCAGCCACACGACCGCCCCGCGCTGCCCGAGCAGCTTCTCGCGCTCGGCGCGGCTGACGGTGCCGGCGTGCCAGGTGATGTTCGTTGCCGTCTGCTTCGCCATGTTCCTCTCGCGCGGCCTCGCCGGTCCTTCGGAAGGCCGGGAGATTAGCGCGCTGTCAGGCGACGCCGGACCTGCGCGCCTGCCGGAGCGCAGCGACCTCTTCGCTGACGCGCCCCGCCACGATCTCGATCTCTTCGGCCGTGGTGCCCCGCCCGAGGCCGAAGCGCACCGATTCGCGCGCCTGCGCGGGGTCGAGGCCGAGCGCGCGCAGCACGTGGCTCGGCTCGCCGCGCCCCGAGGCGCAGGCCGAGCCGGTCGAGAGCGCGACATCCCGCAGCGCCACCAGCAGCGCGTCGGCCGGCGCGCCGGGGATCGTGACGTTGAGATTCCCCGGCAGGCGCCGCGTCGCATGGCCGTTGCGGCGCGCGCCGAGCGCGCGGAGCCGCTCCCACAAGCGGTCGCGCAGCGCGGCGAGGCGCTCCGCCTCTGCCTTCATCTCGGCGAGGCAGAGCTCGACGGCCTTCGCGAAGCCGACGCAGAGCGCCACCGGCACGGTGCCCGAGCGAAGTCCCCGCTCGTGCCCGCCGCCGTGGAGCAGCGGCGCGATGGCGATGCGGGGGCGTCGCTCGCGCAGGTAGAGCGCGCCGATGCCCTTCGGCCCGTAGCACTTGTGCGCGCACATCGAGAGCAGATCGAGCTGCTGGCGCTCGACGTCCAGGGGCACCTTGCCGACCGCCTGTGCCGCGTCGGTGTGGAAGGGCACGCCGCGCTCGCGACAGGCCGAGCCGATCTCCTCGAGCGGCTCGAGCACGCCGATCTCGCTGTTGGCCGCCATCACCGACACCAGCGCGGTGCGCGGCGTGATCGCACGCGCCACCTCCGCCGGGTCGACGAGCCCGTCGGCATCGACGGGCAGCTCCGTCACGCGCACGCCCTCGCGGGCGAGCGCGCGGCAGGTGTCGAGCACGGCGGGATGCTCGATGGCCGTGGTGACGACGTGGTCGCGCGCGGGCATCGCCGCGCGCAGCACACCCGCGATGGCGAGGTTGTCGCTCTCGGTGGTGCCGCTGGTGAAGACGATCTCGCGCGGCTCGCGCGCGCCGATCGCACGCGCCAGGCGCTCGCGCGCGTCCTCGAGCAGCGCCTCCGCGCGCCAGCCGTAGGCGTGCGTCGCGCTCGAGGGGTTGCCGAACTCGACGGTCCAGCAGGGCGCCATCGCCTCGACCACGCGCGGGTCGCAGGGTGTGGTGGCGTGATGGTCGAGGTAGATCGGTCTCTTCATCTTGCGACGCCGCAGATGGCCGCAGATGCAAGGCGCGCGACTGAGGCCCGCGGAGGCGTACTAAGGTACGCCGAGCAGGCCGAAGGAGCGCAACGCCGCAGATGCGGCCAGATCCGGCGTTGCCCTAGGCGTTGAACGATTCCCCGCAGCCACACGTGGAGGTGGCATTCGGGTTCTGCATCTTGAAGCCCGATTCCTGGAGCGTGTCCACGAAATCGAGCGTGGTACCGGCGAGGTAGAGCGCGCTCTTCTCGTCGACGATCACGCGCACGCCGCCGATCTCGAGCTGGTGATCGCGCTCGCCGACGTGATCGTCGAAGGCGAGCTCGTAGCGGAGACCCGAGCAGCCGCCGCCCACGACCTTGAGGCGCAGCCCGTGCGTGGCGCGCTTGCCTTCCTTGTCGAGCAGCTCGCCGATGCGCTGCGCGGCGGGGGCGGTCACTTCGAGCAGGGCCATACTGTACTCCCGGGTACTGGATTGGCGGAGAGTAGACCGCGACCCCGACCCGTCAACCGGATCGATCGTCCGCGGCGGGCAGGAGGTGGAGGAAGATCTCACGGTTCCCCTTGGGGCCCGCGAGGCGGCTGTCGGCGCGGCCGGCGACCCGCCAGCCGAGCTCCTGCGCCCGAGTCCCGACCGCGCGGACCGCGAGCTCGCGCAGGGCGTCGTCCCGCACCACGCCGCCCTTCCCTACCTGCTCCTTGCCGACCTCGAACTGCGGCTTCACGAGCAGGAGGAGCTCGGCGCGCGGCGCGCGCTGCGCGATGGACGGCAGCACCAGGCGCAGCGAGATGAAGGAGACGTCGACCGTGACGAGGTCGGGCACGAACGGAAGCTCCGCGGCGGCGAGCTCGCGCGCGTTGATGCGCTCGCGCACGTGCACGCGGGGATCGTTGCGGAGCACCATCGCGAGCTGCCCGTAGCCGACGTCGAGCGCGACGACGGATTCCGCGCCCGCCTGGAGCAGGCAGTCGGTGAAGCCACCCGTCGAGGCGCCGACGTCGAGCACGCGCCGGCCGCGCACCTCGACGCCGAGATCGGCGAGCGCGCCCTCGAGCTTCTCGCCGCCGCGCGAGACGAAGCGCCGCGCGACACCGCGCAGGCGCACGCTCGATGCGGGCGCGACGCGCATGCCGGGCTTGTCGGCCGGCTCGTCGTCGACGAGCACCTGGCCCGCGAGGATCAGCGCCGCGGCGCGCGTGCGGGAGTCGACCAGGCCCTCGCGCAAGAGCCGCGCGTCGAGGCGCTCCGGCTTCGGCTTCAGTGCGCGCCTTCCAGCAGCTCCTGCGCGGCGCGCTCGATGCCGGCGGGGTCGAGCCCGAAGGCGGCGCGCTGCGCGCCGGGATCGCCGTGCTCGACGACCTGGTCCGGCACGGCCAGGCAGCGCGTCGGCAGGCACACGCCGGCTCCGGCGAGCGCCTCGAGCACCGCGGCGCCGAAGCCGCCCTGCGCGCCGTGCTCCTCGACGCACACCAGCGCGCGACAGCGCCGCGCCAGCGCGACGATCGCCTCCGCGTCGAGCGGCTTGACGAAGCGCGCATTCAGCACCGCGGCGCGGAGCCCGCTCTCGGCCAGGCGATCGGCCGCGTCCATCGCCGGGTGCACCATGCTGCCGAGCGCGACCAGCGCGACGTCGGAGCCGTCGCGCAGCAGCTCGGCGCGGCCGAGCGGCAGCGCCTTGATCTCCGGATCCATCGGCACGCCGATGCCGTTGCCGCGCGGATAGCGGATCGCCGCCGGACCCGGGTACTCGACCGCCGTGCGCAGCATGTGCTGCAGCTCATTCTCGTCCTTCGGCGCCATCACCACGATGTTCGGCAGGGTGCGCAGGTACGCGAGGTCGTAGAGGCCCTGGTGCGTGGCGCCGTCGGCGCCGACGAGCCCCGCGCGGTCGAGCGCGAAGGTCACGTCGAGATTCTGGAGACACACGTCGTGCACGACCTGGTCGTAGGCGCGCTGGAGGAAGGTCGAGTAGATCGCGGGGACGGGCTTCATCCCCTCGCTCGCGAGCCCGGCCGCGAAGGTCACCGCGTGCTGCTCGGCGATGCCGACGTCGTAGAAGCGCTCGGGGAAGACCTTGGCGAAGCGGTCGAGGCCGGTGCCGTCGGCCATCGCCGCCGTGATCGCGACGATGCGCTCGTCCTCGCGCGCGAGCCGGATCAGCGCGTCTGCGAAGACGTCCTGGTACTTCGGCGGACCCGGCTTCGACGGCTTGAAGTCGCCCGTCCGCACCTCGAACGCGCCGACGCCGTGGTAGCGGAACGGATCGGCCTCGGCGGGCGCGTAGCCGTAACCCTTGGCGGTGACGGCGTGCACGAGGATCGGGCCCTCGCCGTTGCGCAGCATCTCCTTCACGTTCTCGAAGGTCTCGAGCACGACCTCGATGCGGTGGCCCTGCACCGGGCCGACGTAGCGGAAGTTCAGCGCCTCGAAGAGCAGACCCGGCGAGAAGAAGACCTTGACCGATTCCTCGGCCTTGTGCGCCCAGTGGAGCGCGTCGGCAGGCAGGCTGCGCAGGATCTCGCGCGCCCATCCCTTCATGCGCCGCACCGACGGCGCGGAGAGCTTGCGCGAGAGGAACGACGAGAGCGCGCCGACGTTCGGCGAGATCGACATCTCGTTGTCGTTCAGCACGACCACGAGGTTCCGCTGCTGGAGGTCGCCCGCGTGGTTCAGCGCCTCGAAAGCCATGCCGGCCGTCATGCCGCCGTCGCCGATCAGCGCGATGGCGACGTGGTCGCGGCCCTGGTGCTGCATGGCGCGCGCCATGCCGAGCGCGGCCGACACCGACGTGCCGGCATGCCCCGCGCCGAAGGCGTCGTAGGGCGACTCGGCCCGGCGCAGGAACTTCGCGATGCCCCCCTCCTTGCCGATGCTCGGAAAGGCGTCGCGGCGGCCGGTCAGCAGCTTGTGCGCATAGCCCTGGTGCCCGACGTCGAGCACGAGCTTGTCGCGCGGCGTGTCGAAGACGGCGTGGATCGCGGTGATCAGCTCGACGGCGCCGAGGCTCGACGCGAGGTGCCCGCCCGTGCGCGACACCTGCTCGATGATGTGCGCGCGCAGCTCGGCGGCGACCTGCGCGATCTGGTCGCGCGAGAGCCGGCGCAGATCCTCCGGCGAGGCGATGCGATCGAGCAAGCGCTCGCTCACGCGCTCCTCCGCACGGCGCTCACTCGCTCCTCCGCACGCCCATGCGCGCGAGCGCGCGCAGCGGCTCCGCGCGCGGGCCGAAGGCGTCGAGCGCAAGCAATGCCTCGTCGAGCAGCGCCTCGGCGCGCTCGCTGGCGCCGCGCACGCCGGCGAAGCGCACGTACGAGCAGGCGTCGTCGCCGTCCGCGTCGAGCGCGTCGTCGGCGATCTGGAAGGCGACGCCGAGCCGCTCGGCGTAGTCGCGCAGGCGGCGCAGCGAGGCGGCGTCGCCGCCCGCGAGGCGCGCGCCGCCGACCACGGCGCAGACGAAGAGCGCGCCCGTCTTGCGCGCGTGCACCGACTCGATGCTCTTCGCATCCGCGGTGTCGGGATCGAAGTCGAGATCGTCGACCTGTCCGCCGACGATGCCGCGCGGCCCGGCGGCGCGCGCGAGCTCCTGCGCTGCGAAGCAAGCGGCCGCGGCGTCGACGCCCGGCGCGCCGAGCAGCACCTCGAAGGCGAGCGCCTGGAGCGCGTCGCCCGCGAGCACCGCCTGCGCCTCGCCGTGCGCGACGTGCGTGGTCGGCCGCCCGCGCCGCAGCGCGTCGTCGTCCATGCAGGGGAGATCGTCGTGGATCAGCGAGTAGGTGTGGATCAGCTCCACCGCGACGGCCATCGGCAGCGCGCGCGACGCGTCGGCGCCGACCGCTTCGGCGCCGGCCAGCGCGAGCGCGGGGCGCAGCCGCTTGCCGCCCGGGAACACCAGGTGTCGCATGGCGGCGGCCAGCCGCTCGGGCCAGGCGCCGCGCACCGGCAGCGCCGCGTCGAGCGCCCGCTCGACCTGCGGCAGGCGCTCCGCCAGCCAGCCGCGGAGATCCCACTCAGCCATCGGTGTCCGGCTCGAAGCGCGTGCGCACGGCGCCGGTGCCGCCCTGCACCAGCGTCTCGAGCCGTCGCTCGGCACGCTCGAGCTCCTCGGCGCAGCGACGCGAGAGCGAGACGCCCTGCTCGAAGGTGGCGAGCGCCTGCTCGAGCGAGAGCGAGCCGTCCTCGAGGTGGTCGACGAGCTGCTCGAGGCGCGCGAGCGCCGCCTCGAACGGGAGCGCTCCCTCTCCCGCGGCCGCGTCCGCGTTGCTCGCGTCGGCGTCGTGGGGCTGTCTGGACATCGCCGCGCAATCTACCGGTCGCGCTCGGGGTCGGCCACGGGGCGCGCCGCGCGCACTTCGGCTTCGAGCGTCGCGTGCGCGACGCGCAGCACGAGCGACTCGCCGGGCGGCGCGTCCCCCGCCTCGCGCACGACCGCGCCGTCGCGCGTGCGCCGCACCAGCGCGTAGCCCCGCGCGAGCACCGCCAGCGGCGAGAGCGAGTCGAGGCGCGCGACCTGCGCCGCGAGGCGCGCGCGATCGCGCGCCAGGCGCGCCTGCGCCAGCCGCAGCAGCGCCTTCGCCGCCGCGGCGTGGCGCCCGCGCGCGACGCCGAGACGCGACGCCGGCGCCGCGGCGCGCAGCCGCGCGGCGGCGCGCTGCACGCGCGCCTGCGACTCGCGCAGGCGCAGGCGCAGCGCCCGCTCGAGCCGCCCCGATCCGATCTCGAGCGCGCGCGCCAGCGCGGCGCGATCGGGCACCGCCAGCTCGGCCGCGGCCGAGGGCGTCGGCGCGCGCAGGTCCGCCACCAGGTCCGCGATGGTCACGTCCACCTCGTGGCCGATGCCGGTCACGACGGGCCGCGCGCAGCGCGCGATCGCGCGCGCGACGTGCTCGCTGTTGAAGGCCTGGAGGTCCTCGAGCGAGCCGCCGCCGCGCACGAGCAGGACGACCGACACGTCGTCGTGGCGGGCGAGCGCGTCGAGCGCCTCGGCGATCTCCCACTCGGCGCCGGGCCCCTGCACGCGCGCCGGCGCGAGCAGGATCGGCAGCGACGCCCAGCGCCGCGCGGTCACCGCGAGGACGTCGCGCAGCGCCGCGCCGGACGGCGACGTCACGACGCCGATGCAGCGCGGCAGCCGCGGCAGCGCGCGCTTGCGCGCGGCCTCGAACAGTCCCTCGGCCTCGAGGCGGCGGCGCAGCTGCTCGTAGGCGAGCTGGAGGACGCCGACACCGCGCGGCTCGAGCTCGCGCACGAGCAGCTGGAGATCGCCGCGCGGCTCGTAGAGCGAGACCTCGCAGTACGCGAGCACCTCCATGCCCTCCTCGGGCTCGAAGCGCAGCCGGCGCGCCGTGTTGCGGAAGAGCGCGGCGCGCAGCTGCCCGCGCTCGTCCTTCAGGGTGAAGTAGAGATGGCCCGAGCGCGGCCGCGAGAGATCGCCGATCTGGCCGACGACCCAGAGGCGTCCGACGCGGTCCTCCAGCAGCCGGCGCAGCCCGGCTACCAGCTCTCCCACCGCGTAGACGCGCGGGCCGGCGGCCGTCTGTTCCGACACGCGCGCTTTATAGCTCCGCTCGCCTCCGGCTCGCTGCGCACGGCGGCGATGGAGGAGAAGGCGTGGCGCGCTCCTCGCCGCCGCTTGCGGCGACCCGCGCGCCTTCGGCGCGCTTCATCCAGCTTCGGCGAACGTCTACTTCTTGGGCGCCACGGGCTTGGCGGGCTCGAGCACCTGTGCGGGTGCCGGCGTCGCGTCGGACGCCGCCGCCTTCGCGTCGGCGTGCGCCTGCAGCGCCTCGCCGCCCGGCCCGCCGCGCATGCGCTCGAAGTAGGTCCAGCTCTTCAGGACCTCGAGCGCGCGCGCGAGCTGCACGTCGGTGCCTTCGGCGACCGGCTCGCCGCTGCCCGGCTCCGCCGGCGTGGGCATCGCGGGCACCGAGCCCGGATCCGCCTCGTCGTGCGTGAAGTGGCCCTCGAGATCGCCCTCGCGCAGGCGACGCCGTCCGGCGTCGGCCACGTCTCCCGTGCGCTCCGTCACCACGATGTCGGGCGTGATGCCGACCTCCTGGATGGAGCGGCCGCTCGGGGTGTAGTAGAGCGCCGTCGTCAGGCGCAGGCCCGAGCCGTCGTCGAGCGGGTAGACCGTCTGCACGGAGCCCTTGCCGAAGGTCTGGACGCCGAGGACGAGCGCGCGCTTCTGATCCTGGAGCGCGCCCGCCACGATCTCCGAGGCGCTCGCCGTGCCCTCGTTGACGATCACCGTCATCGGGTAGTTCGGCTCGACGCCCGCGGGCTGCGCGCGGAAGTCCTGACGCTGCGAATCGAGGCGGCCCTTCGTGTAGACGACGAGCCCGTCCGAGATCCAGGCGTTCGAGACCTTGACCGCCTGGTCGAGCAGTCCGCCCGGGTTGTCGCGCAGGTCGAGCACGAGGCCGGAGAGCGAGCCGCCGGACTCCTTGCGGAGCTTCGCCAGCACTTCCTGGAGATCCTCGGCGGTGTGCTCCTGGAAGGTGCGCAGCCGCACGTAGCCGTAGCCGGGCTCGATCATCTCGCCCGACACCGACACGATCTTCACCACGTCGCGCGTGATCTTGAAGGGCTGCGGCTTGTCGAAGCCCTCGCGGAAGACCTCGATCGTGATCTCCGAGCCCTTCTTGCCGCGCATCAGGTTGACGGCCTCGAAGAGCGTGAGCGACTTGGTGGAGCGGCACGGCTCCTTCCAGTCCTCGGGCACCTCGGTCGGGCAGATCGTCACGATCTGGTCGCGCGGGCGCAGGCCCGCCTTCGCGGCGGGCGTGCCCTCGATCGGCGACACCACCTCGACGAAGCCGTCCTCGCGCTTCGTGATCTCGATGCCGAGGCCGTGGAACTCGCCGCGCGTGTCGACCTGCATCTCCTTGTAGGCCTCGGAGTCGAGGAAGGAGGAGTGCGGGTCGAGCTCCTGGAGCATGCCGCGCACGGCGCCCTTGATGAGGTCCGTCTCCTCGACCGGCTCGACGTAGTTGCGCCGCACGAGGTTCAGCACGTTGGTGAAGAGCGACAGGTCCTCGTAGCGCGTCGCGGCGACCACGCTGAGCGTGTTCGAGACGTTGGTGACGAGGACGGCGGCGCAGATTCCGGCGAGGAAGGTGAAGAGGAAACGGACTCGCTCTCGCTGGGGGCGCATCGCCTGGAACTCCTCGGGCATCTGGCCCGGCTCTGCAGCGGCTTCGGCGCGCCCGCCGCAACGCTTGATGGATCGCGCGAGGCCGGGAGTCTATCGCCTGCTTGCCGGCACGCCCGCAAGCCAGTCCTGCGGGTCGAGCGCCTCGCCGCCGCGGCGCATCTCGAAGTAGAGCTGCGGTCCCGCGAGGGAGCCCGTGTCGCCGACCCGCCCGATCATGGCGCCGGCATCCACGGACGCGCCCACGTCGACGAGCGTCTCGGAGAGATGGGAAGAGACGGTGAAGTAGCCGTCGCCGTGATCGAGGATCACCGTCTTGCCGTAGCCGCGGAAGCGTCCGGCGAAGCGCACGCTGCCCGCCGCGACGGCGCGCACCGGCGCGCCTTCCGGCGCCTCGTACTCGACGCCCTTGCGGAAGGTCGCGGTGCGCGACTCGCCGTCGAGCACGCGCCCGTACCCGCGCGCGATCGGCGCGTCCACGGGCGCCGGCAGGCGTCCGCGCCGCGACGCGAACGCGCCGCTCTTCGGCGCGAAGGCGGCCTGCGGCTGCGCCGGCAGCGCCGCGACCGCCTCCTCCAGCGCGCGCCCGGCGATCTCGAGCTCCGCGAGCACGGAGCGCTCGCGCGTGCGGCTGTTCTTGCGCTCCAGCACGAGCTGGCGCTTGCGCGCCTGCTCCTCGCCGAGCTGGCGCGAGCGCTCCTCCAGCACCGCCTGCGCCGCGCGGCTCTGCGATGCCGCGCGCGCCGCCTCGGCGCGCCGCGCCAGCAGCGCCTCCGACTCGCTCCGGTGTCGCGCGAGGAGGTCGGCGTCGTGCGAGAGCAGCAGCCGCAGCGCCTGCACGCGAGAGAGGAACTCGCGCAGGTCGCTCGCCGAGAAGAGGAGCGGGAGGAAGCCGAGCTCGCCCGCCTGGTAGAGAGCGCGCGCCCGCGCGCCCATCGCCCGCTCGAGGACGCCGAGACGCTCGGCCACCGCGGCGGCCTGCGCCTCGCTCTGCGAGAGCTCCGCGCGGGCGTTGCGCGCGCGCAGCCGCGCCCGCACGACGTCGCGCTGGAGCAGCTCGGCGCTCTCCTCGATGGCGTCGAGCGCCTCGAGCAGCCCGCGCTCCTCGCGCTCGTAGAGCGACACGCGCGCGCGGCTCGCCTCGATCGCCTGGCGCAGCCGCTCGAGATCGCCCTGCTCGCTCTCGCCGCCGGCAGGGCGTCCGACGACGAGCGCCAGCACGAGCCATGCGCCCGCCGTGCGCTTCATGCGCGGACCCAGGACGCGCCTCACGCGCGCGACTCGCTCGCGACGGCGACCGCCGCGCCGAAGAGCCCGAGCCCGCTGCCGGCGAGCACCAGCGCCAGCCCTTCGCGCAGCTCGAAGAAGCGCGGCGCGACACCGCCGAGCACCAGCTCCAGCCCGAACTCGAGTCCGGGCAGCACCAGCCGGAAGATCGCGTAGAGGGCCGCCAGCGCGAGCGCGCCGCCGAGCACGCCCTGGAGCCAGCCCTCCATCAGGAAGGGCGCCGCGACGTAGCTGCGCGACGCGCCGACCAGCGAGAGGATCTCGAGCTCGTCGCGGCGCGAGAGCACCGCGAGCCGGATCGTGTTGGCGATGATGAGGAGCGATGCCAGCGCCAGGATGACGGCCAGGCCCGTGCCGACGCCGCGGACCAGCGCGACGCCGCGCAGGTAGCCCTCGACCCAGTCGCGCCCCGAGGCGACGTCGGAGACGCCGGGCAGCTGCGCGACGGCGTCGGCCACGCGCGCGAGCCCTTCCGACGAGCGCAGCTGCGGCGCGAGCGAGATCTCGAGCGACGCCGGCAGCGGATTCTCCGACAGCCCCTCGAGCAGCGCGGCGCCGCGGCCGACGCCGCGGCGGAAGCGCTCGAGAGCCTGCTCGCGCGAGACGAGGCTCACCGACTCGACGCCCTGGAGCTTCGAGGCCGACGCGACGAGCGCCTGCTGCGCCTCCGCGCCGAGGCCGTCCTCGAGGAACGCGGTGACGCGCAGCGCGTCGCCGAAGCGGACGAGCACCGACTCCATGTTCGCGACGAGCAGGGCGAAGGCGCCGACGAGCACGAGCGTCACGGCGATCGTCACCACCGCGACGCCGCTCGTCAGCGGGCTCGAGGCGAAGCCGCGCAGCGCCGAGCGCACGAGCGTCGCCATGCGCGCGAGGAGCCGGCTCACGGCATGCCCCCGGGCGCCGCGTGGTCCTCGACGATGCGGCCGCCCTCGAGACGCACGCAGCGCTTGCCGTAGCGCTCGACGATCGCCTGGTCGTGTGTGGCGACCACCACCGTGGTGCCGCGCGTCGCGGCGCCCGCGATCAGGTCCATGATCTCGAGCGCGAGCTCGTGGTCGAGATTTCCGGTCGGCTCGTCGGCCAGCAGGATGTCCGGCTCGTTGACGAGCGCGCGCGCGATCGCGACGCGCTGCTGCTCGCCGCCCGAGAGCGACGGCGGATGGTGGAAGCGCCGGTGCTGCAGGCCGAGCTGCTTCAGCACCGAGAAGACCTTGGCGCGCACCTCGCGGCGCGGCGCGCCGACCACCTCGAGCGCCATTGCCACGTTCTCCTCGACCGTGCGGCGCGGCAGCAGCTTGAAGTCCTGGAACACGACGCCGATGCGCCGCCGCAGCGGCGGCACCGCGCGCGGGCCGAGGCGCGGCGCATTGCGCCCGAGCACCAGGATCTGCCCCTCGCTCGGGCGCTCCGCCGCGAAGATGAGCCGCAAGAGCGTCGTCTTGCCGGCGCCCGACGGACCCGTCAGGAACACGAACTCGCCGCGCGCGAACTCGATGGAGACGTCACGCAGGGCGAAGTGGCCGGCGCTGTACGACTTCGAGACGTGGTAGAGCCGCACGGCGGGCTGTCCGCTGCCGACCTCGCCGGACGCAGGCGAGCTCGCGCGGTGTGCGGATCGCGTCGTCACTCGCGCGTCTGGGTCTTGCGACCGGGGCCTTCGGATCGCCCGGCGCGATCGCGCGCCTTCCTGGCGAGATAGTCGAGGATGACCTCGTCGAGCGGCTTCTGGGAGACGATGCCGTCACCGAAGACGCGGGCGGGTTGATGCTCGGGCATGGAGGCGTCCGGGCTCGGCTGCGGGGGCTCGTCGGGCAGCGGCGTCGGCGTCTCCGCGGGTCCTGCCTCGGCGCCGAGCCGCTCGGTGATCAGCACGTCGAAGTCTCCGGCGCGCAGCCGCTTCAACATGCTTTTGTGCTGCGTCTCGATCAGCCCGCGAACGACCTGCTCGAGATCCTCCGCGCCGAGCTGATCGGCGTACTCCGTCTTCTCCGATGCGAGGATGGTGCCGTGGTGGTAGAGGTGGCTGATCACGTGCGGGTTCGCGCGACCGGAGTCCTCGGTCTGCACGTGGAAGACGACGCCGCGATGCCGGACGTTCGTGTTCGCGCCGATGATCATCGCCGCTCAGCTCCCCGCGGAGCGCGCGAGTCTCCCGCGAAGGTTCGCGCTTGTCGACGGCCACGGGCGGCCGCGCACACGGGTCCCGGAACGCAGCAATTCGCGCGCATCGGAGGTGCGCATCGGCCGAATCGGGATCGAACTGAGGCGCAGAGCGAGCGCCGGCCGCCAAGCGGGACTCCCCACGGGGGCCCATCCCTTCCTAGATCTCCTGGCCGGGCGGCGAGAGCCCCGGCGCGCGCGCACGAGCGCGCCGGGGCCAGGAGGCGGACGCGGCCAGGGGGATGCGCCGCGCGCCGCCCACCGCCGTTGCTCAGCGACGCGGGTGCGCGCGACGCCGGCCGCCATGCACGAGACCGCACACGCCCGCGCCGACCAGGAGACCGGTCCCCGGCTCCGGCACCGCCGAGAGGGAGCCGCCGCCCGGGCTCGGCGCCGCGGCCGCGAAGTCGAGCGAGTTCTGATCCGTGTCGACGTCGGAGAAGACGCGCGCGATCCCCATCCCCGCTGCCGGATCCACGGTGGGGTTGCCCTCGCCCGCGAAGATCTCGCCCGCTGCGAACTCGCCATAGCCGACCGCGTCGACGATCGCGCCTTCCGGTGTCAGCAGCTGCATCGAGTCCGGACCGTTCTGTAGATCGAAGTTGAGGATGAGGTCGGCCTGCGCCACGAGCGTGCTGCCGTCTGCGAGGCCGTCGGCCACGACGAAGAAGCCGTCGCCCGGGATGTGTCCGCTGAGCGTGAGGCTCGGCGCCACCTGTCCGTTGCTGCCGTTGATGCCCTCGAGCACCCAGCCCGTGAGGTCCGTCCCGGGCAGTCCCCACAGCTCGACGAACGAGAGCCCGTCGTCGGTCCCGACCGCGTCGTAGTAGACCTCCGAGATGAGGGGCAGCGCCGCCGCACGCGCGTGCGGCAGCACGAGGAGCCCGGCCATGGCGAGCCCGAGCGAGATCCAGCGAGTCATCGTGATCCTCCGGTTCGCGGGGTGTCGGGACTGCGAAGCGCGCGCGAGAACCAGCCGCCGGTCCACGCGTCGATGCCGGCCGCGAGCTCCGCGCTGCGCAGGCGCAGCGCGGCGGCCTCCGCCTCGGAGGCGGGCTGCGCGAGCTGTGCGAGCGCGCGGCGGCGCTCGAAGTAGAGCTGCGTCACCTCGTCGAGCACGTCGTCGCGCAGCGCGATCACCGAGCGCAGCTCGCGCGACACGTCGATCTCGTCGGGATTGAAGACGCCGTCGCCCAGGTCCCATGCGAGCGTCACGTCGACCGTCAGATCGTCGTTCTTCTCGTGGCCCTCGTCGTAGAGATCGCGCATCGCGCCCGAGACGAAGCTCTGGTCGAAGCCGCGGCCCTCGCCGCGCTCGCGCTCGGCGCCCATGCGGAAGCTCAGCACCGGCAGCCAGCGCGCGCGCTCCGCCCGCGCGCGCATGTCGTTCGCGATCGCGGGCTGGAGCTCGAGGTACGCGAGCGCGGCACGCTGCACGTCGCGGATGTCCGGGCCGACGGGCGGGGGCGGCGCCAGCGCGGCGGGCGCGGGCACCGCGTCCTGCGGCGGACCCGCGTCGTCGCCGTCGGCGCGAGCGCCGCCAACGGCGCGCAAGACCTCGCGGTGGGTCGCCACGACGAGCTCGTGACCGCGCGTCGCCAGCGCCAGGCTCGGATCGCTGCCGGCCGGCGCGGCGGCGCGCTGCCACGGACCCGCCAGCTCCGACGCGAGCAGCAGGCCGGAGGCGGTCGCGAGCGCGCGCACCCCCTGCGCGACGCCGAAACGAAGCGGTGTCGCACCGGGCGGCCAGCTCGGGCGCAGCATGCGCCACGCGCCGTCGGCGTCGCCGCGGACGGCGAAGCCGTTCGCCGTCACCAGCACGACGTCGGCCTCGGGCAGCCCGAACGCGGCGTCGACGGGCAACGCGCCGCTGCCGGACTCGGGCAGCACCACGCGCTGCGCAGTGAGCGTGAGCCCGGGCTCGTCCGCCGGGAACGCGCTCACCCACACTTCTCCGGCGACGGCGGCCCACAGCTCGACGTCTCGCCCGCGCGCGCGCAGCGCGACGAGCGTGGCCTGCGCGCGCGGCAGCTCGACGCGGCGCGCCCAGCGCCCCGCGCGATCGCGCAGCACGACACCAGCCTCGGTCGCAGCCGCCGCGAAGCCGTCGGCGCCCGCGGCGATGCGCGTGACCCTGCGCACCTCGCCCGGTCCGAGCGACTCGCGCAGATCGCGCCCGTCGGGATCGATGCGCCAGACGCCGTCGTCCGTCGCAGCGAGCAGCGCGCCGTCCGGCAGGAAGGCGAGATCGCGCACGCCGGCGCGCACCCGCTCGATCTCGCGCGCGCCGCCGACGATGCGCACGCCGCGCTCGCCGCCGAGCGCCAGGCGCGCTCCCGGCTCGTCGAGCGCGAGCGCGGTGACGACGTCGCCGGGCCACGGCTCGGCCGCGCGCGTCCAGCGCAGGCTCGGCGCCTGCGCCGTCGCGGCGCTCGCCGGCTCGAGCAGCGAGCAGGCGAGGATCGCGACACACGAGAAGCGACGGCGCATGGGCGCGCGCGTGGAGCAAGCGGCGTGCCGCCTTGCAAAGCGCGCGCGCTGCGCACACGCGCGCCCGCAGCAGCTGCGCGTGAACGCGCGGGCTCGCGGCGCGGTTGACGGTTGTCGAGGCCTCTTCGATCATCGGCCGCGATGCGCGCAATCACACTCGTCGCTCTCGCGGCGCTCGCGTTCGTCGCCTGTCGCACGGCGTCGACGGAACGCGTCCTCTACCAGTGGTCCGACGCGGAAGGCAACGTGCGCTACACGACCTTGCCGGAGACCGTGCCGGGCGCGTCGCGCGACAGCTTGAATCAGGTGCAGCCCGGGCGCAGCGCGCAGGAGAACGCCGCGCTGATGCCGGGCTCGATCACCGAGCCGCGACCTCCCGAGAGCCCGCGCGAGTGGCTCGCGGGGCAGCAGCCGCCGGAGGAGACGGACGCGGGCGCGGCTGCGAGCGCAGCGGAGGTGGCGGAGGAAGCCGCCGTCCCGACCACGCCCGAGGAGATCGCGGCGATCGACGCGCGCATCCGCGCGCTCGAGCAGCAGATCACGGAGGAAGAGGTCAGCCTGGCGCAGCGCATGGGCGAGCCCGAGTCGGAGGACGGCAATCCGGTCGACGAGGCGGCCGTGCGCGAGGCGTCCGACCACCTGCCGCAGCTCCAGGCGGAGCTCGAGGAGCTGCGCTCGCGGCGCCAGCTGATGAAGCCGGCTCCCAATGAGCACTGACACGACCGAGCTCCATGCCAGCACGTTCCCGCCGCGCGTCGTCGCGCTGGCGGGAGGCGTCGGAGCGGCCCGTTTTCTCTCCGGGCTCGTGCGCGCGGTGCCGCCCGAGGCGGTCACCGCGATCGTCAACACGGGCGACGACTGCCGCTTCTACGGCGTGCACGTCTCGCCGGACGTCGACATCGTCACCTACACCCTGGCGGGACGCGTCGACCGCACGCGCGGCTACGGGCTCGAGGGCGACACGACGGTGCTGCTCGAGGTCCTCGGCAGCCTCGGCCACGAGACCTGGTTCCGCCTCGGCGACCGCGACTTCGCGCACTGCCACCACCGCACGTTGCGCATGGCCGAGGGCGTCGGTCTCGCCGCCATCGCCGACGAGCTGCGGCGCGCGCTCGGCGTCGCGACTCGTATCCTGCCGATGTCGGAAGCGGCCTGCCCCACCTTCGTGACGTTGCGCGGCGGCCGCCGCGTCCACTTCGAGGAGTACCTCGCGCGCGACGGCGCGCCCGACGACGTCGCCTCGGTGGATCTCTCGGCGGCCGCGGCGGCGGAGCCTTCACCCGGCGTGCTCGACGCCATCGCCCGCGCCGACGCCATCCTGATCTGCCCGTCGAACCCCGTCGTCTCGATCGGGCCGATCCTGGCGCTGCGCGGCGTGCGCGAGGCGCTGCGCGCGGCGCGCGCGCCCGTGGTGGCCATCTCGCCGATCGTCGGCGGCGCGCCGGTCAAGGGCCCCGCCGATCGCCTGCTGCGCGCGCAGGGCGTCGAGGTGTCGGCGCGCGGGGTCGCGGGGATGTACCGCGGGCAGGCAGACGGCTTCGTGCTCGACACGCGCGACGCCGCGCAGCTCCGCGACGTCGAGGCGCTGGGCCTGCGCGCCGTGGCGGTCGACACCTTGATGCGGAACCCGGAGATCGCGGCCGGCGTGGCGCGCGCCGCGCTCGCGCTCTGCGGAGCAGAGCGGTGATCGCGGCCGTCGTGCCGGTCAAGTCGCTCGACGCCTCGAAGTCGCGGCTGGCGGCGCGCGACCGCGAGTGGGCGCGCGATCTCTCGCTCGCCATGATGGGCGACGTCGTCGAGGCGCTGCGCGCCGTGCCGACGCTCGAGCGCGTCGCCGTGGTGACGCCGGATCCGCAGGTGGCGCAGGCGGCGGAGGCCGCGGGCGCCGAGGCGCTGCTGCGCGACGCGCCGGGGCTCAACGCGTCGATCGAGCTGGCGGCCGCCGAGCTCGCGCCGGAGCCCGGCAGCGGCGTGCTGGTCGTGCTCGGCGACGTCGCGGCGCTGGCGGCGCAGGAGGTCTCGCATCTGCTCGAGGCCGGCGCCGCAGGCGGCGTCGCGCTGGCGCCCTCGCGCGACGGCGGCACGTCGGCGCTGCTGCGCATCCCGCGCGACGTCATCCCCGCGCGCTTCGGACCCGACAGCGCCAAGCGTCACCGCGAGGCGGCGCTCCAGGCGGGCGTCCGCTACGTCGAGCTGGCGCTGCCCTCGCTCGCGATCGACGTCGACGTCGCCGAGGACGCGCGCGAGATCCTGCGCTGCGAGACGCTCGGCCGGCGCACGCGCGCCGCGCTCGCCGGCTTCGCCGCGGAGCGCCCGTGAACCGCATCGAGCTGCTCGCGCTGACGGGCATCCCGCGCATCGCGCCGGGCGACGACCTCGCGGGACTCGTGTGGGAGGCCGCGCAGAAGGAAGGCATCGCGCTCGCCGACGGGGTGCTGGTCGTCTGCCAGAAGGTCGTGTCGAAGGCCGAGGGGCGCCTCGTCGCCCTGGCCGACGTGGTGCCGTCGGCCGAGGCGCAGCGCATCGCGGCCGAGGACGGCAAGGATCCGCGCCACATCGAGGTGGTGCTGCGCGAGAGCGCGCGCGTCGTGAAGCGAGGGCACCGCGTGCTGATCTGCGAGACGCGGCACGGCTTCGTGTGCGCGAACGCCGGCGTCGATCTCTCGAACGCGCCGGGCGCGGACGTCGCGGTGCTGCTGCCCGAGGATCCCGACGCCTCGGCGCGCCGGCTGCGCGACGCGCTGCGCGCGCGCGGCGCGGGTCCGCTCGCGATCGTGGTGAGCGACACCTTCGGGCGTCCCTGGCGCGAGGGGCTGGTGGACGTGGCGCTCGGCTCGTCCGGCATCGCTCCGCTCCAGGATCTGCGCGGCAAGCTCGACATGGTCGGGCGCCCGCTCGAGGTGACGACCCTCGCGAGCGCGGATCAGCTCGCCGCCGCCGCGGGCCTGCTGATGGCGAAGGACGCAGGCATCCCCGCGGTGTTCGTGCGCGGCGTGGCGCCGGTCGGGGACGGCACGGTGCGGCAGACCCTGCGCGATCCGGCGACGGATCTGTTCCGGTAGCGGCGCACATGCTCCAGGTGCGCGTGCACGGGCCGGGCGACGTCCGCGTCGACGAGATCGGCGCGCCCGAGCCCGGTCCGCGCGATGCCGTCGTGCGCGTCGCCGCCTGCGGCATCTGCGGCAGCGATCTCTCCTACATCAAACTGGGCGGACTCGCAGGCCCGTCCGCCACGCCGATGTGTCTCGGCCACGAGATGGCGGGCGTCGTCGACTGGGTGGGGCGCGAGGTGCGTGACGTCTCCGTCGGCGCGCGCGTGGTCGTGCATCCCGGCAACGACGAGATCGGGCGCATCGGCAACGGCGGCGCGCAGGGCGGCCTCACGCCGCTGCTGCTCGTCACGCAGGCGGCGCGGCCGGGGCGCCTGCTGCGTGTCCCCGACCACGTCCCGCTCGACGTGGCCGCCTTCGCCGAGCCGCTCGCCGTCGGCATGCGCGCCGTCGAGCAGGCCGACGTCGCGCCGGGCGACGCCGTCGCCGTGTTCGGCTGCGGCCCGATCGGGCTGGCGTCGGTCGCGACCCTGCTCGACCGCGGCGTCGAGCAGGTCGTCGCCATCGATCCCTCCGCGACGCGCCGCGCGCTCGCCGAAGGGCTCGGCGCGCAGGCCGCGCTCGATCCCAGTGCCGTCGACGTCTGGGAGGAGCTCGCGCGCCTGCACGGCACGGCGCCCTTCATGGCGGGCCGCACCCCGGCGACGCACGCATTCATCGAGGCGTCGGGTGTGAGCCGCTTGATTCCGGAGATCCTCGCGCGCGGCCGCGCCGGCGGACGCCTCTCGGTCGTCGCGCTGCACTATGCCCCGATCCCGACGAGCTTCCTGCTGCTGCTGATGAAGCAGTTCACCATCCGCGGCTCGATGGAGTACCCGGCGCGCTTCGAGGACGCGCTCGACCTGCTGGCGCGGCGCGACCTCTCCGCGCTCGTCACCCACCGCTATCCGCTAGCCCGCTTCGCCGACGCGCTCGCGACGCTCTCCGGCTCGAAGGAGTGCGGGAAGGTGATGGTGGTGATGGAAGAGCGGAGCTAGTCGCGCCCGCTCAGCCACGCGAGGCGAGCTTTGAACTGGGCGCGCGTCTCGTCCTTGCGCTGCCTGGCCCTCTCGGTGGTCACGATCTCGGTCGAGCTCCACGTACCGTCGACCGTGCGGCCGATCGCCTCGACAGGGAACCGATTGCTGCAGCAGAACGCGTAGATCGTGAAGATCGCGGGCAGATGGTGCCGCGCGAGATCTTCGGGTTGGAGCCGCGAGCCTTCATCGAGCGACTGATCCACGGGAGCTGCATGGCCCTGTCGCCAGATCATGAGACCGCAAGGGCCATCCTTCCCTTGCCATCCATGCAGGCGCCTTCCGCACACAGGACACGGAAGCTCGGGATCGGGCTCGTAGTCGTCGTAGAGGCTCACGATTGCTCCGGTGGATCGTCAACTAACATTCACTTTTGAATAGACTAACAACATAGCATAGAATCAAGCCCGATGAGCGCCGACCAGCTCTCGTTCGACGACTACCGCCGGCATACCGGCCGCGGCGGACCTCGCGCAGGTGCCGGTCGCCCGCGCGGACGGCGGTCGATCGTGTATCACGTGCGGCGCGAACAGATGCCGCGCGATTGCCCTGCCCATGTGACTTTGCGGATTCGCGAAGGACTGCCGTCGCTCCGACGGCTGTCCTTCGTCAAGGAACTCCGCCGCAGCTTCGCTGCCGCGTGCGAGCGCGGAGACTTCCGCGTGACGCAGTTCTCGGTCCAGCGGGATCACTTGCACCTGCTGGTCGAAGCCGCTGGCAAACACGCGCTCGGCCGCGGTATGAAGTCGATCTCGGCACGCGTTGCGCGCGCGGTGAATCGCGTCTTCAGGCAGTCGGGCGCGGTCTTGCTCGGTCGCTACCACGTGCGCGCTCTCCGCACGCCGCGGGAAGTGCGAAACGCACTGGCGTATGTACTGCTCAACGCGCGGAAGCACTGGCGACAGCGGACGGGCGTCGCTCCGCCCATGAAGCTCGACGAGGCTTCGTCGGCTGCGTGGTTCGACGGCTGGCGCCGTCGGCGCTGGCCGCTCCCTTCGGCCGATCGACCTCCGATCGCCCCACCGCGCACCTGGCTTCTGCGCGCCGGCTGGCGACGCCACGGGCTGCTCGATCCTTCCGAGGTTCCGGGACAGCGCTGAAGGGCATCTGGGACGCGCTAGACGACCGCTGGGAACCACTCTCGCTCTTCAGAGCTCCGCGTGGATCGCCTTCCACAGCTCGTCGATTCCCTTGCCGGTCTCTGCGGAGGTGGCGATCACGCGCTCCGGCGGCAGCCCGATCGCGGCGCGCAGCGCCTTCTCGCGCGCGGCCGCGCGCATCGGCTTCTCCTTGTCGACCTTCGTGATCGCGACGAGCGCGGGGATGTCGCGCTGCGCGAGCCACGCGAGCAGCAAGGACTCGTCCTCGCTCCAGTCGCGGCGGAGATCCTGGAGGAGCAGCGCGAGGCGCGCGCGGCGCGCGTCGAGATACGCCTCGACGAGCCGCTGCCAGCTCTGGCGCTCTGCGCGCGAGACCTTGGCGAAGCCGTAGCCGGGGAGGTCGACGAGGGCGAGCGGCTGCTCGCCGCGCACGACGTCGTACCAGTGGAGGAGACGCGTCTTGCCGGGCGTCGCGCTCGTGCGCGCGAGGGTGCGGCGGTTGACCAGGCGGTTCAGCAGGCTCGACTTGCCGACGTTCGAGCGCCCGAGCAGCGCCACCTCGGGCCCGCGCGGCGGGGGGAACTCGGCCGCCGCGGACGCCGCGCAGCGGTACTCGGCGCTCTGGATGCGGGGCCCGCGCGACATGATCAACCCTTTGCCGGGCCTTCGCGCTCGCTGATCGCTCGCGCTCGGGCATTCCGGCCTTCGCTCGGCTTCGCCTCGCTGCGCGTCGGCCGACTTGGGTCGGCCTCCTTGCTTTGCGCACCCAGGGCTATGCGCAGCCGCTCGAGCGCCTCCGCGATCGTCGCCTCCGACGCCGCATAGCAGAAGCGCAGCCAGCCCTCGCCCGCCTCGCCGAAATCGATGCCGGGCGCGCAGCCGACCTGCGCGCGCTCGAGCAGGTCGAAGGCCAGGGCGCGCGAGTCGACGCCGAATCGGCGCGCGTCGGCGAAGAGGTAGAACGCGCCCTGCGGCACGCGCGGGACGCCGAAGCCGAGCTCGCGCAGCCCCGCGAGCAGCAGGTCGCGCCGCCGCGCGTAGGCGCGCTGCATGGCGGCGAGCGTGTCCGCGCCGTGCGCGAGCGCGGCGATGCCCGCGTGCTGCACGAAGCGGTTCGCCGAGATGAAGAGGTTCTGCTGCAGGGTCCGCAGCGGGCGCACCGCCTGCTCCGGCGCGACCAGCCAGCCGAGCCGGAAGCCCGTCATCGCGTAGCGCTTCGAGAAGCCGTCGAGCACGTAGGCGTCGACGCCGAGCTCGAGCGCCGAGGTGACGCGTGCGCCGTCGTAGACGAGCCCGTCGTAGATCTCGTCGGAGACGAGCGGCGGACCGAGGGCGGCGAGCGCGCGCAGGGTCTCCGCGGACTGGATCGCGCCGGTCGGGTTCGCCGGCGAGCAGACGACGATGGCGCGCGTGCGCGGCGTGATGGCGCGGCGCACGGCGTCGGGATCGAGCGCGTAGCCGGCGGCCGGATCCGTCGGCACGAAGACCGGCGTGCCGCCGCACACGCGCACGAAGTTCGGGTAGCAGGGGTAGTGCGGCGTCCCGATCACCACCTCGCCGCCCGGCTCCACGAGCAGCTGGAAGACGAGCAGCATGGCCGGCGAGGTGCCGCTGGTGACGAGCACCCGCTCCGGGTCGATCCGCGCGCCGAAGCGGCGCAGGCAGTCGGCCGCGATCGCCTCGCGCAGCGGCGCGAGCCCGCGGCTGTCGGTGTAGCGGGTCTCGCCCTCGCGCAGCGCGCGCGCGCAGGCCTCGACGGCGGCGGGCGGCGGCGGGAAGTCGGGCTCGCCCACTTCGAGATGGAGCACGCGGGCGCCGGCCTGCTCGAGGGCGTAGGCCCGCTCCATCACCTCCATGGCGAGGAACGGCACGGTGTCGCGGACGCGCTGCGCAAAGGCGTGCATGCGCTGCGGGTTAGCCGTCGGGCTTTCGGGCGTCAAGGCGACTGCGTTTGCAAGTGCTCGGTTTCCTGTGATTTTCAGCACAAGCGGCCTTTGATAAGCTGCGCTCCATGTCGAAGGGGGTCCAGGTCGCTGGCGGCGCGACGCTCGTCGCGTTGCTGCTCGCCTGGTACGCGCTCGCGAATCTCGAGTCCGGCGCGTCGTTCGCCTACTACCAGTCGCTCGCGGAGTTCCAGGCCGCGGAGACGGTCGCGAGCGGCCGGCCCGTGCGCGTGCACGGCTACGTCGCCAACGGCTCGATCGATCGCGACGTCGCCGCGCGCGAGGTGCGCTTCACCGTGCAGAACACGCCGCCGCACGCCGGCGGCCCGCCCGGCCCTTCGCTCGACGTGATCTTCGCGAGCCTGGAGACGCCCGACCTCTTCAAGGACGGGGCCGAGGTCGTGCTCGAGGGTCGCCTGCGCGGTGGCGAGCAGACCGCGTTCCTCGCCGACAAGGTGCTCGCGAAGTGCCCCTCCAAGTTCGAGGGACAGGGGCAGGCGGCCGCGGACGGCGGCACGCGAAGCTAGTCCTTCCTCTTCGTCGAGGGGTTTCCCATGGCCGAGCTCGGCGCCGCCTGCATCCGTTTCGCGTTGCTCATCGCGGTCGCCGGGCTCGGCGCGGCGATCCACGCGGGTCTCGCCCGCCGCGCCGACTGGACGCGCGTCGCCGAGCGCAGCGTGCTCGTCGTCTCGGTCTTCGTCCTCATCGCGATCGCGTCGCTCTTCGTCGCCTTCGGCACGGGCGATTTCCGCATCAGCTACGTCGCCGCGCACTCGGCGCGCAGTATGGCCATGCCCTACCGGCTGGCGGCGCTGTGGGGCGGTCAGGCGGGCTCGCTGCTGCTCTGGCTCTTCATGCTCTGCGCCTACAGCGCGGCGTGTGTGTTCGCCAACCGCCAGCAGAATCGCAGCCTGATGGGCTGGGTCTCGGCGGTGCTGCTCGCGAACATGATCTTCTTCCTGGTCCTGCTGACCTTCGTGACCGACCCGTTCGAGACCCTGCCGCCGGAGCGCACCATGTCCGACGGCGCCGGGCTGAACCCGCTGCTCCAGCACCCGGTCATGATGATCCACCCGCTGATGCTCTACACCGGGCTGGTCGGCTTCGCGATTCCCTTCGCGTTCGCCTTCGCGGCGCTGCTCTCGGGCGAGCTCGGCAGCACGTGGTTCCAGACCACGCGCCGCTGGACCCTCTTCCCGTGGCTCTTCCTCTCGATCGGCATCATGCTCGGCGGGCGCTGGGCCTACGAGGTGCTCGGCTGGGGCGGCTACTGGGCGTGGGATCCCGTCGAGAACGCGTCGTTCATGCCCTGGCTCCCCGCCACCGCGTATCTCCACTCGGTGATGATCCAGGAAAAGCGGGACATGCTGAAGACCTGGAACCTGCTGCTGATCGGGCTCACCTACACGCTCTGTCTCTTCGGCACCTTCCTCACGCGCAGCGGCATCGTGCAGTCGGTCCACGCCTTCGCGCAGACGCCCATCTTCACGTCGGTGTTCCTCGGCTACGTGCTGGTGACGGCCGGCGCCTTCCTCGCCGCGCTGCTCGCGCGTCGCGGGACCCTGCGCAGCCCGCAGCGGCTCGAGTCGGTGATGTCGCGCGAGGCGGGCTTCCTGCTGAACAACTGGGTCTTCATCGCGATCCTGGTGGTCGTGTTCACGGGCACGCTCTTCCCGGTCTTCTCGGAGGCGCTCGGCGAGCGCACGGCGCTCGGCCCGAAGTACTTCCAGATGCTGAGCGGCCCGCTCGCGCTGATCCTGCTGTTCCTGACCGGCGTCGGCCCGCTGATCGCCTGGCGCCGCGCGACCGCCGCGAGCCTGCGCCGCCAGTTCGTCGGCCCCGCGCTCGTCGGCGCGCTCACCGCCGTGATCCTCGTCGTCGCGATGCGCTCCCAGCTGACGCCGTATGCGCTCGGCGCCTGGAGCCTCGGCGCCTTCGTCACGGCGACGATCGCGCAGGAGTACTGGCGCGCGATCCGCTCGCGCATGCGGCGCGGCGAGAGCGCCGTGCAGGCCCTCTTCACGCTCTGGCGCAAGAGCCAGCAGCGCTACGGCGGCTACATCGTGCACCTCGGCGCGGTGCTCGTGCTGATGGGCGCCACCGGCTCGGTGCTGAACGAGGAGAAGCTCGAGAACGTGAAGCCCGGCGCCGAGATCCACATGGGCAACGTGCGCCTCGGCTACCTCACCGCGAACGCGCTGCCGGCGCAGCACTACGGCGGCGCCGTCGCGCGCCTCGCGCTCTACCGCGATGACCAGCCGCTCGCCGTGATGGCGCCCCAGAAGCGCATGTACTGGCTCGAGCAGCAGCCGGCCTCGATCCCGGCGGTCTACTCGACGATGCGCGAGGACATCTACGTGATCCTCACCGCGATCGAGCACGACGGCTCCGCGACGTTCAAGGTCTACCGCAACCCGCTGGTGAACTGGATCTGGATCGGCGGCGCGGTCTTCGTCTTCGGCACCCTGCTCGTGATGTGGCCGCACCCGCCCCGCTCGCCGGCACGCCGCGCATGATCCGAGCGCTCGGGCTGGCCGCGGCGCTCGCAGTCCTCGCGCTCGCCGCCGCGCACGCACAGGAGAAGGAGCCGCCGGACGTCCCGCCCGGCGACGCGACCCTGCGTGGGCGTCTCGTCGCGTCGGGCGGCGCGCAGGTCGAGGACGCGCTCGTCATCCTCTACAGCCTCGATCCGGACGGCCAGCCGGGACTGCGCAGCTCGCGCACCGACGCGAAGGGAGCCTTCGCCTTCGAGAAGATCGCCCCCGATCCGGCGATCGTGTACCTGGTCGGCACGCGCGTCGGCAGCGTCCCCTATGGCTTGCGCGTCGTCTTCGCTCCCGGCCAGAAGGAGAAGACGGTCGAGGTCGCGATCTCGCAGCCGAGCGAGGATCTCGCGCGGCTCACGCGCGGGACTGCACGCGTGCGGGTCGAGCGCGGCTGCACGCACCTGCGCGTGCTCCAGAGCCAGTCGCTCGAGAACGCCTCCGACAACGTGCTCTTCGTCGCGCCGGAACGGCGCGCCGCGGCGAAGCCGCTGCTCACCGTGCAGCTGCCGGAGGGCGCGGCCGGCTTCGAGCCGATCACCAGCGTGACGCCGGACGCGCTCGAGCTGCGCGACGGCAAGGTGCTCTTCTGGGGTCCCCTCCACCCCGGCAGCCACGAGATCGAGTGGGGCTTCGGCCTGCCGCTCGAGGCCGCGACGGCGCTGCGCATCGGCTATCCCGACGGCGTCCCGCGCGTCGACCTGCTGGTGCCCGCCGGCGCCACCGCGCGCGGACCGGGTCTCGACGCGCAGGGTCCGCGCAGCCTGCCTGGCGGCGAGTTCGCGCTCTACGCGGCGGGGCGCATCGCGCCGGGCGGCGCGCTCGAAGCGCAGGTCGAGCTCGGCGCGGCGGCCGACGGCCCGCGTCCGCGCATCGAGGAGGCGCGCCTCTGGCTCGAGCTCGACGACGTCGCGCTCGACGTCAGCGAGCAGCTGCTGATCCACGTCGAAGGCGACCAGGCGCTGGAGTCCGACGGACAGCCGCTGCTCTGCGTGGGCCTGCCCGAGGGTGCAGAGGATCTGCGCTTCGGCCAGGACACGCTCGGCCTCGGACTCACCCGCGATCCTTCCGGCGCGCTCGCGCTCCACGGTCCGATCCCGCCCGGCGAGACGCCGATGGCGCTGCGCTACCGCCTCCCTGCGGCGCCCGGCGGCACCACCTTCGTGCGCCGCTTCGGGACCGAGGTGCCGCTGCTCGAGGTCTTCGTCGCGGACACGGGGCTTCGCGCGGACAGCGCGCGCATGCACCGCAAGCGGCCGGTCGTCACGGAGGACCGCATCTACCTCCAGCTCGAGGCCTTCGCGCTCGCCGCCGGCGAGGACGTCGCGATCTCGCTCGCGCCGCTGCCCGCGCGGGGGGCGCCGGCGCGCGCGCTCGCGCTCGGCGTCGTCGCGCTCGGCGCGATCGCCGCGGGCGCCTTCCTGCTCGCGCCGCTGCGCAAGGAATCGGACGCCGATGCGTCCGCGCCGGAGGGTCTCGCCGCCGTCGAGCGCGAGTCGCTCTACCGCGCGATCGAGGCGCTCGACGAGGACCTCGAGACCGAGAAGCTCTCGCCCGAGGATCACGCCGAGATGCGCGCCGCGCTGCGCGCGCGCGCGGTGGAGCTGATGGCGAGCGAGCGGGCGCCGCAGCCGGAGGCGCAGCCGCAAGCGCCGGCGACTCGGG
>DASUFZ010000277.1:0-7498 GCA_036274295.1 Myxococcota bacterium
CTCGGTGCCGATGCCGAGCAGCGCGGTCTCGGGCGCGCCGCAGCCGCCGCAGGCGTCCGGCGGCGGCTGCTGGTGCTCGCAGTAGTGGCAGCGCAGGACGCCGGCCCGCGCGTGGTACACGAGCGTGATGTCGCAGTGCGGACAGTGCGATGCCCAGCCGCACTCGAAGCACAGCACGCGCGTCGAGAAGCCCCGCCGGTTGAGGAAGAGGATCGTCTGGCCGCCCTCGGCGAGGACCTCGGCCATGGCGCGGCGCAGCACGCGCGAGAGCACGAGCTTGCGCCCGCGCGGCAGATCCGCGCGCTCGCGCGCGAGGTCGACGATCTCCACCGCCGGGAGCGGGCGTCCCGCGATGCGGCGCGGCAGCGAGAGCAGGCGCAGCGCGCCGCGGTCGGCCGCGTAGCGGGTCTCGAGCGCGGGCGTGGCCGAGCCGAGCACGAGGGGGCATCCCGCGCTCGCCGCGCGCCGCGACGCCAGATCGCGCGCGTGGTAGCGGAAGCCCTCGTCGTTCTTGTACGCGCCGTCGTGCTCTTCGTCGATCACGATGACGCCGAGGTTCTCGAGCGGCGCGAAGAGGGCGGAGCGCGCACCGACGGCGATCGGCGCGCTGCCGCTCTGGAGGCGCTGCCACTGCTGCATGCGCTCGGCGGGGCGCAGCCCGCTGTGGAGCACCGCGAGCCGGTCTCCGAAGCGGGCGCGCAGCCGCGCGACGATCTGGTGGGTCAACGTGATCTCGGGCACGAGCACCAGCGCCTGGCGGCCGAGGCGCAGCGCCGCGTCCACCGCGCGCAGGTAGATCTCGGTCTTGCCGCTGCCGGTGACGCCGTGGAGCAGGAACGTCTCGGCGCGGCGCGCGCCGACGGCGGCCGCGATCGGCTCGAGCGCGCGCACCTGGTCCGCTGACAGCTCCACTCCGCGATCGCTCTCGGGCTCGGCGCCGAAGACGTCGCACGTCGCCGCGCGCTCCTCGACCTTCACGAGGCCGCGGCGCGCCAGCTCGCGCAGCAGGTTCGGGTCGAAGGCGGGCGCGAGCTCGGCGACCGCCACCTCGCCGTGCTCGGCCAGATGGCGCAGCAGGGCGGCTTTTCGCGGCGCGCGCGAGAGGGTCGGCAGCGCCGCGTCGAGCCGCACGCCCGGCGCGAGCGCCGCGATGCGCACCGTCGGCGGCCGCGCGCCCGGCGTCTCTCCGACGCGCGCCCGCGCGACGAGCCCGTCCTGCTCGAGCCGCGCGAGCAGCGCCTCGTCCTGGCCGCGCGCCGCGAGGGTCTGCGTCGCGACGCCGCCCGGCGCGAGCGCCGCGAGGGCGTCGCGTGCCGGCCCGCGCACGGCGCCCGACTCGAGCGCAGCCCGCCCGCGCGGCGTCAAGGCGAAGCCGGTGCGGACGCGCGGCGCGGCGCCTGGCGGCAGCGCCGCGGCGAGCGCCAGGCCGAGCGGACAGAGGAACTCCGCCGCGGCCTCGCGTAAGATGCGGAGCATCGAGGCGGAGAGCGCGGGCTGCGGGTCGAGAACGCGCTCGATGGGGCGGAGCCTCGAGGCCGGCGCGTCGGCCGTCTCGACGACGACGCCGGTGAGGTGGCGCTCGCGGAAGGGAACGAGGACGCGACAGCCGGGCCGCGCTTCGGCGGCGAGCGAGGCGGGCGCGGCGTAGTCGAACAGCTGATCCACGGGCAGCGGCAGCGCCACGCGGACCACGGCGCCGCGCGGCGCCGCGAAGAGGGGCTCGGTCATGACGGGATTGTATGCAGCGCGCTCGGGGCGGCGCAGCGGCGATGCGCGCGTCGAGGTGCGCGAGCGCAAGAACGGCCGCGCCCTGCGCGTCGACGGCACCTTCGCCTCCTGGTACGTGCCGGGCCGCGCCTGGACCGGCTCGGTGTGGGATGCCCTCGCCGCGCCGCTCTGCTGGCTGCCGCCCGCGCGCCGTCGCGCCGTGCTGGTGCTGGGGCTCGGCGCCGGCAGCGCCGCGCGCCTGGTGCGCGAGCTGGCGCCCCGCGCGCGCATCGTCGGCGTGGAGCGAAGCCGCGAGGTACTGCGCGCGGCGCGCCGCCACTTCGATCTCGACGCGCTCGGCGTCGAGGTCGTGCACGCGGATGCCCGCGAGTACCTCGCGCAGAGCCGCGCTCACTTCGATGCCGTGATCGAGGACGTCTTCGTCGGGACGGCGCGCAGCGTGCGCAAGCCCGAGTGGGTGCTCGAGCAGGGGCTCGCGTCCGCGGCGCGCCGCCTCCAACGCGGCGGCATCCTCGTCGCCAACTCGATCGACGAGGCGCCCGCGGTGGCGCGCGCGCTGGGCGGCTTCCCGGCGCGGGTCGAGGTGCGCATCGCCGGCTGGGACAACCGGGTCGTCGTCGGGGGCCCCGCCGGCCTCGACGCGCGCGGGCTCCGCGACGCGGTGTCGGCGTCGCCCGTGCTGGCGCCCTCGCGGCGGCGGCTCTCGTTCCGCGGGCTCCGCGGCGCGCGCGCGGACGCTTAACGCCCCTCGCCGAGGAACTGGAGCACCGTCCGGTTCCAGACCTCGGCCGCCTCGACCATCACGAGGTGCGCGGCGCCCGGCACGACGACGAGGCGCGAGTGGCGGATGCCCGCGGCGAGCTCGCGCTGGAGCTTCGACGGCGTCAGCAGATCGGCCGCGCCGCCGATCACGAGGGCCGGCTGCAGGATTTCTCCGAGACGCGCGAGCGTGTCGTGGCCGATGCAGGCGTCGCACTGGCGCGCGAAGAGCTCCGCCGAGAGCGGCGCGCCGTCGCGCGTGAAGAACGCGACCATCTGCTCGATCAGGTCGGTCTGCGCGATGGTGTCGTCGTGCGCCGTCCAGAGCAGGCGGTCGCGGATCATCGCCGAGAGCGGCGCGTCGCTCTGCGCGAGCTCGCGCCACTGCTCGAGCAGCAGGCGGCGCTTGGCGTCGGGGCGCGCGTAGGTGCCCATCAGCACCAGGCGCTCGACCCGTTGCGGATGCCGCAGCGCCAGCTCCTGCGCGAGCATGCCGCCCATGAACGAGCCGCCGACGTCGGCGCGCTCGATCTCGAGCGCGTCGAGCAGCGCGACGGCCGTGTCGGCGAGGTCGCCCGTCGAGAAGGCGCCGTCCTGCGGCTCGCTGCCGCCGACGCCCGGGTAGTCGAAGATCAGGGTCGCACGCTCGCGCGAGAACTCCGGCACCTGGAGCGGCAGCCAGCCGCGGCAGGAGCCGCCGATGCCGATCGCGAGCAGGAAGGGCGGGCCGGGATGATGCCCGTGGAGCTCGTAGTAGAGCTTTCTCCCATTTACGACGGCGTGAGGCACGCCGTCGATCTTAACTCCGCTCGCTTCGCTCGCTGCGCGCGGCGGCGCCCTTGTGGGGATTCGATCCCGGCTCTTGATGCGTCCTGCGCCGCCGCTTGCGGCGACCCGCTCGCTTCGCTCGCTACGTCGTCTTCCGGCGAGCGCATTTTTCGCTGGGTCTGCCGGGAGCCAGCTACTTACTCATCTGCTTGAGGTCCTGCAGGATCGAACGCGCGACGGCCTTGAGTGTCTCGAAGACGCCCTTGCCGCTGGTGGCGCAGGCCTCGAAATCGGGGACGCCCTTCGGGTTGAGCAGCTTCTTCATCTGCGCGAGCGCGGCCGCGTTCGGCAGGTCGCGCTTGTTGTACTGGATCACGAAGGGCGTGCGGTCGAGATCCGCGCCCTGCTCCTGGAGATTGATGCGCAGGTTGTCGAGGCTCTCGACGTTCGCCTCCATGCGCTCGTTCTGGCTGTCGGCGACGAACACCACGCCGTCGACGCCCTTCAGGATGAGCTTGCGGCTCGCGTCGTAGAAGACCTGCCCCGGCACCGTGTAGAGGTGGAAGCGCGTCTTGAAGCCGCGGATCTGTCCGAGGGCGAGCGGCAGGAAGTCGAAGAAGAGCGTGCGCTCCGTCTCCGTGGCCAGCGAGATCATCTTCCCCTTCAGGTCGGGGTTGGTCTTGTTGTAGATCCACTGCAAGTTCGTCGTCTTGCCGCAGAGGCCCGGACCGTAGTAGACGATCTTGCAGTTGATCTCGCGGGAGGAGTAGTTGATGAACGACATGTCAGTGGGAGCTCACGAGGAAAACAGGTTGTCGATGTCGTCGTCGGTGATCTCGGCAAAGGGCGTGTTGCCCTTGGCCTGCTCCTGATCGGTCTTCTTCTGGATCTCCTCGAAGATCTTCGCGAGCTCGCCGCCCGCCTTCTTGACCCGCAGGCGCACGAGGCCCAGCGAGGAACGATCGTCGAATACCACGACCAGGATGGTCCGGCTCGAGACCAGGGTGATGTGCAGGTTGTCCCGCTGACCCTGGTGGAAGTGGACCGGGAAGTCTTCCTCGCCGACCAGCTTGGCGAGCCCGCCCGTGGCCGCGATGCAGCCGGCGGTGAGCGACGCGAGGCTCGTGGTGTCGATGCCGCGCAGCTCGCCGGCCTCGCCGATCAGCTGGCCGTTGCGATCGACCACGAACACGCCCTTGGCGTTGGCGTCGCGCACCAGCCGCTGGATCACCTGGAGGATCCGGCGGTAGTCCTCGTCGTACATCACGAGCTGGGCGCTGCGCATCCGCAAATGCCTCGCTAGTCGCGCGGAACCGAACAGCTTTCGGCGAATCTACCTCGCCCGGTCGTCGGCTGTCGATTCCGCACTGGCCGTGCGTTTCGGTCTGCCGAGCGCCTGCCTTTATCAGATTGCACGGCGGTTCTCGATGCAGATGCCGACCGTCACGTGGTCGGCGTACTCGAGGTCGCCTCCGAGCGGCATGCCGTAGGCGATGCGGCTGAGCCGCACGCCCAGCGGCCGCAGCCGCTCGCACAGGTAGTGGGCCGTGGCGTCGCCTTCCGCGTTCGGGTTGGTCGCCAGCACGACCTCCTCGATGCCGCCCTTGCGGACGCGCGCCTCCAGCTCGGCCACGCGCAGCTGCTTGGGGCCGACGCCGTCGATCGGCGCGAAGGCGCCGCCGAGCACGTGGTAGCGGCCGCGGAAGCGCCCGCTCTTCTCGATCGACGCGAGGTCCGCCGGCTCCTCCACCACACAGAGAAGCGACGCGTCGCGGCGCTCGTCGCGGCAGATGGGGCAGGGCGACTGGCTCGCGATGTCGAAGCACACCTCGCAGAGGACCGTCTCGCGCTTGAGCCGGCCGATCGCCTCGGCGAGCTCCTGCACCTCCTGGTCGGACGCGCCGAGCAGATGGAAGGCGAGCCGCGTGGCCGACTTCTCGCCGATGCCCGGCAGCTTCTTCAGCCGCGTGACGAGGCGCTCGATCGGCTGGTGCGCGCGCACCTACTGTCCCCCGATCGGGATGCCGAAGCTCGCCGAGGCGCGCTGCATCTCCTCCTGGATCATGCGCTGCGCGTTGGCGAGCGCGGCGTTGACCGCCGCGGTGCAGAGATCCTGGAGCATGGCGCGGTCGCCCGTCTCGAGCAGCGACGGCTCGATGTGGAGCTCGAGGATGCGGAGCTCGCCGCTGGCGACCACTCGCACCATGCCGCCGCCCGCGGCGCCCTCGACCCGGCGCCGCGCGAGATCGCGCTGGAGCTCGTGGAGCCGCGCCTGCGCCTCGCGCGCCTTCTCGAGCAGCTTGCCGAGATCGGCGCTCACCGCGGCGCGCCGAGCGGCTTGATCTCGAGGATCTCGCCGCCGAGGATCTCCATCGTGCGCGCCACACCGGGGTGGTTCAGCGCCGCCTGACGCCGCAGGCGCACCTCCTCGCCACCCTGCGCGGTAGGGCCGCCCGCGGCGCCGCCCTGCTCGGCGATGCGCACGCGCAGCGGCTGGCCGAAGAAGCGGCTGGCCAGCTCGTCGAGCGGCGCGGCGCGCTCGCGCAGGCGCTGCGCGGCGAAGGCGGGCACGGAGAGCACGAGCGCGTCGGCATTGCGCTCCGCGATGCGGCCGCCCTCGAGCGCGGCGTAGATGCCGGGGTTGTGCTCGCGCACGAAGGCGCGCAGGCGGTCGAAGACGGCCGCGGGCGAGGCGTCGTCGGCGGCTTTCTGCGCGGGCGCGGCTTCACCTGTCCGAACTTCGCTCGGCAATCCCGTGCGATCTTCGCTCGCCTTCGGCTCGCTGCGCGCCAGACGGCTTGCCTCGCTGCGCGCGCCTTCGGCGCTTGCGTCGGCGCTCGACGTCTCGCCGCGCGACGGCTTCGCCGGGCCCCGCGACGGCCCGCCGCCGCCGCTGCGCGGCGCAGGTCCGCTGCCGCCGCTGTCGCCCGCGAGCCGGCGCTCGAGATCCTCGAGACGCCCGAGCAGGCGCGAGACGTCGTCGCCGTCGGGCAGGGTCGCGAGCCGCAGCACCGCCATCTCGAGCACCGCGAAGGGCGCCGGCGCGAAGGAGAGATCCTCCTGCTCCTTCAGCAGCGCGCGGAACATGCGGCGCAGCCGCGTGGCGTCGGTCTTCTCGGCGAGCGCGCGCAGCGCGGCGACGTCGTCCGTGCTGCCTTCGACGAGCTGCGGCACATCCGGCGCGACGCGCAGGACCACGAGATCGCGCAGCAACGAGAGCAGCTCCTCGCCGATCCGCTTGGCGTCGCCGCCCGTCTCCGCGAGGCGGCCGCAGGCCGCGAGCGCGGCGGCGGCGTCGCCCGCGACGCACGACTCGAGCACCGCGAGCAGCGCGCGGCGATCGAGCAGGTCGAGCACCTCGGTCACCTGCGCGTCGGAGATCCGGCTGCCGCCGTAGGAGATCACCTGATCGAGCAGGGTCTGCGCGTCGCGCATCGAGCCGTCGGCCTCGCGCGCGATCGCATAGAGGCTCGCCTCGGAGAGCTCGATCTTCTCGGCGGCCGCGATCTCGCGCAGGCGCTCCAGGATCTCCGCGACGGTGAAGCGGCGCAGGTCGTAGCGCTGGCAGCGCGACACCACCGTGAAGGGGATCTTCTCGGGGTTCGTGGTGGCGAACACGAAGAGGCTGCGCGGCGGCGGCTCCTCGAGCGTCTTCAGCAGCGCGTTGAAGGCCGCCGCCGAGAGCATGTGCACCTCGTCGACGACGAAGATGCGGTACTTGCCGGGCGCGGCGGCGTAGCGGATCGCCGCGATCAGCTCGCGCACGTCGTCGACGCTGGTGCGGCTCGCGGCATCGATCTCCTGCACGTCCGTCGAGGTGCCGGCGGCGATCTCCTGGCAGGGCGAGCAGACGCCGCAGGGCGTCACCGTCGGTCCCTGGTCGCAGTTGAGGCAGCGCGCGAGGATGCGCGCCAGGGTGGTCTTGCCGACGCCGCGCGGGCCCGTCAGCAGGATGGCGTGGGGCACGCGCTGCTGGAGGATCGCGTTGCGCAGCGGCGTCGTGACGTGCGCCTGTCCGGTGACGTCTTCGAAGCCTTGCGGCCGCCACTTCCGCGCGAGTACCTGGTAGGACATCGGGGGAACCCACCGTTCCGCTGCCGAAAGCCGGGATCGCAGGGCACCCCCGCCCGCAATCGAAGCCCCGCTACCGCTGCTTCCTTCCGGACCTGACGGGGTTCACGAGGTTCGTATTCGGTCGGGACCCTGCGATCGCGGCTTCGTGCAGCGGTCGGGCGACTCTAAC